>NZ_LMCO01000049.1:0-17588 GCF_001424825.1 Ensifer sp. Root31 | reverse complement strand
CGTCACGGTTGCCGTTGAGCTGATCGTTCCGATCGCGATGGAAGAAAAGCTGCGCTTCGCTATCCGCGAAGGTGGCCGTACCGTCGGCGCCGGCATCGTTGCTTCGATCGTCGAGTAATCTCAGGATTATTTCGCTTCAAAAAGGCCCCGCTGGAAACAGCGGGGCTTTTCGTTTTGAGCCCGACGCAGGACGCCGGCGATGAACTCGCTCTTTCCGCTGGCGTAGATGTCCCAATTGCCTCTTGCCTGGATGATCAGTTTCCGTTTGAGCAGTTCGTACTGTCGCGCGACTCCCGTGTGTCGGCGCAGGTAGTCGCGAAACAGGATGCGCGCTTGATGCGCGTGGTTGTCAGGCCCGCATATATAGAGGCGGGTACCATAGGGCGCCCCGCTCATGGTGAGTGTCCATAGGCCATTGCCGTAGGGATCTCCGTGGAAGTGATAGCCGGCCGTAGCCGCGCTTTCGAGCGCTACCGGAATGTCGCCTTCAGATTGAAGGACGGCGTCGATATCTATCTTCGGCTTGGCCGCCAGTCCGGGTACGGCTGTGCTGCCAACGTGTTGAATGTCGGCAATGAGTGGCGCCAGGAGGCCTGCGATGACGCGGCGACGCGCTGCAAAATCCTCTGGCCAGAACGGATCATATTCAACCAGGCGGATATCAGTCATAGGTTTGCCTTGTCGCACTCGACCGATTCGCAATCCTATCTGTTGGCTTCGAAACGGTGCTCGAAAATCGCAGAGGAGGAGGTGGCATCATTGAAAACAATGCGTTTTCGCTAGGTCATATGGCGGGCGAGCGGCCGTCTGGGCGGAGGGGGGAAGACTTGATTGAGGATTTTTGCTCTTTTCCGTCAAAGACGCTTGTCATCGCCCGATAAACTGAATAATAAGCCGCTGACTTGATGCGCTGACCGGTTCGAGAATGACCGGCTGAAGCGATCTAGGGGTATAGCTCAGTTGGTAGAGCGGCGGTCTCCAAAACCGCAGGTCGTCGGTTCAAGCCCGGCTGCCCCTGCCATTGCCTTCGCCTTTGCAAGCGGCTCAAAGCCGGGTAAGGTGGAAGGAGGTCGGATAAGCCGACCATCGAAATTCACAGAAAAGACCGAATGCCTCTTGTGATTTGTAGAATCGGTCTTTATGTAGGGTCCAAACAGACACGCGGTGCGTGGGGCTGAATCATCGGCTTTACGCGCCGTAATGGCGTGAGCATTACATGGCATCCAAAACGAATCCGTTTACGTTTCTGCAGCAGGTTCGCTCAGAGGCGTCGAAAGTAACTTGGCCATCCAGGCGCGAGACGATGATCTCGACGCTGATGGTTTTTGTCATGGTCTTTTTTGCCGCTGCCTTCTTCTTTGCTGCGGACCAGTTGATGGGTTGGCTGATTGGCCTAGTCCTCAACGCTGGCGCTTGATTGGGTGGAGGGTAGTATGGCTGCACGCTGGTATATTGTTCACGCCTATTCGAATTTCGAAAAGAAGGTAGCTGAATCGATCGAGGAAAAGGCCAAGCAAAAAGGTCTTTCGCATCTGTTCGAGAAGATCCTTGTTCCGACCGAAAAGGTTGTCGAGATTCGCCGCGGCCGCAAGGTTGATGCCGAGCGCAAGTTTTTCCCGGGTTACGTCCTGGTGCGCGCCAACCTGACGGATGAGGCCTTTCACCTCATCAAGAACACGCCGAAGGTCACCGGTTTCCTCGGGACCGACAGCAAGCCGGTTCCGATTCCGGATCATGAAGCCGATCGTATCCTCGGCCAGGTCCAGGATGGCGTCGAGCGTCCGAAGCCGTCCGTCTCCTTTGAGATCGGCGAGCAGGTTCGCGTCTCGGATGGTCCGTTCGCCTCGTTCAACGGCATCGTTCAGGATGTCGACGAGGAGCGGTCGCGCCTGAAGGTCGAGGTTTCGATCTTCGGTCGTGCGACCCCGGTCGAACTGGAATACGGCCAGGTCGAGAAGGTCTGAGAAGATCAAAAGAGATTGGGCAAGTCGTTTAGGCCTGCCCTGGCGGAGAAATCCGCATGCGCGTGGAAGGACGTCGGCCTTAGCCGGGACGAAGGGTCCGCACCACGCAACCGCAGCCGCCGATCCCTGATCGGCTACATGCCGGGAAACCGGCGCAACAGTTCCTCGTTTCGATCCGTCGCGACGAGGCAATGAGAGGCAGAGAGAAATGGCTAAGAAAGTTGCAGGCCAGCTCAAGCTGCAGGTGAAGGCAGGGTCGGCCAATCCGTCCCCGCCGATCGGTCCTGCACTCGGTCAGCGTGGCATTAACATCATGGAATTCTGCAAGGCGTTCAATGCCGCCACGCAGGAAATGGAAAAGGGTATGCCGATCCCGGTCGTCATCACCTATTACCAGGACAAGTCGTTCACCTTCGTCATGAAGCAGCCGCCGGTCAGCTACTTCCTGAAGCGTGAATCGAAGATCACGTCCGGTTCGAAGACCCCAGGTAAGGCCAAGGCTGGCTCGATCACCAAGGCTCAGATCCGCACGATCGCAGAGGCCAAGATGAAGGACCTCAACGCGGCCGATATCGAAGGCGCAATGGCAATGGTCGAGGGCTCTGCCCGCTCCATGGGCCTGGAAGTGGCGGGCTAAGACCATGGCGAAGATTGCAAAGCGTGTACAGAAGTCCCGCGAGGGCATCGACCCGACGAAGATCTACGGCCTCACCGAAGCCGTATCGCTGGTCAAGGAACGTGCAACTGCCAAGTTCGACGAGACTGTTGAAGTCGCGATGAACCTTGGCGTTGACCCGCGCCACGCCGACCAGATGGTTCGCGGCGTCGTCAACCTGCCGAACGGCACGGGCCGCACGGTTCGTGTTGCCGTGTTCGCACGTGGTGCCAAGGCTGATGAAGCCAAGGCTGCCGGTGCAGACATCGTCGGCGCTGAAGAGCTCGTCGAAATCGTTCAGGGCGGCAAGATCGACTTCGATCGTTGCATCGCGACCCCGGACATGATGCCGCTCGTCGGCCGCCTCGGTAAGGTTCTCGGCCCGCGCGGCATGATGCCGAACCCGAAGGTCGGAACGGTCACCATGGACGTTGCCGGTGCCGTCAAGGCATCCAAGGGCGGCGCCGTCGAATTCCGCGTCGAGAAGGCTGGTATCATCCACGCCGGCATCGGCAAGGCTTCGTTCGACGCCAAGGCTTTGGAAGAAAACATCCGCGCCTTCGCTGACGCGGTCGTCAAGGCGAAGCCTGCTGGCGCCAAGGGCAACTACGTCAAGCGCGTAGCGATTTCGTCGACCATGGGCCCGGGCCTGAAGATCGACCCGGCAACGCTCAGCGTCGCCTAATGAATTTCGGGCTTCGGCCCGAGCAATAATTTCCGGCCCTTCGGGGCCGGAAATCCGGATCTCGATCCGGAACTCCTGTCCGAGATTGCGGGTGGTTTTACCTTAATCACTTCGGCCTGCATGAGACGGGTAAGATCTGAATTTCACGATGACGCCGGAGGCGTCGAAATTCGGTTCGAGCCTCGCTTGCCTTGTGTCAGACCCGGCTTTCCGGGAACGCCAAGGGACAGGATCCTCAAGCGTTACTTGGGATCTTTTTTGAGATCCCTGGTGACAAAGGCAAACCCGGCAGGGGCTGCAGTTCATGCAACCCTGTCAACTGGAGACAGACAGTGGAAAGAGCGGAAAAACGCGAATTCGTCACGGAGCTGAACGAAGTCTTCAAGGCTTCCGGTTCGGTTGTCGTGGCCCACTATGCTGGTGTCACAGTTGCGCAGATGAACGACTTCCGTTCGAAGATGCGCGCTGCTGGCGGCACCGTCAAAGTCGCGAAAAACCGCCTGGCCAAGATCGCTCTTCAGGGCACCGAGTCGGAAGGGATGACAAATCTCTTCAAGGGTCAGACGCTGATCGCATTCAGCCAAGACCCGATCACGGCTCCTAAGGTCGTCATGGATTTCGCCAAGACCAACGACAAGCTCGTTGTTCTCGGTGGTTCCATGGGAACAACCACGCTCACCGCCGAAGCAGTCAAGTCGCTTGCGACCCTGCCTTCGCTGGACGAGCTGCGCGCAAAGCTGCTGGGCCTTCTCAATGCCCCGGCAACCCGCGTTGCTACGGTTGTTGCAGCACCGGCAAGCCAGCTTGCCCGCGTGTTCGCCGCCTATGCCAAGAAGGACGAAGCCGCCTAAGGCGGATTTTCGCTGTTGTATTTAAAACCAGTTCGAACCGAACAAAAGGAAAAGTAAAATGGCTGATCTCGCAAAGATCGTTGAAGACCTCTCCTCGCTGACCGTCCTGGAAGCTGCTGAGCTTTCCAAGCTGCTCGAAGAGAAGTGGGGCGTTTCTGCAGCTGCTCCGGTAGCTGTTGCTGCTGCTGGCGGCGCCGGTGCTGCTGCTCCGGTCGAAGAAGAAAAGACCGAATTTGACGTTATCCTCGTTGACGCTGGCGCCAACAAGATCAACGTCATCAAGGAAGTCCGCGCCATCACCGGTCTCGGCCTCAAGGAAGCCAAGGACCTGGTCGAAGGCGCTCCGAAGCCGGTCAAGGAAGCCGTTTCGAAGGCTGAAGCTGCTGACCTCAAGAAGAAGCTCGAAGACGCTGGCGCCAAGGTTGACGTCAAGTAATTCGGCATTTTGCAAGGGGAGGTGGCCATTTCGGCCGCCTCTCTTTGACCGTTTTTAGAACATATTACCCAAAAGCCTGTCGCAAAACGGCTTTTGGGTAATGGGTTCTTCAAGAGGATGGTCTCGAACGGAATTCAGCACAGCAATCCGCGCTGGGCGTTTTCCGCAAGTTAGACGAGATTGAACTACTCATTGATTGACGGGGTCGACTGGCCATCGGTTCCCGTCCGTTGCAGGCCCGGATGCAAGATTGACAAGGAGCGACGATGGCTCAGACCCTTTCGTTTAACGGTCGCAGGCGCGTACGCAAGTTTTTTGGTAAAATTCCAGAAGTCGCAGAAATGCCGAACCTCATCGAGGTTCAGAAGGCATCCTACGACCAGTTTCTTATGGTTGAAGAGCCCAAGGGCGGACGCCCTGATGAGGGCCTTCAAGCCGTTTTCAAATCGGTTTTCCCGATCAAGGATTTCTCCGGCGCTTCGATGCTCGAGTTCGTGTCCTACGAATTCGAACAGCCGAAGTTCGACGTCGAAGAATGCCGTCAGCGCGATCTGACCTACGCAGCACCGCTCAAGGTGACCCTGCGCCTGATCGTGTTCGATATTGACGAGGATACCGGCGCGAAGTCGATCAAGGACATCAAGGAACAGAACGTCTACATGGGCGATATGCCGCTCATGACCGACAACGGTACCTTCATCGTCAATGGCACCGAGCGCGTTATCGTTTCGCAGATGCACCGCTCTCCGGGCGTGTTCTTCGACCATGACAAGGGCAAGAGCCACTCTTCCGGCAAGCTGCTCTTCGCTGCCCGCGTGATCCCGTATCGCGGTTCCTGGCTCGACATCGAGTTCGATGCCAAGGATATCGTCCACGCCCGTATCGACCGCCGCCGCAAGATCCCCGTGTCTTCGCTTTTGATGGCGCTCGGCATGGACGGCGAGGAGATCCTCGACACCTTCTACACGAAGTCGCTCTACCAGCGCGACGGCGCTGGCTGGCGCGTGCCGTTCCAGCCGGATGCGCTGAAGGGCCAGAAGGCGATCACCGAGATGGTCGACGCCGATACCGGCGAAGTGGTTGTCGAAGCTGGCAAGAAGCTGACGCCGCGCCTGCTGCGCCAGTTGCAGGACAAGGGTCTCAAGGCCCTGAAAGCGACCGATGACGACCTCTATGGCAACTACCTTGCCGAAGACATCGTCAACTTCTCGACCGGTGAAATCTACCTCGAAGCAGGCGACGAGATCGACGAGAAGACGCTTCCCGTCATCCTGTCGGCCGGCTTCGACGAAATCCCGGTTCTCGACATCGACCATATCAATGTCGGCGCCTACATCCGCAACACGCTGACCGTAGACAAGAACGAGAACCGTCAGGATGCTCTGTTCGATATCTACCGCGTAATGCGTCCGGGCGAACCGCCGACCATGGATTCTGCGGAAGCCATGTTCAACACGTTGTTCTTCGATGCCGAGCGTTACGACCTCTCGGCCGTCGGTCGCGTGAAGATGAACATGCGTCTCGACCTTGAAGTGGCTGATACCGTTCGTATCCTGCGCAAGGAAGACATCCTGGCTGTCGTCAAGATGCTGGTCGAGCTGCGTGACGGCAAGGGCGAAATCGACGACATTGACAACCTCGGCAACCGCCGTGTTCGTTCTGTCGGCGAACTGATGGAAAACCAGTACCGCCTTGGTCTGTTGCGCATGGAGCGCGCGATCAAGGAACGCATGTCGTCGATCGAAATCGATACCGTCATGCCGCAGGACCTGATCAACGCCAAGCCGGCTGCCGCCGCCGTCCGCGAATTCTTCGGCTCCTCGCAGCTGTCGCAGTTCATGGACCAGGTGAACCCGCTTTCGGAAATCACCCACAAGCGCCGTCTTTCGGCACTTGGCCCGGGTGGTCTGACCCGCGAGCGCGCAGGCTTCGAAGTCCGTGACGTTCACCCGACGCACTACGGCCGTATCTGCCCGATTGAAACGCCGGAAGGCCCGAACATCGGTCTGATCAACTCGCTTGCAACCTTTGCCCGCGTCAACAAGTACGGCTTCATCGAAAGCCCGTACCGTAAGATCGTTGACGGCAAGGTGACGAACGACGTCGTTTATCTCTCCGCAATGGAAGAAGCGAAGTACCACGTCGCCCAGGCAAACTCGGTTCTCGATAGCGATGGTGCGTTCTCGGAAGAGTTCGTCGTTTGCCGTCATGCCGGCGAAGTTATGCTGGCACCGCGTGACAACATCAACCTGATGGACGTTTCGCCGAAGCAGCTCGTTTCGGTCGCCGCGGCGCTCATCCCGTTCCTGGAGAACGACGACGCCAACCGCGCACTGATGGGCTCGAACATGCAGCGTCAGGCCGTGCCTCTGCTGCGCGCCGAAGCTCCGTTCGTCGGTACCGGCATGGAACCGGTCGTTGCCCGCGACTCCGGCGCTGCCATTGCAGCCCGTCGTGGCGGTGTCGTCGACCAGGTCGATGCGACCCGTATCGTTATCCGCGCCACCGAAGACCTCGATCCGTCGAAGTCGGGCGTCGATATCTACCGTCTGCAGAAGTTCCAGCGTTCGAACCAGAACACCTGCGTCAACCAGCGCCCGCTGGTCACCGTCGGTGACGTTCTGAACAAGGGCGACATCATTGCTGATGGTCCGTCGACCGATCTCGGCGATCTGGCACTCGGCCGCAACGCGCTCGTCGCGTTCATGCCGTGGAACGGCTACAACTACGAAGACTCGATCCTGTTGTCCGAGCGCATCGTGCGTGACGACGTGTTCACCTCCATCCACATCGAAGAATTCGAAGTGATGGCGCGTGACACCAAGCTGGGTCCGGAAGAAATTACCCGCGACATTCCGAACGTTTCGGAAGAAGCGCTGCGTAATCTCGACGAAGCCGGCATCGTCTACATCGGTGCTGAGGTTCAGCCGGGCGATATCCTGGTCGGCAAGATCACGCCGAAGGGCGAAAGCCCGATGACGCCGGAAGAAAAGCTTCTGCGCGCCATCTTCGGTGAAAAGGCTTCCGACGTGCGCGACACGTCCATGCGCATGCCCCCGGGCACGTTCGGCACCGTCGTCGAAGTTCGCGTCTTCAATCGCCACGGCGTTGAGAAGGACGAGCGCGCGATGGCGATCGAGCGCGAGGAAATCGAACGACTGGCCAAGGACCGCGACGACGAACAGGCGATCCTCGATCGTAACGTCTACGCACGTCTCGTCGACATGCTGCGCGGTCACACCGCGGTTGCAGGTCCGAAGGGCTTCAAGAAGGGCACTGAGCTGTCCAACCTCGTCGTCAGCGAATATCCCCGCTCGCAGTGGTGGATGTTTGCCATCGAAGACGAGAAGGCTCAGGGCGAGATCGAAGCGCTTCGCGCCCAGTACGACGAATCCAAGTCGCGCCTTGAACAGCGCTTCATGGACAAGGTCGAAAAGGTCCAGCGCGGCGACGAAATGCCTCCGGGCGTCATGAAGATGGTCAAGGTCTTCGTCGCTGTTAAGCGCAAGATCCAGCCGGGCGACAAGATGGCCGGCCGTCACGGCAACAAGGGTGTCGTGTCGCGTATCGTGCCGATCGAAGACATGCCGTTCCTGGAAGATGGTACGCACGTCGACGTCGTTCTGAACCCGCTCGGCGTGCCTTCGCGCATGAACGTCGGCCAGATCCTCGAAACCCATCTTGGCTGGGCTTGCGCCGGCATGGGCAAGAAGATCGGCGCGATGCTCGATGCCTACAAGGCAGGTGCCGATATCCAGCCGCTGCGCGACACCATCGACAGCGTCATCGGGTCGGGCCCGAAGGGTGAGCCGATCAAGCAGTACGACGACGAGTCGATCGTACGGCTTGCCGAGCAGACCCGTCGTGGCGTTTCGATCGCGACGCCGGTCTTCGACGGTGCTGTCGAAGCTGACGTCAACGAGATGCTGGAGCAGGCGGGCCTGAAGGTAACCGGTCAGTCGACGCTTTATGATGGCCGTACCGGCGATCAATTCGACCGCCAGGTGACCGTCGGCTACATCTACATGCTGAAGCTGAACCACCTTGTCGACGACAAGATCCACGCCCGTTCGATCGGTCCTTACTCGCTCGTCACCCAGCAGCCGCTGGGCGGCAAGGCGCAGTTCGGCGGTCAGCGCTTCGGGGAAATGGAAGTCTGGGCGCTCGAAGCCTACGGCGCCGCCTACACCCTGCAGGAAATGCTGACGGTGAAGTCGGACGACGTGGCCGGTCGTACGAAGGTCTACGAAGCGATCGTCCGTGGCGACGATACCTTCGAAGCGGGCATTCCCGAGAGCTTCAACGTTCTCGTCAAGGAAATGCGCTCGCTGGGCCTCTCGGTCGAACTCGAGAACACCAAGGTCGACGAACTCGGTGCAGCGCAGCTGCCTGACGCAGCCGAATAAGAAACATCAAGGTGCGTGCCGCGTCGCGGCGCGCACCGCTTCCTCCGCAAGGCTTCATTGGCAAGCGAGAGGAACGGGGCCGCATCAAATGCGGTTTTAGCTGTTTATGGGGCAGAGGGGCCGGCGCCCGGGATTTGTCGGCACTCTCGCCAAGCTCAGGGCGTTAAGCCCGTAAAGGAGACAGGCATGAACCAAGAGGTCATGAATCTTTTCAATCCGCAGGTGCCTGCACAGACTTTCGATTCCATCCGGATTTCGATCGCCTCGCCGGAGAAGATTCTTTCCTGGTCTTACGGTGAGATCAAGAAGCCGGAGACGATCAACTATCGTACGTTCAAGCCGGAACGTGACGGTCTCTTCTGCGCTCGTATCTTCGGTCCGATCAAGGATTACGAATGCCTGTGCGGCAAGTACAAGCGCATGAAGTACAAGGGCATCATCTGCGAAAAGTGCGGCGTTGAAGTTACGCTGTCGCGCGTTCGCCGTGAGCGCATGGGCCATATTGAGCTCGCCGCTCCCGTTGCCCACATCTGGTTCCTGAAGTCGCTGCCGAGCCGCATTTCGACGCTGCTCGACATGACGCTGAAGGATGTCGAGCGCGTTCTCTACTTCGAGAACTACATCGTCACCGAGCCCGGTCTGACGTCGCTGAAGGAAAACCAGCTCCTCAGCGAAGAAGACTACATGCTCGCCGTCGACGAGTTCGGCGAAGATCAGTTCACCGCGATGATCGGTGCTGAAGCGATCTATGAAATGCTCGCTTCGATGAACCTCGAGAAGATCGCTGGCGATCTGCGTTCGGATCTGGCCGAGACCACCTCGGATCTGAAGCAGAAGAAGCTGATGAAGCGGTTGAAGATCGTCGAGAACTTCATGGATTCCGGCAATCGCCCGGAATGGATGATCATGAAGGTCGTTCCGGTGATCCCGCCGGACCTGCGCCCGCTCGTGCCGCTCGACGGCGGCCGTTTCGCGACGTCGGATCTGAACGATCTCTATCGCCGCGTGATCAACCGTAACAACCGTCTGAAGCGTCTGATCGAACTGCGCGCTCCAGGCATCATCATCCGCAACGAAAAGCGCATGCTGCAGGAATCTGTGGACGCGCTGTTCGACAACGGCCGTCGCGGTCGCGTCATCACCGGCGCCAACAAGCGTCCGCTGAAGTCGCTGTCCGACATGCTCAAGGGCAAGCAGGGCCGCTTCCGTCAGAACCTGCTCGGCAAGCGCGTCGACTACTCCGGCCGCTCGGTTATCGTGACCGGTCCGGAGCTGAAGCTGCACCAGTGCGGTCTTCCGAAGAAGATGGCGCTCGAGCTGTTCAAGCCGTTCATCTACGCTCGCCTCGACGCCAAGGGTTATTCCTCGACCGTCAAGCAGGCCAAGAAGCTCGTCGAAAAGGAAAAGCCGGAAGTCTGGGATATCCTGGACGAGGTCATCCGCGAGCATCCGGTTCTGTTGAACCGCGCACCGACGCTGCACCGCCTGGGCATCCAGGCCTTCGAACCGACCCTGGTCGAAGGCAAGGCCATCCAGCTGCACCCGCTCGTCTGCACGGCCTTCAACGCCGACTTCGACGGCGACCAGATGGCCGTTCACGTGCCGCTGTCGCTCGAAGCGCAGCTCGAAGCACGCGTGCTGATGATGTCGACGAACAACATTCTGCACCCGGCTAACGGCGCGCCGATCATCGTTCCGTCGCAGGACATGGTTCTGGGTCTCTACTATCTGTCGATCCTGAACCAGAACGAGCCCGGCGAAGGCATGGCGTTTTCTGACATGGGCGAGCTGCATCACGCGCTCGAAACCAAGTCCGTGACACTGCACGCCAAGATCCGTGGCCGTTTCAAGACCGTCGATGCCGAGGGCAACCCGGTTTCGAAGATCTACGAAACCACGCCTGGCCGCATGATCATCGGTGAACTGTTGCCGCGCAACGTCAACGTGCCGTTCGAGACCTGCAACCAGGAAATGACCAAGAAGAACATCTCCAAGATGATCGACACGGTCTACCGTCACTGCGGTCAGAAAGACACGGTCATCTTCTGCGACCGCATCATGCAGCTCGGCTTTGCCCATGCTTGCCGCGCCGGCATTTCGTTCGGCAAGGACGACATGGTCATTCCGGACACCAAGGTGAAGATCGTCGGCGATACTGAAGCGCTCGTGAAGGAATACGAGCAGCAGTATAATGACGGCCTCATCACCCAGGGCGAAAAGTACAACAAGGTCGTTGACGCCTGGGGCAAGGCTACCGAGAAGGTCGCCGACGAAATGATGGCCCGCATTAAGGCTGTGGAGTTTGACGACAACGGCCGTCAGAAGCCGATGAACTCGATCTACATGATGTCGCACTCCGGCGCCCGTGGTTCTCCGAACCAGATGCGTCAGCTGGGCGGCATGCGCGGCCTGATGGCCAAGCCGTCGGGTGAAATCATCGAGACGCCGATCATCTCGAACTTCAAGGAAGGTCTGACCGTTAACGAGTACTTCAACTCGACCCACGGTGCCCGTAAGGGTCTGGCCGACACCGCCTTGAAGACCGCGAACTCGGGCTACCTGACGCGTCGTCTCGTCGACGTGGCGCAGGATTGCATCGTCAACTCCGTCGATTGCGGCACCGAGAATGGCCTCACCATGACGGCGATCGTCGATGCCGGTCAGGTTGTGGCTTCGCTTGGCGCTCGTATTCTTGGCCGTACGGCTCTGGACGACATCGATCACCCGGTCACGGGCGTTCGTCTCGTCGACGCCGGCCGGATGATCCTGGAACCCGACGTCATCGAGATCGAAAAGGCTGGTATCCAGTCGATCCGCATCCGTTCGGCGCTGACCTGCGAAATCCAGACGGGCGTTTGCGGCGTCTGCTACGGCCGCGACCTGGCACGTGGTACGCCGGTCAACATGGGCGAAGCGGTTGGCGTTATCGCTGCACAGTCGATCGGTGAACCGGGCACCCAGCTCACCATGCGTACCTTCCACTTGGGCGGTACGGCGACCGTGGTCGACCAGTCGTTCCTGGAAGCGTCCTACGAAGGCACGGTACAGATCAAGAACCGCAACATGCTGCGCAACTCTGACGGCATCCTTGTCGCCATGGGTCGTAACATGGCCGTCCAGATCCTCGACGAACGTGGTGTCGAGCGCTCCTCGCAGCGTGTCGCCTACGGTTCGAAGATCTTCGTCGACGATGGTGACAAGGTGAAGCGCGGTCAGCGTCTTGCCGAGTGGGACCCCTACACCCGTCCGATGATGACGGAAGTGGAAGGTACCGTTCACTTCGAAGACGTCGTCGACGGCATCTCCGTGCTCGAAGCGACCGACGAGTCCACCGGCATCACCAAGCGTCAGGTTATCGATTGGCGTTCGACGCCGCGCGGTACCGACCTGAAGCCGGCGATCGTCATCAAGGACAAGAACGGCGCGGTCCTGAAGCTGTCGCGTGGTGGTGACGCCCGCTTCATGCTTTCGGTTGACGCCATTCTCTCGGTTGAACCGGGCACGAAGGTTTCCCAGGGTGACGTGCTGGCACGTTCGCCGCTGGAAAGCGCCAAGACCAAGGATATCACCGGTGGTCTGCCGCGCGTTGCCGAACTGTTCGAAGCACGTCGTCCGAAGGATCACGCCGTCATCGCTGAGATCGATGGTACGATCCGCTTCGGCCGCGACTACAAGAACAAGCGTCGCGTTCTGATCGAGCCTGCTGAAGACGGTGTTGAGCCGGTCGAATACCTGATCCCGAAGGGCAAGCCCTTCCATCTTCAGGATGGCGACTACATCGAAAAGGGCGACTACATCCTCGACGGCAACCCGGCGCCGCACGACATCCTGGCGATCAAGGGAGTGGAAGCACTCGCTTCCTACCTGGTCAACGAAATCCAGGAAGTCTACCGACTGCAGGGCGTTGTGATCAACGACAAGCACATCGAAGTCATCGTTCGTCAGATGCTGCAGAAGGTGGAAATCACCGATGCCGGCGACTCGACCTACATCGTCGGTGACAATGTCGATCGCATCGAGCTCGAAGACGTCAACGACGGCCTGATCGAACAGGGCAAGAAGCCGGCATACGGCGATCCGGTCCTGCTCGGCATCACCAAGGCCTCGCTGCAGACACCGTCGTTCATCTCGGCGGCGTCGTTCCAGGAAACCACCAAGGTGCTGACCGAAGCGGCGATCGCCGGCAAGGTCGACGGCCTGCAGGGTCTGAAGGAAAACGTCATCGTCGGCCGTCTGATCCCGGCTGGTACCGGCGGAACGATGACGCAGATCCGCCGCATCGCGACGGCGCGCGACGAGATGATTCTCGAAGAGCGTCGCAAGGGTACGGGCGCAGATGTTGCCACCCCGATGCTCGCCGATCTCGCGAAGGAAAACGCAGCGGCCGAATAATGGGAGGAGGGCGTTCTCGCCCTCGTTTCCTCAAATCAGAAAAGCCGCCCGGAGCGATCCGGGCGGCTTTTTCATTGTGGTAGGCTGGAAGGGGAGGCGACGTTGGGGCGTCGACGGCCTCAGCTGAAACGGATGATCGCAACTTCGCCTTCGAGGGCGCCCTGGTAGGCCGAGGCATGCGGCTCCTCGTTCGGCACGTCTGTCAGTGTGCCGATCTGATCGAGGTCGGCCTCCAGGAAGCCTTCCTCGGCGAGCGCGTTCAGCGCCTCGCGCACGGCCGTATCGTCGTCGGGTGCGCGCAACATCACGTGAATGTCCACGCCTTCGTCGTCTCCGTCGGTCTCATAGGCCTTGCCGATGATGATGAAGACCATCGGCTCGTCCGGTGCATTGTCGTTGTCAGGCGTGACGCTCATTGAATATCCTTTCGAGTGCGCGGCCGACTTTAGCGCCCTTTTCAGTGCAGCGCGAAAGAAATAGCTGCGAGGCCACAGGCTTTGGCGACTCGGCAGAATCATGGCGGTGGAAAACCGTCACAAACTGGTTGCCGATTCCTTAACCCTGTTCGAAGCTGTCTGTGTTCAAGTGCAGACAGGGTCGCCAGGACCCACCCCGACACCCGCCAAAGCCTTGTTTTCCGGGCATGGCGGGTCTGTTGGCGGGAGAATATTTGTTAATTGCCCTTGACTGTCGGCCTTGAAATCAGTACACCCCGCCGCATCGGAGCCCATGTGAGGCTGGCTGGTTCGGAACGTCGCGTTCTGGAGTTCGCCTCAAACAAGGTTCGAAACGCACGCTGACTACAAAAAATGCTGCACGCATGACGCGCGAAATGCTGTGTCCTCTGCTTTTTGTAGGGCCATCCGCGACAAAGCGGATCGGTCCTCGTTTGCGCATTTTACAGGTGTCCGTATCGCCGGAGACGGCAACGATCCGCCCGCAAGGGTAACGAGACAAGATTTTGCAAGGGATGGTTACATGCCTACCGTAAACCAGCTGATCCGCAAGCCGCGTCAGGCACAGGTAAAGCGCAACAAGGTTCCTGCTCTGCAGGAAAACCCGCAGAAGCGTGGTGTTTGCACCCGCGTCTACACGACGACCCCGAAGAAGCCGAACTCGGCTCTGCGTAAGGTTGCCAAGATTCGCCTGACCAACGGTTTCGAGGTCATCGGCTATATCCCGGGTGAAGGTCACAACCTTCAGGAACACTCGGTTGTCATGATCCGCGGCGGCCGCGTAAAGGACCTTCCGGGTGTCCGTTACCACATCATCCGTGGCGTTCTCGATACGCAGGGTGTCAAGAACCGCAAGCAGCGCCGCTCCAAGTATGGTGCGAAGCGTCCGAAGTAATTTCGGGTTTCACGAATTCGGCGCTGCGCGAGGTTCTCCGCGTGTTAAGGCGCCAGTCAACAGTTGAGAGACAAAACGTATGTCACGTCGTCACAGTGCAGAAAAGCGCGAGATCAACCCGGATCCGAAGTTCGGCGATCTGGTTGTCACCAAGTTCATGAACGCCATCATGCTTCATGGTAAGAAGTCGGTTGCTGAAAGCATCGTTTACGGTGCCTTCGATGCCGTTCAGGGCAAGCTGAAGCAGGAGCCGATCGCCGTGTTCCATTCGGCCCTCGACAACATCGCTCCGCACGTCGAAGTCCGTTCGCGCCGCGTTGGTGGTGCAACCTACCAGGTTCCCGTCGACGTTCGTCCGGAACGCCGTCAGGCGCTCGCCATCCGCTGGCTGATTGCTGCTGCCCGCAAGCGCAACGAAACGACCATGGTTGATCGCCTCTGCGGCGAACTCATGGACGCTGCGAACAACCGTGGCAGCGCCGTCAAGAAGCGCGAAGACACGCACAAGATGGCCGACGCCAACCGTGCATTCTCGCACTACCGCTGGTAATCGACGACCAATTTCGAAAGGGAGTCCCTATGGCTCGCGAATACAAAATCGAAGACTACCGCAATTTCGGTATTATGGCGCACATCGACGCCGGCAAGACGACGACGACCGAACGTATTCTCTACTACACCGGTAAGTCCCATAAGATCGGCGAAGTCCACGACGGCGCCGCTACCATGGACTGGATGGAGCAGGAGCAGGAACGCGGCATCACTATCACGTCTGCTGCGACCACGACCTTCTGGAAGGGTCGTGATGGCAAGACCCGCCGCTTCAACATCATCGACACCCCCGGCCACGTTGACTTCACCATCGAAGTCGAGCGTTCGCTGCGCGTTCTCGACGGCGCCATCGCGCTGCTCGACGCCAACGCCGGTGTTGAGCCTCAGACGGAAACCGTCTGGCGTCAGGCTGAGAAGTACAACGTTCCGCGCATGATCTTCTGCAACAAGATGGACAAGACCGGCGCTGACTTCTACCGCTCTGTCTCGATGATCAAGTCGCGCCTCGGTGCGATCCCGGTCGTCATGCAGCTGCCGATCGGCGCTGAGACCGAGTTCAAGGGCGTCATCGACCTGATCGAGATGAACGCTCTCATCTGGCGCGACGAATCGCTCGGCGCCCAGTGGGACGTCGTCGAAATTCCTGATGACATGAAGGCAGAAGCGCAGAAGTACCGCGAACTTCTGATCGAGACCGTTGTCGAGATCGATGAAGCTGCGACTGAAGCGTATCTCGAAGGCAACCTGCCTGATAACGACCAGATCCGTGCGCTCGTTCGCCGCGGCACCATCGACGTGAAGTTCCACCCGATGTTCTGCGGCACCGCGTTCAAGAACAAGGGCGTTCAGCCGCTTCTCGACGCCGTTGTCGACTACCTGCCGTCGCCGATGGACATCCCGGCGATCAAGGGCATCGACGTCAAGACCGAAGCCGAGACCGAGCGCCACGCTGACGACAGCGAGCCGCTTTCGATGCTCGCCTTTAAGATCATGAACGACCCCTTCGTCGGTTCGCTCACCTTCGCCCGTATCTACTCCGGCAAGCTCGAAAAGGGCACGTCGGTCATGAACACGGTCAAGGAAAAGCGCGAGCGCGTCGGCCGTATGCTTCAGATGCATTCCAACAGCCGTGAAGACATCGAAGAAGCCTTTGCTGGCGACATCGTTGCTCTGGCTGGCCTCAAGGAAACCACCACTGGCGATACGCTCTGCGACCCGCTGAAGCCGGTTATCCTCGAGCGCATGGAATTCCCGGAGCCGGTTATCCAGATCGCGATCGAGCCGAAGACCAAGGGCGACCAGGAAAAGATGGGCCTCGCGCTCAACCGCCTGGCTGCAGAAGACCCGTCGTTCCGCGTCAAGACCGACGAAGAGTCCGGCCAGACGATCATCGCAGGCATGGGTGAACTCCACCTCGACATCCTGGTTGACCGCATGCGTCGCGAATTCAAGGTCGAAGCAACCGTCGGCGCGCCGCAGGTTGCCTACCGCGAAACCATCACGCGTCAGCACGAAGAAGACTACACGCACAAGAAGCAGTCCGGTGGTACCGGCCAGTTCGCGCGCGTCAAGATCGTCTTCGAACCGAACCCGGATGGCGAAGACTTCAAGTTCGAGTCCAAGATCGTTGGCGGTGCTGTTCCGAAGGAATACATCCCCGGCGTCCAGAAGGGCATCGAAAGCGTTCTGTCTTCGGGTCCGCTGGCTGGCTTCCCGATGCTGGGCGTCAAGGCGACGCTCATCGACGGTGCCTTCCACGACGTCGACTCGTCGGTTCTGGCGTTCGAAATCGCTTCGCGTGCCTGCTTCCGTGAAGCAGCCAAGAAGGCCGGCGCTCAGCTCCTCGAGCCGATGATGAAGGTCGAAGTCGTAACGCCGGAAGATTACGTCGGTGACGTTATCGGCGACCTGAACTCGCGCCGTGGCCAGATCCAGGGCCAGGAAGCACGCGGTGTTGCCGTCGTCATCAATGCGAACGTCCCGTTGGCGAACATGTTCAAGTACGTGGACAACCTGCGCTCGATGTCTCAGGGCCGCGCCCAGTACACGATGACCTTCGATCATTACTCGCCGGTCCCGTCGAACGTCGCACAGGAAATCCAGGCAAAGTATTCCGGTCAGAAGTGACCGGAATACCCTTTCGCTGAAAACAGATAGATAAGGTTTCCCCGACAGGGGACAGGAAACGGAGAGCCGAAAATGGCAAAGAGCAAATTTGAGCGCAACAAGCCGCACGTTAACATTGGCACGATTGGCCACGTTGACCATGGCAAGACGTCGCTGACTGCAGCGATCAC
>NZ_LMCO01000048.1:0-22857 GCF_001424825.1 Ensifer sp. Root31 | reverse complement strand
CTGCAGACCACGGCGAGGTCGGATCCGAAGGCGATCGCAGAAATGGAAACGCTGCTTGGCGAACTCCTCGCTCTCTATAGATCGACCGCGAAGGAGGCATCTACGCCCGAACCGCCCGCTTCGACACCGGCCGCGCCCTGACCGAAACTGAAATGCGCCACATCGCACCGTCAATCTTTGCCGTGACCGCCCATGAGAGCCGGTCCGAACGTTTCGAACCCATCCCGACCATCGAGGTATTGCGCGGCCTTATGAACGAAGGCTTCATGCCGGTCGGCGCCAAGCAGTCGCGCAGCCGCATCGAAGGCAAGGCCGATTTTACCAAGCACCTCATCCGGCTACGCCGCATCGATGACGGCAAGATTTACAATGTCGGGGATACGGTTTGCGAAATTCTCCTGAAAAACGCCAATGACGGAACCAGCGCCTACGAGCTGATGGCCGGGCCTTTCCGTGTCCGTTGCCTCAATTCCTTGGTGACGCAGACCGGCACCATCGATGCCAACAAGGTTCGCCATTCCGGTGACGTCCAACACAAGGTCATCGAAGGCACCTATCGCGTTCTCGGCCAGGCCCCACGATAAGCTACGGGTGTCATGCCGACCTCTCGGCGAGGCATATGGCGGACAACCAAGCGACTGCTTAAATGCCCTGCAAAAGTGGGGAATACTAAGATTCACCACCTCGGCCAAATGAGAGAGGGATAGACCGACATCGAGGTTCTCGTCGATTTTCTCGATGACCCTGTTCAGGCTTGCCGGCGTCAATCCGCCTTTGCGAACGGAAGGAATATACCTCTGCCGACGGAGCAACTGTGCGAAGATCGTCGCAACATAGCTTTCGACTAGAAGAGCACTGTGTGGCCACCCTTGGTCCTGTATTTCTGCACCGATCCCACGCGCCGCATTCATAAGGACTGGATCCTCACAGGGACGTCGGACCAACGTGAAACTAACCAACCTGCACACGATGCGTCTCTTGCTCGAACGAGGCCGGCGAGAACAGTACTCGGACTGAAAGCACATGCGGGACTGGTTACCCCAGTTTCGCCGTCGCAAGACCTTGATCCAAGAGCCAGCTTCTTAAGATCGCAACCTCTGGTCGCGCAAGATTAGCGTCGGGTGTCATGATGACATAGGGCTGCCTAATCGGCAGCGATATCCCGAAGGCATCGACCAGCCGCCCGGTGCATAGTTCGGTCTCGACCAGGAAATCTGGAACCAGAGCGAAGCCGGCGCCCGACAGACAGGCACCGATCGCAAGGTGCACCAGATTGAACGACAAGGTTGACCGCAGTTCGAGATGCCCAAACCCAGTTGCAGCAAACCATGCTTCCCACCCTTCATCGTGCCAGCCCGGTTCGGCATAATCCACCTTGATCAGGGGCCGGGACAACAAGTCAGCAGGTGTCGACGCAGGCGGGAGGGTGGCCGCCAAGTCGGGCGAACCGACGACAATCAGGCTGCCATTGATCAGCGTATCCTGTCGGACGCCCGGAATCGTTCCACGGCCATGATAGATTGCAAGATCCGGATCCGGTTCCCTAGCGCTCCACCGGTGCGGCAGAGCCATGACAGCCACGGAGATGTCGGGATGGGCCTTGCGAAACTTGCCAATGCGGGGTGCAAGCCACTTCGTTGCGAGTGAAAACTGGCAACGAACGGTGACGGTGCTGAGCCCGCCGGGCACTCGTGCCGCAGCGCCGACGGCGGTGAGTTGATCGAAGATCGCACCGAGGCGCGTTGCAAAGACCCGGCCGGCCTCCGTCAATCCCACACCATTGGCGCGCCGTTCAAACAGCGGTCCACCGACCCACTCTTCGAGCTGTTTCATGTGATGACTGACTGCGCCCGGGGTCACGCTCAGCTCACCAGCCGCCCTGGCGAAGCTCAGATGGCGCGCCGCAGCTTCGAAAGCGCGCAGTGCGGGCAGCGGTGGTAAATGACGGGCCATGTCGAGACTCAATCCAGCTAAGGGTAACCGAGAGAAGTTTTGGTTTGCTTGCATATTCGTCCGCGTGACATCGTGCTGTCAACGCAATGAATGAGCAGGATTATGTCTAGGGATCAATCTATAGCCACCGCCGTCGCCTATCTGGCCAACGGGCGCTTTCTGGCCGATCTGACACGCCGCGTCGCAATCGCGACCGAAAGCCAGAATCCCGCACGGCGCCCGGAATGCGTGCGTTATTTAAACGAGTTCAGGCAGGATCTCACAAGCCTCGGCTTTACTGGCGACATTCTGGACAACCCGGATCCCATGGGCGGCCCGCTGCTGATCGCGCGGCGCGACGAAGCAGGACATCTGCCGACACTGCTCGTCTATGGACATGCGGACGTGGTGGCTGGCATGGAAGGCGCATGGTCGAATGGCCGTGATCCCTGGCGCGTGAGTGTCGAGGGCGACCGCCTCTACGGTCGCGGTACCGCCGACAACAAGGGCCAGCACACAATCGTGATGCTGGCTCTGGAAGCGGTTCTGGCGACGCGCGGATCCCTCGGCTTTAACGTCGTGGTGCTTATCGAAACCTCTGAGGAGACCGGTTCGGCCGGACTTCACCAGATTTGTTCGGAACATCGTTCGAAGCTCAAGGCCGATTGGCTGATCTCATCGGACGGACCTCGCCTGGCCCGCGACCGCGCGACACTTGATGGTGGCACCCGTGGAACCGTTGATTTCGATCTGATCTGCGATCTCAGGGCTGGCGCACATCATTCCGGCAATTGGGGCGGCCTGATTGCCAACCCGGCCGTGATCCTCGCCAACGCCATCTCCAGCCTGGTGTCGGCGACCGGTCAAATCAATGTTCGAGGAATTCTTCCGACTGAAGTTCCTCCAGGCGTCATGGCCGCACTCGGTCGAATAGAGCTTCAAGCCGAGAGCGGCGGCCCGGAGCTTGACGGCTGGTGGGGCGAGCCGGGATTGACGCCATCGCAACGCGTCTTCGGCTGGACGGCGCTCGAAGTCTTGGCGATGACGGCAGGCACGCCGGCTCTACCGATCAATGCCATTCCGCCCCGCGCATCTGCACGACTGCAGATCCGTTACACCGTCGATACCGATCCGGCGGGCTTCATGCAGACAATTCGCGCCTACCTCGACGAAAACGGCTTTGGCAATGTCGCCGTCGTCCCAAAGGCAACAGAACTGGAATGGGGCGCCACACGCCTCGATCCCGAGCATCCCTTGATGCGCTGGGCGGCTGCGTCCGTTCGAAGGACGACGGCGGTGGAACCGACAATTCTGCCGAATGCCGGAGGCTCTCTACCGAACGATTGCTTCGCAGATCTGTTAGGAATTCCAACAGTCTGGGTGCCGCACTCCTATTCGGGATGCTGTCAGCATGCGCCGGACGAACATCTGCTGACGCCACTTGTCGCAGAGGGTCTTGCAATCATGGCAGGCCTGTTCTGGGACCTCGGCACGGACGACCGACCCGAACGCTTTTGAACCTGCCAACACAAATACAATGAGGGGGACAATCATGAAAGCAAAATGGACGGAACTGGTCGCAGCATTGACGCTTGCAGCATTATGCGCGACGCCGGTCTTGGCTGAGGACTTACCTGAAGTGCGCATCGGAACGGATGGCGGCTATCTTCCCTGGACCTCGATGACGCCTGCGGGAGAACTGACCGGTTTCGATATTGAACTGGCAAGGCTCGTGTGTCAGCGAATGCAGCGCAGCTGCCGCTTCACCGCCCAACCCTGGGAAGGACAGATTCCCGCTCTTGAGCAGGGCAAATATGACATCCTCGTCGGTGGGATATCGATCACCCCAGAGCGGCAGAAACGCCTTGCCTTCACGCAGAGCTACGGCAACCTGCCGATCAATTTTGCGGCCGCCAAAAATTCCGGCCTGAACGGGAAAAGCTCCTGGGCAGAGCTCAAGAATGCGCTGGTAGGCAAGACGGTCGGCGTCCAATCCGGCACGCAAAGTCAAAAGTTCATGGACAATGAACTGAAGGGCGAAGTTAACGTCCGCCTCTACGACAATCAGGACAGCCTCAATCTCGACCTATTGGCTGGAAGGATTGACGCCGCACTTGCGGGGCGTTCCCCGTGGATAGCTCTCACGGGTTCGTCACAAGGCGAAACGATCGAGATCCTGTCACCCAATCTTGATTTCGAGCAGTTCGACTATCTCGGCGTCGGTGTCGGCGGACTGATGCGCAAGGATACCGCGGAGCTTCGCAAAGCATGGGACGTGGCCCTTTGCCAACTGAAGAAAGACGGCGAAGTCACACGGATTTCGCAGCAATGGTTTGGTTTCGATATCTCGACCAAGGCCGACCCGAAAATCTGCGGAGAATGATTTTTGATGGCTGCGGACGCGTCCATTCTTCAAATGCTGGCCTGGGGCGATCAGGGCTGGTCCAGGCCGCTCCTTTTCGGACTCGGCGTCACCGTAACCTGCGCGAGCCTCGGCTACGTTCTCGGTGTCGCCCTTGGGTTTGCGATTGCACTGGCGAAGCTCGGAAGCAATCGCTGGATCGCGGGCGCAGCCAATCTCTATACGACGGTGATGCGAGGAGTGCCGCCCTTGCTCGTCATTTTCCTTCTCTTTTTCGGAACCAACGGGGCGCTGATGTGGGTCGCGCGCGGTTTCGGTTACACCGGCTACATCGAGATAGACGCGTTTTCGGTCGGCGTGATGGCCGTCACCCTCGTCTCGGCATCCTATAGCTCCGAAGTGTTCCGCGGCGCGCACGGCACAATTCCAGCCGGGCAGTTCGAGGCTTTCGCCGCGCTCGGGCTTCGTCCGTTTCTGGGACTCTATTTGGTCATCATGCCGCAAATGTTCCGGCAGGCCCTGCCGGGCCTGGGCAATGTCTGGATCATGGCCATCAAGGAAACGACACTGCTTTCCGTGATCTCTGTGGCCGAGCTTATGCGGGTCGTCGGCCTCGCCGGCCGCACGACCGGACAACCCTTCGTCTTTTACGGCGCCGCGGCTGTCATCTATTTCGTGCTTGTCGCCGTATCCTCGCGGGTGTTCGTCGCCGTCGAGAACAGAATGCGCTGGGGCTGATCATGGATTTCGAAACGACACTACACGTTGCTAGCGAACTGGCTGGCGCAATCTGGGTCACATTGGCACTTGCGGCTGCAACCCTCCCACTTGGTTTCGTCCTGGCGGGTATTGCCACTTGGGCGCGTGCTTCGCGTCATGGGTCTCTTCGGGCTATCGCATCAGCCTATGTTCTAGCGTTCCGCTCCACGCCGCTGCTGGTTCAGATCTTCGTACTTTACTATGGCCTCAGCCAGTTCGCATGGCTGCGCGAAAGTCCAGCATGGATCCTGTTGAGGGAGCCTTTCGCCTGTGCTGTGATCGCCATGAGCCTTTGCTCGGGCGCATATACGGCCGAGGTGATGCGCGGCGGTCTGGCCGCCGTGCCCAAAGGCGCGATCGAGGCAGCCCGCGCGCTGGGACTGTCGTCGATCAAGGTCTTTTTTCTCGTCACCGCTCCGATAGCTGTGAGACGCGCTTTGCCGGCCTACAGCAACGAGATCGTCGTGTCGCTCAAGGCGACGTCGCTTGCCAGCACCATCACGGTGATGGAACTGACCGGTGTAGCAAAGGATCTGATGAGCGAGACCTTCGCCGTCATCCAGGTATTCTGCATGGTAGCCGCCATATATTTGGTCATCAATTCGGCACTGATCCTGGGATTGCGTTTGTTGGAAATCTACCTTGCTCCACCACACGAGCGGCCGCTTAGGCATCAGCGCGGGAGAAATCGAAAGGCTGAAGTAAGTTCAGCGGATGCATGAGAGGTGCGATCGAGCTCAAACGATTAGAATCGCGCGAAAGTCATTGACGTTCGTGCCCGTAGGTGTGGTCACAACTAGATCCACCACTACATCGATCTCCCGACATCTCGACCTTTGGGCCCATGCCAACAACGTCATGCTGGACTTCTCGCGGCCCGGCAAGCCGACTGACAACGGCTCCATCGAGGCGCTCAATAGCAAGTCCGCGCGGAATGCCTGAACGTTCATTGGTTCCTGACCCTTGCGGATTCACGCGAAAAGTTGGTGACTTGGCGTCGATCCTACAACGATGAACGTCGTCACTCGGCGATCGGTTACAAGGCTCTGATCCTGCTTAATAATCCCGGTGGCGAGATCAGCAAGCCATCGTGATCACAGACGATAAAGCGAACCCGTCCACACCATCATAAGAAGGGAATGCTCGGGGGCCTATAAAAGTCCCCCGAGGCGCTCGTGCAGCAGCCAAAAGATTACTCTGCGCGTTCCAGATAGTCATCCGTGACGAACCCTGAATAATCATCGAGAACCGTCCCGATCTTTCCCTGCGATTTCAGAAAGTCCGCCGTCAGCTTCAGTGTTTTTGCTCCGCCGCCTTCTGCCGCACACCCTAACCAGGAGCATGAAATTTGCTCGCTGAGCGATGGATATCTATAGTTGGAAATATCCTCTGCAACAGTCTCGGCATCAGCACCAAAAAGATTGGATATCAGCTTTACGTTGTCCGATTCAGCGCCCCATTCGGACCTGTTACTCTTGTAGTCCTGATTGGCGGCATTGATGATGCCGACAAACTGGCGCATGAAATCGCTGTTCTTTTCGGCGAAGCTGGTGGTGGCGACCATTCCTTCGAACGTGCAGCGCCCCATTTGGCAAATCTCGCCTGAGGTGACCAAAGGCTTGCCATCCAACTTTAGGCGCGCCATTGCAGCCCCCCAGATGAATGCACCGTCAACATCCTTGCGCTCCCAAGCAGCAGCAGCTTTATTCGGGTCGAGGTTCAACACTGTGGTCTGGCCATCAATGCCCCATTGCTCCAGCGCATACATCAACTGGTAGTGGCTCGTGCTGGCGAAGGGAACCGCAAGCTTCTTGCCGGCGAGATCGGCAGGCTTGTTGATGCCAGAGTCATTGCGGACATAGAGTGCTTCAGCGCTAGCAATGTCCTCCAGTATCCAGAACAGCTTGATGTCCAGGCCGGCCGTCGCTGCGACCGCCAACGGGCTTGAGCCCAGCACGCTGATATCAATCGACCCCGACGCCATGGCACTGATAATTTCCGCGCCGGTGTTGAACTGGCGCCAATTGATCGTGTAGCCAGTTTGCGTCTCAAATGACTTGTCGGCAACACGAGCGACCCAAGGGCTCGGCGTGAGCTGGTAGGCGATGTTCACTACATTTTGCTCGGCTTGTGCGGGACGTACCGATGGCAACGAAACCAAGAGCGTCACGCCGGCCATCGCTATGGCGTTGTTCAATTTCATCTGTTCCTCCAATGGTTTACTTAAACTTCTGCTTTTTGAAAAATTATGCCCTGACTCTTGCGATACCGCTGGCCGCAACGCAGAGGATCTCGAATAACAGCGTGGCCGCAGCGAGCGCCGTGTTGCCACTCAGATCGAATGGTGGGGAAACCTCGACAACATCCGCACCGACGCAATTGATGCCATCAAGACCTCGAACGAGAAGTTGGGCCTCGTGCGTGGTCATACCGCCAATTTCAGGGGTTCCTGTTCCTGGCGCGTAAGCGGGATCAAGCGCATCGATATCGAAGCTGATGTACGTCGGAGCAGAGCCAACAACGGCGTGCGCCTCGCGCAGAACCCGTTCGACGCCCAACGTTCTGTATTCGTCAAAGTCGATGACACGGATACCCTGCTCGCGCCCCCATCCATCATCACCATCGGCGTACAGCGCTCCTCGTATTCCAATCTGTACCGTGCGCTTTGGGTCGAGAATTCCCTCCTCGATGGCTCGACGGAAGGGTGTTCCGTGGGTGTACTTCTGACCACCGAAATAGGAATCCCATGTATCCGTATGCGCATCTATGTGGACCATGCCCAACGGCCCGAAACGTCGGCTGACCGCACGCATGACGGGCAGCGTTGACAAATGATCACCGCCGACAAAAAGCGGAAGAATGCCTGAGACGCAAACCTCGCCAGCAAACCGCTCGATACGCGTCATCGAATCTGTCAGATCTGCCGGATTTACTGGGGTGTCACCGAGATCTGCGCACCGACACAATGCAAATGGATTAATGCCGCTCGCACGGTTCACATTGCGAACCATGGTGGATGCATCACGTACCTGCCGTGGTCCCTGCCTGGCGCCCGGGCGATTGGTTGTTCCTCCATCCCAGGGAACACCAAACAGACCGATCTGCACGTCGTTCCAATCGGGAGTACCCGGGAGGACTTGCGGCAACCGCATCAAGGTGGCCGCCCCGGCATATCGCGGCATCTCCGTCCCTGTTATGGGGGTGAATCTTGGATCAGACATGACAACTCCTCCAACGTCCATTTCTCGACATTGGATTGCTCTCACGTCGTGTGGCGCAGACGAATAGCTAGTTGAACAAGTTGACTTCTCACCAAACCGAAGTGATCATCGACTAGGGGTATTCTTGTCTATTCATTGCCGATTGCGACAACACTGCCTGGGGTGTATGCGTGCGAGCTGTTTCAGATTTTGACCTTCGCCTCTTTACCGTTTTCAGGACGGTGGTCGACTGCGGAGGACTATCCGCATCCCAATCGATTCTCGATATGAGCCTTTCCAACATCAGCACGCACCTTGCAAACCTCGAGAAAAGAGTTGGATTCAAGGTTTGCCACCGAGGGCGATCCGGGTTCAGACTGACACCGGGCGGTACGGAGCTTTATTCATCCATCACCGAACTTTTCGAGTCGATAGACGAGTTCCGCAGTAAAACGTGGCTGACGAAGAAACGGATCGGCCGCGAATTGTCGCTCGGAATCGTTGACGGGCTAATCTCGGAGCACCAATTCAAACTGCAACGCGCTATTCATAAACTGGGATTAATCGACGACGACATACTTATAAGGATCGACGTTCTTTCGCCCGACAAGCTGAAGAGCAGTCTGGCCAACGGCGATGTGGACTTCATCGTCGGCCCCACTTCCATCGCCTCGGAATCCGTCGTCATCAAGGAAGCCTTTCACGAGAGGATGAGCTTGTTCTGCTCCGCGCAGCATGCTCTGGCCGACAAGGAAACGCAGAAGGATAAGATATTCAATCAAGACGACAAGTTCGGGTTTGTCTCGCGGGGTTATCTCCGGGAATCATTACAGCCCGCCTTCATCCCCAATTTCGAAACGGCAGCAATTGTGCACTCGATGGAGGCCGCAGCGATGTTGATACTGAGCGGGAAATATATCGGATACCTTCCGGACCATTACGCAAAGACATGGGAAGATCTCAACGAGATGGTGCGTATCATGCCTGATGTTACAAGCCATGTCGTACCGTTTGGTCTTATGTATCGACGCGATCATAAATTACCGCTGCCGGCCAAACTGCTACTCGAATACCTCAAACCTTCGATTGCCCCCACGGAAAATTCTCAAAACCCGCCGGCGGCTTGATTGCAGCCATTTAGCGAAAATCACCGCGGGCAACGCTTTCGGCCGCTGCAAGGATGTCGTCGTCATGGCCGCGTTTCAGCACATCGAGCCCCGTCCGCTCATCCAGAGCGCCATGCGGCGTAATTAGGAAACGGTAAACCGCCCATGCGCTGCCCAGAATCGCATGTAACTTCGGGAGCGCAGCATAGGGCCGTCCATCCCGGTCGAGTTGCCATGCCGGAAAGCGAAAGCCGCGTTTGGCGCCGTCGAGCCCCAGAACCTGTCCATTCTGACGCTTGGTGTTGACGGTTACACGTGACACGCCAAGCAGATCGGCGAATGCGTCCGCGCTCACCATGTCGTCCTCGGCGAGGATTTCTGCAACGCGCCGTCGCCCGCGCTCCCGCGCCGTCGCCAGCGCGGCCCGCAGCTCGTCATCGGGAACGGCCATCGCTTCGATCGGAAATGCATCCTCTCGAAGCGCGGGCTCTTCCTCGACGACCGAGATCGTCTGCGCTCCGGCCTGCGGATCCACGACCACGCGGAAGCTGACCTGATGCCCAACCTTACGGCTCAGTTGAACCGCCTTGGCATACTGCCTGATAAGAGCCTTTTCGAAATCGGCCTTCCGAGGAAGCTTCATCGAGAGTGCGACGTTGGAAGAATCGCTGTCGATTGTTTTCGTGATGGACATTGGCTTCAGCCTCCTGCCCTAGTATTTAGGTGCGGTGCGATAGCTCGTCAAGTTCGTTAAGTTTGTAAATAGGTGCGATGCCGGTCCGGAATTCAACGGGTAGTTCGATCCAGCGCCGCGCTAGATCGGGTGAGCGGCACTTTTTAGTTGAGAACGAAACCACTGTTGCCCCGGAAAATGTCTTGGTCGCCGTGCATATCATGCCGACAAAGCCCGTCGACATCGAGGCGCTGGAAAACAGAGCGTACTAGGCGCCGGCAGCAGCGCTGCCAAGGCAAACTCGCGAGATGTGGTGGAGAACAACAAAAGGCACCTCGATGTCCAGGGGGAAAGCCATAATGCTCATCTCCGCCACAACTTCTGGCGAGTAAGCCAGTCGAAGCTGTGCGCAGGCCCCACCTGGCGGCCACACCGATCAATAACTTGCTCAGCTGGAAATGACCTGTTATGACCAGTCCGATGTAAACCCTCTTTGGAAAGGCGATCCATGTCATTTCAGCCGAGCGACGTAGCGTCAGCGATGATAGATGCGGCGCGCGCTGGCGGTGCCATCGCTCTAAAATACTACGCTGCGAACGAGACCATCGGCATGGTTGAAAAAGCGCCCCGGGACTATCAGTTGGCGGCCGACATCGCGACCGAACGCGCGATTGCAGCAGTGCTCAATGAGAAATGCCCGGACGCGGGGATTGTCGGCGAGGAAAAGACAAGCGACCGGGCTGGAGACGGCCGGCGGACATTCATCATTGACCCGATCGACGGGACGTCGAACTTCGCGTTCCATATTCCATTCTTTGCGCAGGTCATTTCGCATCTGGAAGATGGCCGAGTAACGGCTGGCGTCGTCTTCGACCCAATCCGTGACGAAATGTTTGTCGCGGAGGCAGGTAGAGGCGCATATCTGAACGGCAAGCGGCTGCCCGTTTGCGGCGATGTGTTGCCGGAGCGATCCGTGGTCGGTGTCGGACTCCCCATCCCCGGACAGGTCCAGGGGATATCGGTTGAGCACTATCACACCGCCCTGCGCGCGGTGATCGACCGGGCGGCCGTCACCAGGCGGCTTGGTTCCGCTGCGCTTTCCGTTGCCTATGTCGCAGCCGGTCGGCACCACGCTTGTTTCGAAGATGGGCTCGACACGCTCGACTATCTCGCTTCTGCACTGCTGGTCAGGGAGTGCGGAGGCGTCGTCACCGACTTCCAGGGAAACGAGCAGAATGGCAATGGCGCAGTTCTCGCCAGCGTGCCGGCGCTTCAACCCTGGCTGCTTAGTCTGTTTGGGGAATGACCCGGCTTAGTATGTTATCAAGAGCGAGCGGCTCGTCCGTGGTGACTTGATCCACGCCGGCCTGAACCAGACGGCGCAACGTCTCGTCCACCCCGTGGTGGTCGGCATTGAGTGTATATGCGTCGACCTTCATGCCCGCCGATTGAAAAATCGAAACGACGTTCACGCCGGCATCGAGCCCGGCAAGTATGATCGGGTATTCGAGATAGACATATGACGCGAATGGCACTCTGCCGACAGCGTCGCGAGCAAATGCTTCAAACGCCAAGGTTTGCTGCAACTCTACCAGCGTGTCATCACGGCAAGGGTCATAACCGATCTTGAGCCCCGGTAGGCCGGCGCCAAGGCTGAGCAGTCCTGCCGGGTCATCTCCAGAAAGGATAAAGCGATCTGCACAGGATGCGAGACATGCATGGAAATGCTGACGATGGCCGGCAGAAAGCGCCCCGATGTCGTCCTTGAAATCCAGCTGCATCAAAGCGTCCGGGTGAACCGCATCACCGTCCATCGCCGCGGCAAGATCGCCAAGCAGCATGGGTTGCAGGTCGGTCAGATGACCATCATCGGTGCGCATTACCATTGACCTGACATCCGACGACGTGAAATCCCGCACCGGACCAGCAGCACTCGTTTCCCGATCGACTGTCGCATCGTGCAGACAGACGAAATCGCCGTCGCCAAGGGCGCGCAGATCCACTTCCATCGATGCGCCGCATGCCCACCCCTGCAACATGCTGGTGAGACCGAACGCACAGTCGGATCGGACCTGGCGCAAGCGATGCCACTTGAGGGCGGGACGCAAACTCATCTGGAGACTGACGCCGAACGAAAGACGTCGTGCCCGTCCTTGAAGACGGAGAAATGAACGGGATCAAGGAATATTTCCTGACCCGGTTCGAGTACCGTCTCCGTGTCGGCATGTATCTTCACGCGGTTGACGCCGTCGGTTGTCGCCTCGACGGTGCGGTAAGCTCCGAAATGGACGACCCTGGTAATCTTCGCCGATGCCGAAGTGTGTCCACCTTGGGCAGCGATCGCCAGCTTCTCCGGCCGAACAGCAAGCGTTGCCTCACCATCCGGCAATGGTACTTTTACTCTGAAACCGGCAGCATCCATCACCCCCGACGAAACACGCCCGTCGATCAGGTTCATCGCGCCGATGAAGCCGGCGACAAACCTGTCCTGCGGCTGTGCGTAGATATCGGCTGGTCCACCGACTTGGTTGATCTTTCCAACCGACATCACGACGACCCGGTCCGCTATCGCAAGCGCCTCGTCCTGGCCGTGGGTTACAAAGACGGTGGTGATGCCAAGCTCGCGCTGGATGTTACGTACTTCCTCGCGCAGCCGCTCCCTGAGATGTTGGTCGAGGCTGGCGAAAGGTTCGTCCATCAGCAGGATTTTCGGCTCCAGAACGATGCATCGGGCGATCGCAACGCGTTGCTGCTGACCGCCCGAAAGACGCAGCGGACTGCGCTTGCCATAGCCGCTGAGACCGACGAGATCGAGCGCTGCATCGACCTTGCGGGCAATTTCCGTTCGGCTCATCTTTCTGAGCTTCAACCCGAACGCGATGTTTTCAAAGACGTTCATATGCGTCCAGAGCGCGTGGCTTTGAAAGACCATCCCGGTCGGGCGGCTTTCCGGCGCGCTCGCCGTTACGTCGATACCATCGATGAGAACGCTACCTGCCGTGGGGTTTTCGAAGCCTCCCATGATCCGCAGGAGCGTCGACTTGCCCGATCCCGACGGTCCGAGCAGGCAGACCAGTTCGCCCGATGCTATTTCGAGAGAGATGTCGCGGACTGCGGCCATGTTGCCGTAGCGCTTCTCGATTCCCTTCAGTTCCAATTTCGCCATTTCAACAGAACTCCGACAACACGCGTGCGTGCGGCGTCATGCGCCAAATCCTTTTGCAAACTGGTTCGACGCCAGGACACGGCGAGCAAACAACAATGCGATGAACGATGGCACCCAAAGCAGAACCGAGAGGACGGCCCCATATTGCACCACGATCTGCCCGGTAATCATCTGCAACATCACCATTGGCATCGTGCGCAGCTTGGGAGCACCGACCAGCCATGCGCCTTCTGTCTCGTAAAAGGTCGAAACAAATGTGAGCAGCATCGCTGCCCCGATAGCGGGGGCGGCTTGGGGAATAGTGATGCGTATGAATGTCCGCACGGGCCCGGCCCCCACATCACGCGCGGCTTCCTCTAACCGACGGTCGACGCCGCGGAATGCCGCCGACGGGAGCCAGATCATGATCAGCATGGTATTCAGCAACTGCACCAGGACGATGCCCCAGAACGTGCCCACAAGGCGCAGGCTCAGGAACAGCGTCGCGATCATCACGATGAGCCCGAATCGGGGAAAGGCGTTGATTGCGAGGAACGACATCATGAAGGTCCGGCGCCCGACGAACTCCATCCGTGCGAAGGCATAGGCCGCCGGCAGACAGATCACCGCCGACAGAAGCGTCACAGTGACCGAAAGGGCAAGTGACAGGCGCAAGGCCGACAGAACGTCGGCCCGCGCCAGGGTCGTGTGCCAGTAGCGCAAGCCCCATTCGGTCGGAAGCAGCGCCGGGTAGGTCCATTTCTCGGCAAAAGCCCAGAGAAAGACCGTCGCGATGGGCATCACCACATAGGCAATGAGGACAAGCATGATGACGATGCCGACGATGGTACTGGCGCGGATCTTCATACGTCCTGCTTTCTCGTCAGCATGACGACATAGAGGATGCCAAACACGGAGCAGGTCAGGAAAGTGATCACCGCCTGCGCTGCGGCAAAATCGGGCTGACGGACTTCCGAAAATGTCCTCAGCATGTAAGGGCCCATCATCTCTGGAGACGCCGGTCCCAGCATGTAGGGGATAACGAACGAGCCGAAAAGGCTGATGACGTTCAAGGCGACCACGACCAGAAGCGAGTCGACCATGAGCGGCAGAATGATACGATGGAATATGACGACATAGCCGGCTCCGACATCGCGGGCGGCCTCGATTGCCTCTTGTGACACCTTCGCCATGCCAGCCGTCAGGATGAGCAAGGTCAGGGGCATATGGTCCCAGACCAAGCCGATGACCGGCCCCCACGGAGTCAGATATGGCGAGTTATAGGATCTGAATCCGACCAACTCCAGCAGTGACTGAAGCAGGCCGTTCGGGCCGATGTATCGAATGAGCGCATAGGCGACGATGATGCCTGGCACAAACATCGGAAAAAGCGCCAAGGCTTGAACGACGGCGGCCAAGCGGCTGCGGGTGAAATGCAGATAGATGGCGATCGGCAGACAAATGGCGATCAACAGAACCAACGTCACCACCGTCGTCCACACGGTGCGAACATAGTTGGCAACACTGTATGGATCGGTGAAGAACCGATGATATCGAGCAAGGCTCCAGGAGACGGAGCCGTCGGCTGCGGTCTCCTGGAGTGTTTGCAGGACAGAAACGCCAGCGGGATAAAGCAGCAGGCAGACCATGACTGCAAGCGGCGGACCGATTAGCAGCAGCCCTTTCAGGTTTCGTGTAGAGTTGCCTTCGCTTCCCAAACCAGCGCTCCGATCTCTTAGTTTCGCGCGATCGCGGGCGCGACGTTGCGATACCAGCCGTCATTGACAGCGGCTTCCCACTCGCCGTCGGGGAAGGCAGGAATCGACTTCGGGATGATGTCGGCGTTTGCAGTGCGGATCTCGTCCGAAAGATGAGACCATTCGATCGACGGAAAGCCGGCGATCTGATCGACGATCTGTTCCTGGACGGCAGGCGAAATGAGGACGTTTGCGAGTTTGGTCGCAGCCTCGATGTTCTTGGCATTTGTCGGAATGGTGCAATAGGCAAACCCGCCAACGAATGCCAGATCCTGCAGTTGCGCGAGCTTGATATGAGACGGTAGCTCACCCGATTTCAGGCCGGACAGGGCCTGATCCGACCAGGTTGGCACCATCGAGACGACGCCCGATACAAGCAATTGCAGCGACGGCGTGTTGCCGGCCGTGTAGGATCCGCCCTGGTAGAGCGAAGGTGCGAGATCCCTCAGGATCTCCCAGGCCGGCGGCAGCATCGCGTCGGCTTTTTCCTTGCTGAAATTGGCTGCCGTGAATGCAGACGGGTCTCGTCCGTTGGCTTCGTGGATCGCGCGCCGCACGAAATTGCCGCCGGATCCGCCCTTGTCCGGACGATTGTAGATGAACTGGCCGGGCGTTGCCTTGATCCAGGCCGTCAGTTCCTCCCAGGTCTTTGGAGGCGTCTGCACCTTGGTGGAGTCATAGGCCAGAACCACCTGTGACCCACGGTATGGCAGGCCGAAATTCGTATCGATCGCAAGCTTGTTGAGCTTCGAATAGTTGCTCATCGATGCCTTGGAAAAATCGAGCCAGAGACCGGCATCGATCGCGCCGACGGTATTGCGTGGATTGAAGGCCTCCATCACATCGACCTGCGGATCACTCTGCGTCTTCAGTGCCGCTAGGGCACGATCCGCCAATGCCATCATCCCCGAGTTTCCGTCTGATACCGTAACGTTCACGACGAGGTCCGGGAGCTCTTGCTGCAATGCCGGAACAACGACATTGGACCAGAAATCTGCCACGTTCTGATCGCTTCCCACGATCACTTCAACCGCCCCGTCAGCGCTAAAGGCTACCCTGGGGCTGATGGCAATTGCCGCAGCAGCTGCCGCTGCGGATGCAAGGAATTCCCGACGTTTCATATGCATGCTCCCACGTTGCGTTTGATGTGTCGTTCTCTACCAGGTAGCTTCCGCCATGCTTTGAAGAAGCTCACTTTCGCGGGGCAGCGCCTTGCCGCCATGCGCCGTCACCGAGGCCGACCCGCAGGCAACCGCCGCTCGAAGCGCCTTCTCCATCTGCCAGCCCTGCAATAATCCGTAGATGAAGCCGGCGTTAAAACTGTCGCCGGCACCCGTCGTGTCGACGACCTCGACTTGCGGCGCACCAATTTCGATGACATGGCCCGCATGGAGTGCGGAAGCGCCATATGCGCCGCGCTTGATCACCGTAGTCGGGCAATATTCGGCAAACGCCAATAGCGCCGCATCATGGCTCTCACTGTTTGTCAGCCGCTTTGCCTCGGTCTCGTTGCAGATGAAGCAATCCGTGCGGCGCAGAATCTCGGCGAGATTGCCATCGGCCATATCTTCGTCGACATGCTGGCAATCCAGGCAGCAAAAGATGCCGATGGAGCGGGCAAAGGCGAACAGATCTGCCAAGTCGCTCCGGCAGGTGAGCCCTTGCACGATGAGGACACGCGGCCCGAGCCGTTCGATCTCAGCCTTTGACGGAAGCGTCTCGTCCCCTTGGAAGTGACTTATGAACCCGCGGTCGTGTGCCATGGAGAAGGCAGCGCTCAGGCGTATTCTTGCCTCTGCGCGGCGCTGGAACAGAGAAGCGTCGATATCATCTCGCGTCGCCGCTGCGATCATCAGCTGGCTGAAAAGATCAGTCCCGGTCTCGCACCACCAGCCGACCTTCACACCGAGCAAGGAAAACGCGCGCGCCGTCGTATAACTGGCTCCTGGGACGGCATCAAAGTTCTTCGACCACACGTCAGCGCCGAGCTTTGGTATCTCGCCAAGACCGGAAAAAATCAGGTCGTAGTAATACTCGCCGGCGAGCACCACGTCGTAAGGGGAGGCCCTGCACCGCTTTGAGAGCATCAGCGCCATTCCCCGGCAAAGGGTTGATGTGCAGCGATGTATTGCTCGACCAACGGCTCCGCGCGCGAGTAGGACAACACAAGCGGATGCGCCACAAGCGCCTCTACGGCGAGATCCTTCCGCCGCTCGGCAATCGCCCTGACAGCGAGCCGCTCGTAACGCTTGATGTTGTGCACGAGTTGCGCTTGAGCCTCCGGCATAGCCCCGATTTTTTTTGCCTTGATCCCGTCTCGGCCGACGACGCAGCTGACTTCGACGACGTCATCCGGACGAAGGCCGTCGATAGCGTCCCCGTTGCGCACGTTCAATCCGATATGGCACTCGGCTCCCGATTCCATCGCATCGATGATATTGAGCGCAACGCCGGCATAGCCCTCGCCGACACCGTCCGCGGCATGCGCACTGACCGCGCGGATGGCCCTGTCGGCATCTTCCATGCTCGGCGCTTCGGGCCGCGCGTAATGCATGTAAGTCGCCTCGCGCCGCTGCTCATAGGCGAAGTAGGCAGCCAGGGCAGCATCCGCATCGCGCTCGACGCCAATGGCAGAGAGTTCAGCAATCAATGTTCGATTGAGATCGCGCACTTCCTCGCCACGGGTGCGCGCATCGGCCTGGATGTCTCCAAGCGCCTTCTCGGCATAGTAGAAGTAGTAGAGATATTCGTTGAGCCAAAGGCGATGCCGCCGGATAATCGACGGATCAAAAATGCGCTGCGCCGTTTCGGCAAGAAACGCATCGTCATCCAGCAGGTCTTGCAGAACCTCGCGCCCTCCAACGACCGCCGACCGCGTGAACGATAGATGATTGAGACCGAAGACTTCGGTCTGCACGTCCCTGACGGCAACACCGAGCTTCTGCGCCACCGCTTCCTGGGCCGCGTTGGCACCATCACAGATGCCGACGACACGATCGAAGCCTGCGTCGCTCAAAGCCTGGGCCACCAGGCCCGCCGGGTTGGTGAAGTTGAAGAGCCAGGCATCCGGACTGACCTCTTTCAAAAGCCGAGCATATTCAGTGATGACGGGAATGCTGCGCAACGCCATGGCAAAACCACCGGGTCCGGTGGTCTCCTGGCCCAGAACGCCGTGGGACAAGGCAATCCGCTCGTCCTTGACGCGTCCGTCCTCGCCGCCAGGCCGAACAGTCGTGACCACGTAACGCGCGCCCTCAAGGGCTTTCTCGGCAATCACGGTGGCTGAAATGCGGACGGGCGACTGCATCCTGAGAGCAATCTCACGGGCGAGCCTACCGAAGATCTCGAGTTTCGATTGATCGACGTCATGCAGGCAGATTTCGGTAAGCCCACTGCGTTCGGCCCTGCGAAGGGCCGAAGCCACGAATAGGGGCGCTCTTACGCCGCCGCCGCCAATCAAAGTGAGCTTCATCGGATACCTCAGTTGTCTATTAATGCAGTCGTAACTGGTCATATCCAGACATGTCAAGATAGACCGTTGCCTTGCCACCATATTTCGTGCAGCACTGGAATCGTCACAAACGGTACGGAAAAGATGCCCGCAAAAAAGCCGACAATTCGAAGCAATCCGTTGGCGGAACGCGCCCGGCTGAAGCCGCTGGATCGCGATGACCAGCAACCTCTCTACAGGCAGGTCAAGCAGAACATCCTGGATCTGACGCGTGACGGCACGATCCCCGCACATTCTAAACTTCCGTCCGAGCGCGAGCTGGTACAGGCATATGATGTCAGCCGCATTACAATCAGGCAGGCGCTTGTGGAACTCGTTCAGGAGGGCCATCTGCAAAGCCAGCCAGGCAAGGGCTTCTACGTCGCCGAAAGAAGTGAACCATTCGAGCTGCACTTGCTGACAAGCTTTACTGCCAACGCGATCGCCAAGGGCATGATGCCCGGCAGCCGCCTGCTGGAAGCCAAGATCTATGCCGCTCCGCCGGAGATTTCACGCGCGCTCTACCTGCCAGAAGCGGCTGACGTCGTGTTGTTGAAACGCCTTCGCACGCTCGACGACGTGCCGGTGGTCATACAGTATGACTGGCTGCAGCCCGTCGCATGCCCGGGCCTGCTGGATTTGGACTGGTCGACTGGAAACCGTTCGCTCTACGCTGAATTGCGCGAGCGTTACGGCCTGCGCCCCGTGCGTGGACAGACAACAATCAGTGCGCGCTATCCTGATGAAGACGAGATTGCATTGCTCAAACTGGAACAAAAGACCGCGGTGCTGACGTTGGATCAGATCGCGTTCAACGCCGAAAACCGACCTATCAACATATCAACCTCTGTGCACCATCCCAAGCGCTATCCCCTGAGCATTCAACAGGGCGAATAGGTACGCGCAGCAGCATTGGATTTGGACGATGTCATCTAGCGACAATCAGAACAAAAATGCAGGCAGGGGAGCAGCGACGTTCCAGGCGAAGGTTGTCCCTTCCGGCAATGCGACAGGTGTCGAGGTCCCCGATGCAGTAATGAAAGAGCTGGGTCCTGGAGGTCGCCCACCGGTGACTGTGACAATCAATGGCTTTAGTTGGCGCACGCGGGTGGCGGCCATGCGGGGGCAGCGGCTGATAGGGATCAGCGCTGCCCATCGCGCCGCCGCCAGGATCAGCGAAGGCGATATAGTCGAAATCGAAGTCGAGCTCGACGAGGCGCCCAGGGAGGTCGCCGAACCCGCAGAGCTCGCCGAGGCGCTCAATAACTCTCCGCAAGCCCGAATGGCTTTTGACCGCCTGACTTTTGGGCTGCGGCAAAAGCACGTCAACGCGATCCACGAGGCCAAGACCGCCGAAGTTCGGGAACGTCGCATTCGCAAACTGGTCGATAATCTGAAATAAGCGCGCGCGATGAGTGCATGGACAATCGATCAGGCGTGAAAAACAGGTCGCGCTCGACCGGCAGGCTGAGCTTGCCGGGCACGGATCAGAGGGCGTCGAGGCTAGCGTGGCATCACGCCGCCCGCCGTAGACTTCATAGCCAGTTCCCGGCGATACACTATGCGATCCCAGACGCACAAATCGGAAACAAACACCGCCGCAGAGCGGCCCCAACGATACCCAGAGCGGCAGCGCGGGCAGGCACCCGCCCGTTTCCGCTGTGGATTCCCCCACACAGCGCCGGATGCCACAAAGTTTAACAATTTCTGAAGCTATTTCTCTACGCTTGATGGCTAAATTAGCAATCCTGTTTTGGAGCGCAGGGAGGGGACGCAGCCAGCCGCCGTATCCAGCTCCAACTCACTAGAATCGATTACCTTTATTGCTTTTTGGGCCACCTGGCTCCGAAGTCGTCGTGATCTGTTGAGGGGGGCAACAAACAAGATGCCAAGCGATCTGAAGAACAACCTCGTCCGCATCCTTAAGGACGAAAACGGCAACTTTGCCGTCATGACTGCTCTCTTAATAATCCCGTTGTTCACGGGCGCTTCCATCGCCATCAATCTCGCCCGCATCAATCTCGAATCCGCCAAGATGCAGGACGCGCTCGATGCGGCCGCCTTTTCCGCGGTAAAGTCCTATGGCGAAGGGGAGGATGAAGCCAAAGCGAAGGACCTGGCGAACAACATCTTCTTCGCCAATTTCGGCACACCGGAGATTATCGACGAGATCGGGTTGGGCAGTTCGACGCCGGTGGCAACGCAGGCGATCAAGGTTACTTTTGGCACCCTCGGCGTCGAAAGCACGGCGACGACGACCTATGAGCTCAAATACGCTCCGCTGTTCTGGGGACTCCAACCCTATACGATCGATCGTGAAAGCGTCGCGGCGCGCATGCCGGGGCGGGAAGCCTGCATTCTGGCACTCCACCCGACTGCATCCCGGGCGTTCGAAGTGAGCGGCAGTGCCACTGTCGATACCTCCGGCTGTACCATCACGTCGGATTCGAGCGACGCACAGTCGATCTATCTCAGTGGGTCGGCCACTCTCAAGGCAGAGTGTCTTTATGCAACGGGCAAGGTTTCGGCGACGCTTGCCCATCTCGAGCTCGCCTGCGGCAAGGCGGTGGAAGGTGTTCCACCGATCCCGGACCCCTTCCGGTTCAAGAAAATGCCGACGACCGGGAGCTGGGTGAACCTCTCCGGATGCGGACAGAACTTCGTGGCCGGCGGTGGCGGCAATGGCGACTGTAACGGTACGAGCAAGACACCGAACAACGCACCCGCCGGCTACACTGTCGAACTGAAGCCCGGCACCTACGGCGGCTTGGAGATCAAGGGCGCGGTTCTTCTGCGGCCGGGCTCCTACATCATCGATGGCGGCACTCTGAAACTTGCCAGCCAGTCGGTGCTCACGGGTAATGGCGTCACCTTCTTCCTGATGAACGGTGCCCAACTCGACATTCACGGCGGCTCGACCTTCAAGATCACGCCGTCGCAGACCGGTGACTGGGCAGGTTTCTCGATCGTTGCCGCCAGGAACAACACGGCGACGGCCGTGATCAACGGCAACAGCGCCTCGTCGCTTGCGGGCATCATCTACATGCCGGCGTCACGTGAGATCCAGTATGCCGGCAATGGCTCCACCGGCGGCGAATGCGTACGCATCGTCGCGCAGGAGATCACGATGATCGGCAACAGCAGCTTCAAGCTGGATTGCAAGGCGGCGCTCGCGAACAACACCATTAACAATCCGGGTGCGATCCGTCTGGCCCGATAGTAAGCCAAATGATGCTAGGCTACCTCTCTTTCGCGGCCAACAAGATGATACGGTTCCACAAGGTGATCAGAGGGAATATTCCACGCTTTATGCAGCCGGTGGATCATCTCCACGGTTAGAGCGCGCCTTTTATTAAGAACTTCAGAAGCTCGAGAGCGCGAACCCAAAATCACGGCAAGGTCGGCCTGAGTGCGGCCGAACATTTCCATGTGGGCCTTGATTAGCTCAACGGGTTCAGGTGCCTCGATCGGGTAGTGCGCGTCTTCATATGCCTCGATGAGGGCCGATAGAACGTCGAAGCGGTCAGCCTCCTCAGTCCCGAGTTCCGGCTGGTTCTCGAAATATGCCGAGACCTCTGCAATAGCCCATGCAAGGTCATCATCATTCCTGATGGCTCGAATGTTGTCCATTACACCGTCTCCGGGTTGATCTGATCGTACTCTTTGTGGGTGCCAACAAACTTGATCAGCAGCCGCTTATATGGATAGGCAACGTGGACGATCAGGCGATACTTGTTGCCGGAAATGTCGAATATGATGCGTTTATCGCTGACAAAGTCGATGTTGGCACCGAACATCGTCTTCACATCCGCCGGCTCCGTCCACGCCGCGCTGCTCACCATTGCGTACCAGGTCTTCAGGGGTACTTCCGCTTGGGAATGCCTTCCCCAGAAGGCTCTCAACGTGGACTTCGCTATGACTTGCATGCCGCACATATGTTCCCATATTGGGAACAAGCCTACAAATTTGTCAATGCCCAAACTCCTTCGTGACGAAAGCCCGGGGCGATTGCGCAACCAGGCTCCGCACGCACGATATAAACGGCACAGTGATTAGCCCAATGTCGCACACAGACAGGCTGGCGGCCGAGCAAAAAATTGAAAGCCTGAGAAAACCCGATGAAGCCCGAAAGGCAGCGGCACCTGCAGTTGTCCGATCCATCCCACTTTCGAAGGCTGACATGATCCGGGCAACGCTGCTCAATGGGAGCAATCCGCCGCGCTAAATCACGAGAGCGGCACTTTGGGTTCGAGTGGTGGCGCTCCCCGCGCATATCTGGCCGAAAAAGCTAGTCGGCTTCGAGCAACCAGCAAGAATGAGCGTACCAGGCGCAGGCAGCGCAGCTGACAGAGCCCGTTCGCGCGCGGTTTGACCGGTTAAAAAGCCTCGTCTCGGAGGATCAGCATCGCGACGGCCAACGCCGGGATCCGGGA
>NZ_LMCO01000047.1:0-23596 GCF_001424825.1 Ensifer sp. Root31 | reverse complement strand
GCCGAAAGGCCGGAAGCGTGACTGTCCCTCGATCATCACCTGCATCTCAATGGTCCGTTCTCTCCTGGGACGCGGCTGCTTTCATGCCACCTCCTTGGTGTTGAGATGTTTGTCTGGTGGCAACGATCGGGGCTCACGGCCGATGGGTAGAGTTTCGCCGTCCGGAGAGCAGCCGCAGCCACGGCCCGGAATGGAAGGCGCTCATCAGCCCGTACATCGCCACCATTCCCGTCAGCGGGGACGCGGCTGAGGTCGTGCAGAGCATGTCCGGCTCGCCGATGCTCAGAACGCCGGTCAAAAGCGCCATGAACGCAAAGGGCGGACTGGCGAGGAGAGGGAGCCGATCGGCCGCGCCACGAGCTATCGCCCTTCGCGACCCTTCAATCGTTCCGGTTCTGTGCGTCGACATTTTCGGCTATCCATTTGTTCGGCGGTTGCGCAGGTCGTTGCGGGTCTGCGAATACAGTTAGCGTCCGAAGCTGAGAGTGCGGGAGTTACAAGTTTGACGGGATTGCGATGGACTCGCTGATCACGGCTGCGGCGCGGGCGCTGGCGGCGGGCGATCCGCTCGGCGCGCTGAAACGCGTCGCACTGCGCGACGACGCGCCGGCGCTGGCGCTGCGCGGGATCGCGATGGCGCAGCTCGGCGACTTCCCACGCGCAAAAGCCCTGCTGAAAAGTGCCGCGCGTGCATTCGGCCCAAGGGAAGCGGTGGCACGGGCGCGATGTGTCGTGGCTGACGCCGAGATTGCGCTGGTTTCACGCGACCTTGGCTGGCCGGAGAAGGCGCTTGAGACGGCGCGGGCTGTGCTCGAGGCCCATGGCGACCGCGTCAACGCCGCCCATGCGCGCAATCTCCAGGTCCGACGTCTCGTCCTGATCGGCCGCCTCGATGAAGCCGAGCAGGCGCTTGACGGCTTCGACCCGATGCCGCTGCCGCCCGCATCACGCGCCGCCAACGCTCTCATTGTCGCCGGCATCGCCGTCAGGCGCCTGCAGACGAAGACGGCGCGCGCTCAGCTGGCGCTGGCGCGCGAGGCGGCGCGTGAAGCCGGTATCCCGGCATTGACCGCCGAAGTCGACGGCGCCTTTTTAGCGCTCTCCAAGCCGGCTGCGCGCCTGATCGCCCGTGGCGAGGAGAGGGCGTTGCTGCTCGAAGAGGTCGCGGCGCTGCTGGCATCCGGCGCGCTGGTCATCGATGCATGCCGGCATGTCGTGCGGGCAGGTGATAGGTTAGCATCACTCTCGACGCGCCCGGTTCTCTTTGCGCTTGCCAGGACGCTGGCTGAAGCCTGGCCGGGGGATGCTTCGAGGAGCGCGCTTCTCGCCCGCGCCTTCCGGGCGAGGCACGCAGACGAATCGCACCGGGCGCGACTGCGCGTCGAAATCGGACGGCTTCGCGCTGAGCTACGGGATGTGGCCGAGGTAAGCGCGACAGCGCGCGGCTTTGTGCTGGTGCCGCGGCACGCTCGCGAGGTCGCCGTGCTGGCGCCGCCCGTCGAGGGACAGCACGGCGCGGTGCTTGCCTTGCTCGCTGATGGCGAGGCGTGGGCGAGTTCGGCGCTGGCGATTGCGCTTGGGGCGAGCCCGCGCACGGTGCAGCGGGCGCTTGACGCGCTTTGCGCGGCTGGCAAGGTGCAGCCGATCGGGCGGGGACGTGCACGCCGATGGATGACGCCGCCGGTGCCGGGTTTCCCGACAGTGTTGTTACTCCCCGGGCCGCTGCCGAGCGATTAGGATGAAACCATGAAAAAAGCCTCAGCCGAAATTCTCCGCGAATATGGTCCCTTTCCCGGTGCCGAGCAGGTGCATGGCGTGACGTTCGACGGCCATCACGTCTGGTTTGCCACCGGCGACAAATTGAATGCGCTCGACCCCGAGAGCGGTGAGACGGTGCGTTCCATCGATGTCGCCGCCCATGCGGGCACGGCCTTCGACGGGGAGCACCTGTTCCAGATCGCCGAGGATTGCATCCAGAAGATCGATCCGAAGACCGGCCGCGTACTTTCGACGATCCCGGCGCCGGGCAACGGTGGCGACTCCGGCCTTGCATGGGCGGAAGGTACGCTGTGGGTGGGCCAGCATCGGGGGCGAAAAATCCATCAGATCGATCCCGAGACGGGGGCCATCCTGCGCACGATCGAGTCAAACCGTGTCGTTACCGGCGTCACCTGGGTCGATGGCGACCTGTGGCACGGCACCTGGGAAGGCGACGACAGCGATGTCAGGCGCATCGATCCGCAAACGGGCGAGGTGCTGGAGCGGCTCGACATGCCGGCCGGCATGGGCGTGTCGGGGCTTGAGGCCGATGGCGGCGACCGTTTCTTCTGCGGCGGAGGCGCAAGCGGCAAGGTCAGAGCCATCCGCCGGCCGAAGCGGGCGGAGGCCGCCGACCGCAGCGCCAGAAGCAAATAATCCACGCTCTCTCTATGTCCCGCGCATCGTGAGGAATAGCAGAGCGCCTTGTCGCCTCGTCGCGGCGTCGCGTGCCTACGCTGACGCGACAAGGACGCCGTAACGTCTTGCATCAGTTGCCGAAGTCTCTTTTCAAATCGGTGCCGGCTCAACGAATTGTCAGGCCGGCTTCAGCGATGCAACGCTCACGCGCCGAACCTCTGGTCAAAGCGTGCAGGCGTACCTACCTACAATGCAGAGACGAAAATCGGCGCCCGCAAATCCGTCTCGTGGCCGCGACGTTCGTTTGCGCCAAGTAATAGGCGGCGCTTTGGAAGAGGCAAGAATGGCTAGGACGTTCCAGTCCTTCATTCACGGTGTTTGGGTCCTTGCCATCATCAGCGCGGCGACATCTGTAGGTATTGTCTATGGGTGGCAAAGCCACGGCTGGGTCGGGGCGAGCCTGTACGGGCTGATCGGTTACGGCAGCGGCGTTTTGTTCGCCTACTCGCCCTCGATGTTTTTCGATTTCCTGGAGTTGTTGGGATCCTGAGCGCGCGCTGAACGCGCTTGCCGACATCACGATCAAGGTATGGCGAAGATGCTGATCTCGTTGGTGATGCCGCGCAGCGTGACGTTGTGTGTCATCGGGTTGAGGCCGCGCTCGCTGAGCAGGTCGGCGGCGGCCGGATTGCGCAGCACCGTGCTGGTGGCGAAGATCTCCTGGGCGGTGGCGAGGTGCTGCACGCGCGAGGCGATGTTGACCGTCTGGCCGAAATAGTCCTGCCTCTCGTTGAGGCTGACGGCGATGCAGGGGCCTTCATGGATGCCGATCTTCAACAGCAGGTCCTCGCTGCTGCGCTCGTGATTGAGCTCGCGCATGGCGTCGCGCATCCGCATGGCCGCGGCGATCGCCCGATCGGGCGTCGGGAAGGTTGCCATGACGGCGTCGCCGATCGTCTTGACCACGGCGCCGGCTTCGGCGGCAACGATCTCGTTGAGCACGGTGAAATGGGTCTTGACCAGATCGAAGGCGGCGAGATCACCGACACGCTCGTAAAGCTCGGTCGAGCCGCGAAGGTCCGTGAACAGGAATGTCATGCTGGTGATCTTCAGGCGCTGGTCTACGTCGATCGTATCGGTGCGGTAGATGTCGCGGAATGTCTGGTTGGACAGCAGCCGCTTGGCCGTCAGGAAAGGACGACGGCGCCCGAGCAGCGCATGCAGCGCTTCGCCGGCGACGCAGACCGTGGGCAGCGTGCGCACCTCCGCATGGTTCTCCACCTGGATCCGCAGCGGACCCGGCTGCATGCTGATGGTCTCGTTATGCCGATGGGTGCGATCGAACACCAGGGATAGGTTGCGCCTTTCCTTCGTCGGTTCTCCCGACACGTCGATGAACTGCGCTGCGTGTGTCACCGGCTCGAAGATGATGATGAACTCGGCCGGAAGCTGCAGCGCGATGACGGCCTTTTCGCCGGGCGGCAGTTCGAGAGTCTCGAGAATGAACTCCTCGGCCTTCGCCTCGTAATCGTCTTCAGGCAGGTCGACACCGGAGCCCCAGTAGACCTGGCGGAAATATTCGGCGGCTGGAAGCTCGTGCGGATTGTGGGCCTCGATATGGCGGACGCGCGGGCTGACGGTAAACGTCACCTCGATCATCTCGTCCAGCGTCGGCTCGTAGCCGGCTGCGCAAAGCGCGCAGGTATAGGCCTCGCTCTGCACGGTTTTCAGCGAGGTGTTGGCGTCGAGCACCCCGCCGCAGCCGGGGCAGAGCACATTCCAGGACAGTTCGAACAGACCAAGCCGCGAGGCGTGCAGGAAACCGGCGATCGTCTTTTCTTCGTCCAGCCCGTGCTCGGCGGCAAAGGCGAGCGCATTGATGCGGCCGAGCTTGCGGTCCGGCGCGTCGCGCACGTGCCGCTCGATGGCATCGGCGAAGGCGGGTGCCGCCGACTGGCGCAGGACGTCGAAGAGGGCCTGGGTTTCGCTCATGGTGGTATCTTATACTGAAATGGGCGCGCGGTCAGCGCCTTGTCTTGGCGGGCTGAGAAACTGAGCCGGCTCTTCGACCAGCCGATGGGAGCCGGCGCCGCGTCGACGCTTTTGCCAAGGTCAACTCTGCTCCAGGGTCGTCTCGTTGGCCCCATTGCGCTTGGCCTGAAGCATCTTATGCTAAGAGGGTGGTAGGCCGCGGGAGCGTTGAATGTCGGCACGGCCGTTCTCGAAGATTTCTGCGCCGCTCGGCGGGCTGCTCGCCGTGGTTGGGCTCGTGGCGGTCGCTGCACTCACGACGCCGGACATGACCGGACGAACCAGGCTCAATTTGGAGGTCCTGCTTGCTCTCATCTGGGCCATCTATGTCCTGCAACTGATCGTGACGCTGATCGCCGCGCGCGAGAGAGACTTTTGGGACAGGCTGCCGGCGATTGCTATCGATGTGCTTGCTGTCTTGGTTCCTTTCGCCGCGGTGCTGTTTGTCGGCACGCGCGATCAGACCCTCTACTGTGCCATCTGGCTGCTGAAGCCTCTGCGCGGATCGCCCTTCTTCCGGCTTATGGGCAGCGTCCTGAGCAAACAGGCACGTAACCTGATCGGCATCACCTCGATCTTCGGCATCGTTCTTTTTGGTGCGGCGCTCACGGCCTATCTCATCGAGCGCGACGTCCAGCCTAACACGTTCGGCAGCATCCCCCAGGCGATGTGGTGGGCGGTGGTGACGCTGTCGACCACCGGCTATGGAGACGAGATTCCGCAAAGCTTCGCCGGCCGCGTCCTTGCCGGGCTGGTCATGATGTGCGGCATCGGCATCTTTGCGCTCTGGGCCGGCATCCTCGCCACCGGCTTCTACGAAGAGGTCCGTCGCCGGGACTTCGTGCGCAATTGGCAGTTGGTGGCGACCGTGCCACTGTTTCAGAGGCTTGGCTCGTCGGCGCTCGTCGAGATCGTGCGGGCGCTGAGGCCTCGCGTCGTGCCGGCGGGCGCTGTCATATGCCGCAAGGGCGAGGCCGGCGACCAGATGTTCTTCATCGTCGAGGGACGCGTCAGTATCGCGACACCGAACCCGGTGGAGCTAGACGCTGGCAGCTTCTTCGGCGAGATGGCGCTGATTACGGGCGAGCCCCGCTCGGCGACCGTCAGCGCGGCGACCGAGGTCTCGCTGTTGTCGCTGTATTCGGAGGATTTCCAGATGCTGTCCAGCAGCAACCCGGAGATCGCGGACATCATCCGCAAGACTGCGCTCGAGCGGCGCGGAGCGACGCCGAAGGCTTGACGGCCCCGCAGGGCTATTGGGTCGTATGCGCAGACCTGAATGCAAGCGCGCCAAGCAGCATTTCACGGCTACCTCATTAACAGCCGGGAAAGTCTTTCTCCTCTAGCATGGCTTCGGGGACACTCTTTCTTATAGGCGATCAATGTCATTTTTCGGCGTTTCCGGAATGTACTATTCCGGTGAATCTCTTGCTGAGCACCGCATCGTGCTTGCCGAGGACTCCAATCTGTTTTCGTCGATGGTCTCGAAGCGGCTGAAAGAGCTGTTCGACATCGACGTCATCGTCTGCCGCGATTATGACGATCTGCAGTTTGCCGTCGAAAATGCGACATTCCCGGCGTCGCTGGCCATTTCCAACATCAACCTGCCCGGTGCCGAGAATGGCGAGGCGCTGAATTATCTCATCGAGATGAGCGTGCCGACCGTGGTCTTCACCGGCTCCTTCCAGGAAAGTACGCGCGAGAAGATCCTGGCCAAGGAGATCGTCGACTATGTCATCAAGGACAGCGTCTTTGCCGTCGACATGCTGGCGGAATCGGTTTGCCGGTTTCTCACCAACCACAAGCACCATGTGCTCATCGTCGACGACAGCCCGACGGCGCGCGCGCTGCTGACGACGCAGCTGAAACGCTACAATTTCCGCACCAGCACGGCAGAAAACGGTGCGACGGCGCTCGAAATCCTCAAGAACCATCCGGATATCGGCCTCGTCATCACCGACTACAACATGCCCGACATCGACGGCTTCGAGCTGACGCGGCGCATTCGCGGCACCTATGGGCCGCACCAGTTGCGCATCATCGGCGTCTCGTCCTCGACCAACCGGCTCTTGTCGGCACGCTTCCTCAAGGCCGGCGGCAACGATTTCGTCGTGCGCCCCTTCGTCAACGAAGAGTTCTATTGCCGCGTCAACCAGAACCTCGACACGCTGATCAAGATCAAGACCTTGAGCGAAAAGGTGAAAGTTCCGGCCTAAAGCATGTCGCGCAAAAGTGTGCTGCGGTTTTGCGATAACGACATGCGTAAAAACAAGAACTTGAAGCGCGGCAAGCGAATCTGAAAGATCGCGACGCGCTTTAACGCGCCTGCGAACTCCGCGAACCTGGCTGCCGGATGCGCCGTTTGTCGGCGCCTTGATCCCGCCCGCCACCTCCGTTTCGAGGCGGTGGCGCTCATCCGTCGGCTACACACGCCGGCGCATCTGCCGCTTTCCTGCGCTTGCGACCCCTAAAATTGCCGGGGTCGCGAGAAAAGCCCTCTTACGGTTGCCGCATTAACGAAATTGCAATCCGGACCGTCTTCAATCGGCCGCAACAAAAGTGGGGAGCCCGGTAACGCCTGGTCATGCCAAGACAAAATGTCTGGCGCGATCCGTGCCGGGTATAATTGTATATTGGGAGCCAGCGTCGCCCTTTTTGGGACAGCACGCCTGCGGCTCGAAATCGGGATTTGCAGGGACGTGAGATTGCGCCGCACGCCAGGTCGGATCAATTCTGTGCAGAAGCACAGCGACAAGCGCATGTTGCTGATCGAAGATTCCCGCATGTTTGCCACCGCGCTGAAATACGGCCTGGAAACGGTGCATGGTATTCGTGTCACCCATTGCGCCTCGCTGGAGGCGCTGCGCCAGGAAATGACCGCAGCGCCGGATAGCTTCTCGCTCGCCGTGCTCGACCTCAATCTTCCCGACGCGCCCAATTGTGAGGCGCTCGACTTCATCCTCGCCAACAACGTTCCGGCCGTCGTCTTCACCGCGGCCTTCAACGACAACACGCGCGACCAGATCCTCGGTCGCGGCGCGCTCGATTGTGTCATCAAGAACCAGCCGGAATCGATCAATCTCCTGATCGGCGCCGTGGACCGGGCCTTGACCAATGGCAAGACGACGGTGCTGCTTGCCGATTCCGACACGCCGTCGCGGGTCGAGCTTGCGGGCATCCTGCGCCGGCAGCGGATTTCGGTGTGCGAGGTCGCTTGCGCCGCCGATGCGCTGCTGGTGCTCGATTCCGGCGAGGCGATCGATATCGTCGTCACCGATCTTGATTTGTCCGACATGACTGGGGCAGCGCTGCTTGCCGAGGTGCGCCGGCGCCAGGGCGATGAGGCGCTGCCGGTGATCGCGCTTTCCGACAGCGGCGACCGCCGGATCGGAGCGCGGTTCCTTGAGGCCGGCGGGACGGACTTCATCCAGAAGCCATTCCTTGAGGCAGAGTTCAACGGTCGCATCGCCTATGCCGCCGGCATCCAGAAACGGTTGCAGACGCTGCAGCGACAGGCAGCGAGCGACTATCTCACCGATATCTACAATCGCCGCCATTTCTTCCTGACCGGCCCGCGCCTCGTCGAGCAGTGCCTGCGCCGCGGCGAGACCACGGCCATCGCCATTCTCGACATCGACCACTTCAAACGCCTCAACGACACCTATGGCCACGAGATCGGCGACGTCGTGTTGAAGCATGTGGCCAAGCGGTTGACGACGCTGGTCGGCGACGAACACCTGCTTGCCCGCCTCGGCGGCGAGGAGTTCGGCATCCTGTTCAACGGCTTCGACGTCCAGCGCGCCTTCACGTTCTGCGAGAAGCTGCGCATCGAGCTTGCGAGATCGCGCATCGTTGCGGATGACGAGGAACTGTCGATTACAGTGTCGATCGGTCTTGCGACCATCGAGGCGCCGGAGTCCTTCGAGAACTACCTGCATGCGGCCGACCAGTTTCTCTACATGGCCAAGCACGCCGGGCGAAACCGGGTGATTTCGGAGCTCGCACTGCTCGACGCACTGGCGTCGTAGCGAGCCGCAATCCGCGACGCTGTCCGGCCAAGGACCTGTTCCTGCATGGTGGCGAGCTAGTGCCGCTAGCCGCGATGATTGCAATGAATCGCGAAGCATTGTCGGTTTCGGCATCGGCGAAACGTCTTCCAAGCAGCCGGACATGATCCGGGCCTGCGAAGAGGAGCCGCATATGACCAAAGTTGTCTCAAATCTCTGGTTCGAAAAGGACGCCCTCAGGGCCGTCGAACTCTACGTCTCGCTCGTGCCCAATTCGGCGATCGTCCGCACGACGGTGATGCCGGCGGATTCGCCGAGCGGGCCGGCGGGCAGCGTCAAGGTGATCGAGTTCACCCTGGGAAACCAGAACTTCACCGCGCTCGAAGCCGTACCGCTGGACCCGTTCAACCATTCCTTCTCGATCATGATCCAATGCGACAGTCAGGAGGAGATCGATCGCCTGTGGAATGCGCTGCTTGAAAACGGCGGGCAGGCCGAGCAATGCGGTTGGCTGCGGGACCGCTGGGGTCTTTGCTGGCAGATCGTGCCGAGAGCGCTCGGCGACATGGTTGCCCATACCGACCGCGAGCGCGCCCGGCGTGTGACCGAGGCCATGCTGGGCATGATCAAGCTCGATATCGCCGAACTGGAGCGCGCCTTCCACGCCCGGACCTGAGCCAGATCCGGCTGAACAGGTGCGCTCATGGACAAGGGTTGACGGTGTGGCCTGCGCTATTTCCGCGCCTGCGGGTAGATCGTCTCGCCGCGCTTCAGCATCTCGACGAAGGTCTCGATCTTTTTCCGGCGGCCGGCCTCGGTCTTCATATTGTGCGTGCGGAAGGCAAGCGCGAAGCGGTTCTGCGCGCTGAGTTTTGCCAGCATTTCTCGCGCCTGCGGCTCGGCGTCGATCGCTGCCTGCAGGTCGTCGGGGATCTTCATTTCCTTGCCGCTGCCATAGGCGCGATCCCAGCGGCCGTCGGCCTTGGCCTTGTCGACCTCTTTCAGCCCATACGGGGTCATCCGGCCTTCGGCGATCAGCCGGGCCACATTGTCGACGTTGATCTGGCTCCAGATGCTTTTCTTGCCGCGCGGGGTGTAGCGCTGCATGTAACTCTGGTCGTCGTGGCTCTTGCGCACGCCATCGATCCAGCCCCAGCACAGGATCACGTCGATCGCCTCCTTCGGCGTGATCGATTTGAGGCCGGAGCTTACCTTGTGGATCTTGATCCAGACCTCGGTTTCGCCGGCATGGTTGGCGCCGAGCCAGACATAGAAACGCTCTTTGTCTTCGAACTCGTGGACCTTGCTCGGATCGATGATCACGGGTGCCATGGGGTGAAATGCTCCTGATGTTCAAGCGGCGGAGGCGTGCCAGCACGTTCCGGCTGCGGCGCGGCCACGCGTTCTCCTTTTCCGTTCAAGCGAAAAATGCGGATCGACGCAAGCGCGAACGTGGGTGGAGCGGGTTCCAGAATGGCGGGAAATGAGGGGCGACAAAGCGGGCCAGGTGGTCTGTGGTATCGCTGCGGCGGCAAGCGCAACCGCAAATTGGGCGGACGGTTCCATCTGAAATTCGGACCGATACCGTCTTCAACGAGGTTTGCACCCCGTTCTCCTCATCCTCGCCCCTGTGGCAGGGATCCAGCGACCCGACGTCTGTCGGGTTAGGGGGCATTTCAGCCCAAGGACTTGGGCTGGCTGGATTCCTGTGACAGGCACAGGAATGAGGGAAGTTTTGGCGGCTGGCGGGCTCACATCGCCGGATAGGTTAAGAAGGGACGGCCTGTTGCCAACAAAAAGGGCGGATGACCCGCACTTTTTGTGTGTTCGCACCAGTTCCTATCGCGCCATCTGCAGCGTCAGCTTGCGGTCGGCGCGCTCCTGCTGCGGCGAGCGGTTGTAGAGTTCGCGATAACACTTGGAGAAGTGCGACGCCGAGACGAAGCCGCAGGCGACGGCGACTTCGACGACCGGCATCGACGACTGGATGAGGAGGTGTCGAGCGCGGTCGAGCCGGATCTCCAGATAGTAGCGGGCAGGGGACCGCCCCATCTCCTGGCGGAATAGTCGCTCGATCTGCCGGCGCGACAGGTCGGCGCCCTCGGCGATCTCCAGGAGCGACAGCGGTTCGGCAAGATTGCCTTCCATCAGCTCGATGATCGACAGCACCTTGGCGTTCTGGACGCCGAGACGGGCGCGCAGCGGCAGCCGCTGGCGGTCGTGAGGGCCGCGCACGCGGTCGGTCAGCGCCTGTTCGCAGACGCGGTTGACGAGGTTCTCGCCAAAATCCTGGTCGATCAGGTTCAGCATCATGTCGAGCGAGGCGGTGCCGCCGGCGCAGGTGTAGATGTTGCTGTCGATCTCATAGAGGTCGGCATAGACGTCGACCTGCGGGAAGTTCTCGGAGAAGCCGGGCAGGTTTTCCCAGTGGATGGCGCAGCGCTTGCCCGTCAACAGGCCGGCCGAGGCCAGCACATGGGCGCCCGTACAGAGGCTGCCGACGGCGACGCCGCGGTTGTAGACTTCGCGCAGCCAGGCATTGACCGACTTGTTGTTGAAATCCTCGACATAGATGCCGGAACAGACCAGCACCATCGACGGACGGTTTTCCCCGCCCAGGAACTTGCGTTCGTCGGCGAGAGACGAGTTGACCTCAAGCGCGATGCCGCTTGAGGAGAGAACCTTTTCGCCGTCGGTCGATGTGAGGCGCCATGTATAGGCCTCGTAGCCGAGCATGCGGTTGGCGATGCGGAGCGTTTCGATGGCGGCCGAAAACGGCAGCATGGAAAAGTTCGGTACCAGGAAGAAGACGAGAGAACGCTTTTTGGTCAAGGGCTTGTTCATGAGGCTTCCCGTGCTTGGCGATGCCGTATATTCGTCGCTTGGAAGATACCATCCGGCTTGTCTGTTTGCGACATTGACATGGAAAGCAGCGACCGCAAAGACATTTCGCATTGCGACATGGGGCGGGAAAGCCGCTGTCGAGCCGGCTTTGCGGCTTTTGTAAGGAATGCGACAGATTTACCGGCGTCGTTGACGTAATCTGACAAGAAACGCCAGAGATGCGCAATTTTCAGAAAGAACGCCTTTGGGTTGTGTTTGCCGATTGCGACGCGCCGGCGGTGAAAGGGCCAGGTGTCGGTATCGGACAAGTTCGCGCAAGGGCCGGTTTGGGGCGTTTCGACGCCCGACGGCATCTGGCGAAACCACAAAAGAAGAAGGGCATCGCCTTCTCGACGATGCCCTTCAGCGGTTCGCGCTCGGGGTCTTGGGTCCCCGAGAACAGGTCAGGCGGTCATTCATTGTTCGGTCTTGTGCACCGCGTCGTCGACGGATGGGAAGCCGATGTCCTTCATCGTGTCGTAGGACAGGTTTTCAAGTGCGCGCTCGTTGGCATAGCGCTTCCAGGCAGCCCAGGCGCGTGCACGCAGATTGAAGAGACCCGGGATGGACGAGAGGGAGGGTGCCCGCTCCGAGGTCTGTGATAGATGGATAGTAGACATTTCATGGCTCCTTCTGAGTGCCTCAGAGGTCGCGACCACGATCTATATATGTCGCAACCCTAATCATCATTCAAACGAATATGTTTGATGTTTTCCATCAAACATGGTGATCAATCAGCGTCTCGGCGAAGATGAGGTCGTTGCGGACCCGCTTGGGTAGTTTCGCCAATTCGCGGTGGGCTTCCACCCGATTCCGGGCGATGCGTTTTGCCTGTCGTTTTCGTGCAATGCCGTCGATCAGCGTTTGCACGCGGGAGAGGAACGACAGGACGAGATCGCCGTCGGCATTGACCTGTCTCACAGGCAGGGCCTTTGCCATTTGCACGGCATGATCCGGAGTGCGGTTCATCTTGGGCTTCACCTTGCTCACGTGCCGGATGTCCTGCGGGGCAGAGAAGGCCATTGTTGTCGCGGACATGACTGGTTTCCTTCCTTTGGCGTCCTTGCAACTTGACTATCGGTCTTTGCTGATGTTCAATCAAACGAAATGAAGTGAACCATTCTGTCAGTTTTATTGAACAAGGATGCCGCCATGAACATGATGCTGCGCCATGCGCTTCCGCTCCTGGAAATGGATGTGTTGAAAACCTTCGTCGCCATCGCCGAAACGGGCAACTTCACCACCGCGGCCGAAACGGTCTATCGCACGCCGTCGGCGGTCTCGATGCAGATCAAGAAGCTGGAAGAGCAGCTCGGCTGCACGCTGTTCCTGCGCGATGCGCGTTCGGTGTCGCTGACGCCCAAGGGCGAGATGCTCTTGGGCTTTGCCCGCCGCCTGCTGGCGCTCAACAACGAGACGGTGTCTCGCTTCCTGCTGCCCGACATGAACGGCGTCGTGCGTGTCGGCGCGCCCGAGGATGTCGGCGAGCGCATTCTGCCGGAAGTGTTGAAGCGCTTTGCCGAATCCTATCCGAACGTCACGGTCGACGTCTCGATCGGCATGAGCGGCGCCATGCGCAAGCGCGTCGACGAGCACCGTCTCGACATCGCGATCTTCAACAGCCTGACCGACGTCGCGCCGAAGAACGGCGAGATCCTGATGCAGGAGAAGCTGGTCTGGGCCGGCGTCAAATGCGGCAATGCGCATCTTAAGGATCCGCTGCCGGTGTCGATGTGGGAGGACGGTTGCGTCTGGCGGGCCGATGCGGTGGAAAAGCTGTCGCGCGCCGGCCGCCGGTTCCGCATTGCCTTTCTCAGCGCCTATACCACGGGCCAGCGTGCCGCCGTGCTCGCGGGCCTCGCGATTGCCCCGCTGCCGCGCTACCTCGTCCAGGGTGAGATGGTGCAGCTCGGCGAGCGTGACGGCCTACCGGATCTCGGCCATTACGACATCGGCTTGCAGGTGATCGACGATGCGCCGGCGCCGGTGCTGGCTGTCGCAGATCATGTTCGCGACGCATTCGCGGAACTGAGGATCCAGTCGGGAGAGGCGCGGCTTGCAACAGCGGTTGCCTGACAAACCGGCCGAAAGCGACCCGATCGTCATGCGTTGATCTCGGCGCAAGGGGAAGGCGTGCCATGGCGCGAGATGACCAGTCGCGACGCATTTTGGATCCGATCGATCGCCTCTCGGAGATCATTTTCGGGCTGCTGATGGCGCTGTCCTTCACCGGTACGATGAGTGCGGCCGTCGGTGGCGGCGAGAAAGTGAATGCGGTGCTTGTCGCCGCTTTCGGCTGCAATCTGGCCTGGGGCATCGTCGATGGCGTCATGCATGTGGTAACGACCGCGGTCGAGCGGGTGCGACGTCGCGGCCTGGTCGACGCTCTGCAGCGCGAACCTCTCGATCGCGCCCGCCAGATCTTTCTCGACAACCTCCCTGATGATATCAGGTTGGTGTCAGCGCAAAGCGAAATCGAGGCGCTGCTTCTGCGCGTACGGGCCTTGCCGTCCAACGGTCAGCATTCCGTGGTCACAGGCGGAGACCTCAAGGCCGCGCTTGCCATCTTCGCGCTCGTCGTCATCTCGACGCTGCCGCCGAGCATTCCCTTCCTGTTCATCGAGCAGATCGACGTCGCCATGCGCGTTTCGAACGCCATCGCGCTCATCATGCTTTTTATCGTCGGAGCACGGCTCGGCAGCTATATGGGGCGAAGCCCCTGGCCGATGGCCTTCGCCATGGCAGCGATCGGTGCCGTACTTGTCGCAGTGACGATCGCGCTTGGTGGGTAGAGGGCGCAGCACGTTCGGTCCGATGGTGAAGCGCGCCGACCCGCTGCTGATATTTTGAATCACGTTCGCAGCTTATCGCCATGAAACAGCATGACTTTGTGCCGTTCCATTGTGCCAATCCCGCTGTCTTGCCGCCGGGCTCAAGCGGTGCTTGCCCTTCCATAAGCGTAGGCTTATAATAAGTAATGACTTATGAAGGCAGAGTGCTTGCGGCGTTGGCAGACCCGACGCGGCGCCAGATTTTCGAGAGGCTGGGTACCGGTCGTTGCTCGGTTGCCGATCTCGCACGGTCGTTGCCGGTGTCGCAGCCGGCAATATCGCAGCACCTGAAAGTGTTGAAAGAGGCGGGCCTTGTTCACGACACGCCTTCAGGCACGCGCCGTATCTATTCGATCGACCCCGCTGGCCTTGGTCCGCTGCGGCAATGGCTCGATCGCTTCTGGGGTGATCAACTCGCCGCCTTCAAGGCAGTGGCGGACCGCGACGAAGCCATCTGACATATCGGCATGGTTTGTGGTGCGGTCCATGAGGCAAACGGGAGTTTGTGAAATGCATCACATCGAGCCTGCCCCTGTGCGCAAAACCGTGACAGTCCGCGCGACGCCGGAGCGCGCCTTCGACATCTTCGTCGCCGGCATGGGCGAATGGTGGCTGAAGAGCCATAGCCTGACGGCAAGCGGACAGAGGACCGTCGTGGTCGAGCCGTTTGCGGGCGGCCGCTGGTACGAAATCGGCAATGGCGGCGAGGAGAAGGAATGGGGGCGGGTGCTTGCCTGCGAGCGGCCGAGGCGCATCCTCCTTGCATGGCAACTGAATGCCGACTGGGTGTTCGATCCGGAGTTTGAGACCGCGGTGGAGGTCATCTTCGAGCCCGCAGTCGATGGCGGCACCACCGTACTGCTCGAACATCGCGATCTCGCCAATTATGGTGCGAAGGCGAATGAAGCCCGCGTGGCGCTTGATTCAGAAGATGGATGGACGGGACTGCTGGGGGCATTTGCGGCGAGGGCCGCGTGAGATTCTAAGCGTCACCGCCTTTCTCGAACGCGCTCCCTGGTGCGTTGTTGCAGCCCTCATCCGCTTGCCGGCACCTTCCCCCGCAGGCGGGGGGAGGGATGCTTGGCACTGTCACCGCCCTCACTTGCCGTTGGGCCAAAACATTTGACTATGCAGTGACTTGAACGCAAGCATGCCATGACGTTCAACCGAAGCAACGCGCGATCAATTATGCAGGTATCAACGCCATTGGAGGCTTTTCCCGAATTGGGATCAGTCGCAAACCCCGTAGTGTTCTATGACGGCATTGACGCCCTGGTTTGCTACGAGACCTCGCCCCCGGTTGGCGGTGGCAACGTGGTCCTGAGGTTCGGTGACGTTATCGATTTCCGAGTCACGCCGATGAATGTCGATGGCCTGCCAGGATGCAGATACCCGGTCCTTCCGTGGGCGTTCAATGAAGTCTCTGGTGGCGAGGAAACAGCCCGGTGGGAAGTCCTCAGTCCACGATTTTGGATCATATCCTTCCACGACGTCACGATCGACGTTCTGTTCGAGACGGTCTCCCTCGTGGTTCATGACGAACGCGGCGGGCCGCTGCGCAGGACGCTGATGGACGTCATACGTTGATGCGCTGAAGACCATTCTAAAGGGCGCAGTGTGTCCGCTTGCTTCTTTTCGGCCCTACTCCCGGCTACGCCTCCGCCGTCTGCCGCCGCCCTCGCCATCATCTGCCGCCACCTTGCGCTCCGGCAGGGTGACGACTGCAGACAGTTTCGGGAAGGCGTCGACCTTGTTCGGCATTGCCATCGCGTTGATGAAATGCTCCTGAAATTTTGATTCAAGAGCGGTCTCTATCTTCTCGATTTTGCTGACGGTTTGCTCGATCTCGCGACGGTGGCCGCGGTTCAGGAGCGCCATCAGCGCGCCGGTGCCGGCGGCGTTGCCGACGGCCTTCACCTCGTCGAGGTCGCAGTCCGGGATCAGGCCCAGCACCATGGCGTATTTCGGATCGATGAAGGAACCGAAGGCCCCGGCAAAGCGGATGGTGTCGACATGGTCGATATCCAGCTTTTCCATCAGCAGCTTGATGCCGGCATAGAGCGCCGCCTTGGCGAGCTGGATGGCGCGGATATCGTTCTGCGTCACGGTGATGCGCTGCTGGCCCTCGTGCAGCAGGTAGGAGAAGGTGCGGCCGTTCGGGATGATGCGCGGGCTTTTCGCCGCCATCGCGCCATCGACGACGCCATCCTGCGAGATGATGCCTGAGAGATACATCTCCGCGACGATTTCGATGATCGCCGAGCCGCAGATGCCGGTGACGCCAACGGCGGCGGCCGCCTCGGCAAAGCCGTCCTCATCAGACCATTTGTCGACGCCGATGACGCGGAACCGCGGCTCGAGCGTCTCGGGATCAATGCGCACGCGCTCGATCGCGCCCGGTGCGGCACGCTGGCCGGAGGAGATTTCAGCCCCTTCGAAGGCCGGGCCGGTGGGCGAGGAGGCGGCAACGACGCGATCCTTGTTGCCGAGCACGATCTCGGCATTGGTGCCGACATCGACGAGCAGCATCATCTTGTCCTGCCGGTAAGGGCCTTCCGACAGCGTGGCGCCGGCGGCATCGGCGCCGACATGGCCGGCGATGCAGGGCAGCATGTAGAGCCGGGCGCCGCGGTTGACGTCGATGTCGATCTCGTGCGCCCAATATTGCAGCGCGCCGGAGACAGCGAGCGCAAACGGCGCCTGGCCGAGCTCGGTCGGGTCGATGCCAAGGAACAGGTGGTGCATGATCGGGTTGCCGACGAAGACCATGTCGAGGATGTCGTGGCGGTCGACCTCACCTTCGGCGCAGACCTTGCCGATCAGGCCGTTGACCGCCTCGCGCACCGCCTTGGTCATCGCCTCGCGGCCATCGGGATTCATCATCACATAGGAGACGCGGCTCATCAGATCCTCGCCGAAGCGGATCTGCGGGTTCGAGGTGCCCGAGGAGCCGACGATACGGCCGGAGAGCAGCGAGACGAGATGCATGGCGATCGTCGTCGAGCCGATGTCGCAGGCAACGCCATAGGCCTCGTTCTTGAGGCCCGGCCACAGGCCGACGATGAAGGGGCGTGAACTGTCCATGTCGCGGTGGATGGCGGCGGTCACGGCCCAATTGCCCTTGCGCAGGATGCCCTGGACCTGCGGAATCAGGTGCGGCGCGATCAGCAGGTCCTTCCAGCCCCAGTCCTTCTCCAGCATCACCTTCAGCCGGTCGAGATCGCCGAGCGGCTTGTGCATGTCGGGCTCATCGACCTCGACATAGCAAAGCTGGATGGCGGCGTTGCGCTCGATCACCCGGTCGCTTGCGGCCTTGCGCACCACCTGGGCGTTGATGACGGTATCCTGCGGCACGTCGATGACGAGATCGCCGAGAATCTGGGCGGAACAGGAAAGCCGGCGACCGTCAGGCAGTTCGCGCACGGAGGCGTAGCGCTGTTCCTTCGGGCCAACAGGCGAAATATGGTCGTTGGAGGAGACGATCTTGTGCTTGGCGAAGTTGCCTTCCTGCACCTCGATCTGACAGCGCCCGCAGGTGGCGCGGCCGCCGCAAACACTTTCGACATAGACCCCGAGCGAGCGGGCGGCATCGAGAACCGGCGTGCCGACCGGGAAGCGGCCGCGCTTGCCCGATGGCATGAACAGAACGAGGGGATCCTTGTGCGCGGCTTCGGTCATGTTGGTCTCGATTTCGGAAGTGCCTTCGATGCGCATTCTGTTCTGTCTTTCCTAAAGCCTGCTTCTGCCCGATGGACCGAGGCATGGGTAAACGTCTTCAGACTGCACCGGAATGCTGCCTGATAGTTGTCAGATCCCGACATGGAAAGATCTGCGAGCATCATTTCGTCAGGGTTGCGCTCGCGGGGCGTATCCGTTCATGACGTCTTGCGCGACAGGCGCCGGGCATTGACGCGCACGCGCTTGCCGTAGGGTTTAAGGGCGGCGGCAGCGATCGCCGTTCCACCCAGGCCAAGCGATGCGCCGCCGCCGGTCATCAGCCGCACCGCATTATCGAAACCGGTGCGCCACAGCGCCATGTTCACGGCCATGGCACTTTCCGCGGTGGCCGCGATCTTCTCGGAGACCATGCGGCTAAGCTCGGTCGGATCCTGCGTTTTCCCGGTCAGTGCCGCCAGTTGCATTTCGTGCAGCCGCAGCGCCATGACGAAAGGGGCTTCGAACCAGAGCGTGAAAGTGTCGAGGTGAAGTCGGCGCGTTGTCATCGATGATCCCTACTCTTGTGCTGCGACAGCGACGGTCGGATGCTTGACTATGGAGCCGTGGTCAGTTTCGCAGCTGCTATTGCCCAGACAAACGCCGCCGCCAGTGTCGTCGAGCTACCCCAGAAACAGACGTTCATGACCCGTTCCTGGGAACCAAAGTTGATCCTCCTCGTGACAACCGCAACGAAAGTGACGGCAAGCACTGCGAGGTTTGCGAACAGGACCGGCAGGACTTAAAGCGCGTCGCGATCTCCAGGATTCGCTTGCTGCGCTTTAAGTTCTTGTTTTTGCCCATGTCGTTATCGCAAAACCGCTGCGCACTTTTGCGCGACATGCCTTAGGTCCTGAGCGCACCGTAGAGCCTTTTGAACTCGCCCGCATCCTCAAAGAGCGCATATCTGACAAGGAGAGCCAAAGGACAACCAGGGCAACTCATGACCTGGTTGTCCTTTCGATGTGCAGTACGGCGCCGAGCAAAAGCCTATTCGCTCGCCGCAGCTCCGCCGGTGCGCGCGGCGCGCCCGCCGCGACGACCGCCGGAGGCTGCCGGTGCTGCGGCCGCCGCCACGGCATGGCCGCCTTCTGCCGGCTTGTGGTCGCGGTAGGTCCTGATCCAGTTGGTGCAGTTGGCGTCGGTGCCGTTCAGAACGTTTGCAGCGCGAACGGCCTCCATCTCCTGCGGACGGCAGGGGTTCATGATCGCGGACGTCATACCGGCGCCGATGACCATGGGGATGAAGCCGGCATTGATGCCGTGGCGATGCGGCAGGCCGAAGGAGATGTTGGAGAGGCCGCAGGTGGTGTTGACCTTCAGCTCTTCGCGCAGACGGCGCAGAAGCGCAAACACCTGCCGGCCGGCGTCGCCCAGGGCGCCGATCGGCATGACCAGCGGATCGACGACGATGTCGTGTGGCTTGATGCCATGATCCATGGCGCGCTCGACGATCTTCTTGGCAACGGCGAAGCGCACGTCCGGATCCATCGAAATGCCGGTTTCGTCGTTGGAGATGGCGACAACCGGCACGTCGTATTTCTTGCAGAGCGGCAGGATCGCTTCCAGCTTTTCCTCTTCGCCGGTGACGGAATTGACGAGCGGCCGGCCCTTGGCGACCTTCAACGCCGCCTCGATTGCCGCCGACACGGAGCTGTCAATCGACAGCGGCACGTCGACAAGGCCCTGGACGATTTCCAGCGTCTTGACCAGCAACGGCGGTTCGGTCTCGTTCGGGTTGACGGCGGTGACGCCGGCGTTGACGTCGAGCATCGTCGCACCGGCGGCGACCTGCTCCAGCGCGTCCTTGATGACGGTGTCGAAATTGCCTTCGATCATTTCCGCGGCCAGCTTCTTGCGGCCGGTCGGATTGATGCGCTCGCCGATGACGCAGAAGGGCTGGTCGAAGCCGATGATGATTTCGCGGGTGGCGGAAGCGACGATGGTACGGGTCATGTAAGATCCTTTGATCCTGTGGCGTCGGGTTTCGTTATCTCACCCGTTAAGCGATGGAGGCGGCCGGACGGGCCGGCGCCGGTTTTGTCTGCGATTGCCTCAGTGGGGATGGTGGGCCGCGGCCTCGGCCATCTCCTGCTGGTTTTCTTCCTTGCCTTCGCGAATGTGCTCCATGCGGGAGGCGACAAGCGCATCGGTCGGCAGCGTTTCGTGTTTCCAGGGCTTGCGACCCTTCAACACGCCCGATTCATGCACGATCTCTGCGACATATTCTTCCTGGCGATAGGCCATGACGTGGACGCCGGAGACGCCTTCGATCTCCTTGACCTCGTTGATGATGTCGATGCAGAGCTGCTTACCTTCCTTTTTCTGATCCTGCGCACCTTCCAGCCGCGTGATGATGCTGTCGGGAATGTGGATGCCCGGCACGTTGGAGCGGATCCAGCGGGCGGTTTTCGCCGACGCCATCGGTCCGACGCCGACGAGGATGAAGCATTTTTCGTGCAGGCCGAGATCGCGCACCTTCTTCATGTATTCGCGGAACATCGGCACGTCGAAGCAGTACTGGCTCTGGACGAACTGCGCGCCGGCCTCGATCTTCTTGGCCAGCCGATAGGGGCGGAAGTCGTAGGGAGGCGCAAAGGGGTTGATGGCGGCGCCGAGAAACACCTGTGGCGGCGTCGTCAGCTTGCGGCCGGAGAGGAACTTGGAATTGTCGCGCATGATGCGCACGGTCTCGAGCAGCGACATGCAGTCGAGGTCGAACACCGGCTTGGCGCCCGGCTGGTCGCCGGCCTGCACGCCGTCGCCGGTCAGGCACATGACGTTCTGCACGCCCATGGCGGACGCGCCGAGCACGTCGCCCTGGATGGCGATGCGGTTCTTGTCGCGGCAGGCGATCTGCATGATCGGGGCATAGCCCATGCGCGTCAGCAGTGCGCAGATGCCGACAGATGACATGTGGCAGTTGGCGCCGGAGGCATCGACCGCATTGATGCCGTCGACCCAGCCATCGAAGATTGCGGCGCGCTCGTAGACGTCCTGCGGGTTGGCGCTGTCGGGCGGGTTGAGTTCGGCGGTGACGGCAAATTCGCCGCGACGCAAAACGCGCTCGAGCCGTCCGCGCGAGGAGTGGCCGGGCAGAGGATCGAGCGGCGCGCCGGGGTCGTATGGATTGTAATCGGGGCTCATGCCTGGTTCTCTTTTGCCTGGGCTTCGCGGCGGGCGGCGGCTTCCGCCGTCACCCGCAGCCACGACGAGGTCTCGCGCAGCGACTGGTTGACCGGCTTCTGCACGTTCATGATCGCATCGCCCTTCGTCATGTTCTGCGAACCTTTCCACGCCTGCACCCAGACGCAGGGCATATCCGGCTCGACCTCGCAATTGCCGTTGGCCCTGACGCCGCCGCAGGGGCCGTTGCGCAGCTGCTTCGGACAGTTCATCGGGCAGGACATGCCGGTCGACGACAGCGCGCACTGGCCGCACATGCGACAGTCGAAAAGAAAGCCTTTGACGTGGCGTTCGACGAAGGTCACCGGCCGCTCGACGCGGCCGTAGCCAATTGCGTTCCACAGCGGGTGCAACAGCAGGAAGAGATCGGCAAAGCGGTTGTAGAACCATTCGAGGAAGCGCGAATGGCGCACGGCCCAGAGGCGGACGGTATATTTGTGGCGCGAGCGGCGGCTCGGCGAAACGCCGGCGGGGGTATAGGCGCCGGTCGCGGCCTTGGCGGCAGGCGCGGCATTGCCCTTGACGATCTTCGCCTCCGCTGCACCTGCGAGCTTCGGCTCAGCCATTGTCGCGGCCTCCTGCTTTGACGAGGGCAACCAGGCGCTCGCGGTCATAGGCGGCTTCGAGCTCGGCGGCCGCACGGTCTGCTTCCGCTTCCAGTTCGTCGGAGACGGGTTCTGGCTCGGCCTTGCGCCATTCGGCGAGATAATCGTCGGTTTCGGCAGCGCCGGTGCGCATGGCGCACATGTCGATCGCCTCGGTGAAGCGCAGCGAAAGCTCGCGCTTGGCGGTCGTGCGGCCCTTCTTGATGATGACCTGGGCCGGGATGTCGCGCCAGTAGACGATTATGCGATCTGCCATCGGGTGTCGTTCTCCTCTTCCTGCGACAATGCTTATGTCCGGGCGCTGTGGCTCACCTCGCCACGACGTTGGATGTGTCCAAAAACGACGCCGGCGCAGAACGTCGAAGACCCCCGGCACTCTACGCGTTGCCGCAATGCGGGCAAGTCCACACTTCGGGATATCCATCGGTTGAGGAGTGTCAGAAATTTCAGGGCCTTAGGGCCTTCTGACGGCCACAGGCGGCGTGTCCTCATCGGCGAATCTGCGCCCGGTTTTCCTACCAGATGCCGCGCCGAATTCCGTTCCAGAGCCATGTCCAGATCGGCGGGTGGTACCACTGTTGCGACGGGCCTGCGACATCGAGCGGTTGCAGCTTGCCCTTGAGGGCATCGTCGACGGCGGCAATGGCGATGCCGGTGGAGGCCGCCGTCTGCAGCAGCGGATAGGTATGCATCGTATCGCGGCGGTCGGGCGTCTGGCGCGACTGGTAGAGAATGCCGCCGGTATCGACGCCTTCGTCGACGAGATGCACGGTCGCGCCGAAATTGATGACATCGTCGTTGACCTGCGCCCAGTAGCCGCCCATCAGCCCGCGATAGCCCGGATTGATGCCGGCATGGAAGTTGACGACCGGGCAGGGGATCTGCGCCAGGGTATGGGCCTTCAACAGGCGGCAACTGATGAGAAAGACGACTTTTGGCGCGAGCTGCCGGATCTGCGACACAGCCTCAGCGTCGTTCACGGACGTGATCTGGCAAACCGGTACGCTCGGATCCGGCGCGCCCGATACACCGTAGTGCCTAAGGATGCCTTCCGCTCTCTTCCGGGTAAAGCGCTTGCCGAAGCGCGAGGCGATCATTGTCGCCAATTGCCCGATCGCTGTCGGCCACCCGAGCTTTCGCGCCCGCCGGCGCAGGAAGAGGCTCTTGGATTCCGGCTGCTCCTGGAGAACGACGATATCGTCAAAGCGTGCGGCGAGCGCATTGATCATGATCCAGGGATTTTCTCCGCCCGCCGTCACCACGACGACGCGGCTCGGCTGCCTGGCCGCGGTGTTGGTCTCATTGTCTGCGTCCGCCATGCCGGCCCCTGAAGCGTTGGTCGCAACAGATATGGCGGCTGGCGCGTTACCGGCGACTTAATGGCGGGTATTTGGGAAGCAGATGCCAGAAGTGGCATCGGGAGACGGTTTGGCCGAGGCTGGGGCATCGGACCCCGAGCGCGTCGCGACGAGCGTGTTCGTTCGATGGTGGCAGATAAGGCGCCGGCTTGTCCGGTCTAACGGAAGTCCGCGGCGGTCAGGACATAGATCGTCTTGCGACCGTGGGCATATGCTGCCTTTGCGACTTCGTAGATCTTGTTGCGTGCAGCGTCGAATGCCAGAAGGCAGGCCGCTTCTGTCGTCCGGGTCGGCGCGCCACGCGAGAGCGCCTCCGCCTCGACATAGAAGGGCACTTCGAACATGCCATCGTGGCCAAGGAAGCGAACAGCGTTCCTGGTATCGTCGAAGCTTCGGCTTTGGTTGGGGAAGCTTAGTGGCATCGTGTGATCCTTTTTAGCGATAAGCCAGCTCGGCCAGCGGTCGGCCGGGCGGACGAGTGAGGATGGGCGTTTGGCTCCGTGCCGCGCCATCACAAGATCCGGCCGAAGAGGATCGTGGTGATGACCACAAAGACCGCGACCGAAAGAGCAATCCAGGCAAAC
>NZ_LMCO01000046.1:0-25405 GCF_001424825.1 Ensifer sp. Root31 | reverse complement strand
GTGCCGAAGATTGTCGACTGGTACATGGAAGGCAAGATCGAGATCGATCCGATGATCACCCACACGATGCCGCTCGAAGACATCAACAAGGGCTTCGAGCTGATGCACTCCGGCGAGAGCATCCGCAGCGTGGTTCTCTACTAAGCTTAAAATCCGATTCAGGAAAGCGCCGGAATCGATTGTATTCCGGCGCTTTTTCGGTCCATTTGAGAAACGGATTCAGGATGATCTATGTCGATGCCGATGCCTGCCCGGTGAAGGCGGAAGTGCTGAAGGTGGCCGAGCGCCATGGCTTCAAGGTGACCTTCGTCGCCAACTCGGGCCTGCGACCGTCGCGCGACCCGATGGTCCACAACGTCATCGTGTCGGCAAGCTTCGACGCCGCCGACGACTGGATCGCCGAACGCGCGCATGAGGGCGATATCGTCGTGACTGCCGACGTGCCGCTTGCGGTTCGTTGCGTGGCCGCCGGCGCATTCGTCACCGGCCCGTCCGGGCGCGTCTTCGACAAGAGCAATATCGGCATGGCGTCTGCCATGCGCGACCTTGGCCAACACCTGCGCGAGACCGGCGAAAGCAAGGGCTACAATGCCGCCTTCACGCAACGCGACCGTTCGACCTTCCTCGAGACACTTGACCGACTCGCGCGCCAGACGAAAAAGTGAGGCGCGGCGTCAATCCGCAAGGGATCGCAGGGGCACTCCGATGACAGCGACGACAAGGCTCAGGCACTGGCCGTTCTACACCGCGCTCCCCTGTGCTCTTGCCAGCCTGCCCGTCATGTGGTTTGCCGCGCCGCGCTATAGTTTCGAAGTCTCAGCCGTCACTTTTTTCTGCGTCTACCTGATCATGAGCGCCCGGCGGCTGCGGATGATGACGGGCAAGCATCTCAAGACGCATGCGAGAAACACCGACGAACCCGAAGCGGTGATTTTCCTGGTCACTTTCGCAGCGGCCGCCACGGCGCTGGTCTCGCTGTTCTTCGCGTTGAACGGCGAAAGTAAGGGGCCAACGCTCGAACTGGCGCTAGCCTTTGCCTCGGTCGTTCTCGGCTGGGCGACCATCCACGTGATGGCGGCCATGCACTATGCCCATGTCTATTGGGTGCCTGACGACGGCGCGCAAACCCCTGCCCCGCAGCGCGGCCTCGATTTTCCCGAGACGCCGGAACCCGGCGGCTATGATTTCCTCTATTTTTCCTTCGTGATCGGCATGACCGCCCAGACTTCGGACGTCGCCATCACCACCACGGCGATGCGGCGCATCAACCTGATGCACGCCATCGTCTCCTTCTTCTTCAACACCGTGCTTGTCGCCGCTGCGGTCAACGCGGCCGTGCAACTCGCCGGCTGATCCCACGATATCCAAGGAGCATTTGATGAAAGTCCTTTCTCAGAACACCGCATTTGGCGGCATGCAGGGCGTCTTCTCGCACGAATCCGCGGCCTGCAAGGGCGAGATGACGTTTGCTGTCTTCGTCCCGCCACAGGCGATCAAGGAGCCGCGGCCGGTGCTCTGGTATCTCTCGGGCCTCACCTGCACCCATGCCAACGTGATGGAAAAGGGTGAGTACCGCCGTATGGCAGCCGAGCTCGGGCTGATCGTCGTCTGCCCCGACACCAGCCCGCGCGGCACGGAAGTTCCCGACGAACTCACCAACTGGCAGATGGGCAAGGGCGCAGGCTTCTACCTCGATGCCACGCAAACACCGTGGTCCGAGCACTATCAGATGTACAGCTACATCACCGAGGAGCTGCCGGCCTTCGTCAGCCAGCATTTTCGCATCGATATGAGCCGGCAGGGCATTTTCGGCCATTCGATGGGCGGTCACGGTGCAATGACCATCGCGCTCAAGCATCCGGACCGTTTCCGCAGCTGCTCGGCCTTTGCGCCGATCGTCGAGCCGTCGACGGCCGACTGGTCCATCGGCGCCTTCGAGAAATACCTCGGCGAGGACAGGGCCGCCTGGCGGCAATACGATGCCTGCGCGCTGGTCAAGGATGGTGCCCGCTTCCCGGAGTTCCTGATCGACCAGGGCAAGGCGGACAGTTTCCTCGACAACGGCCTGCGGCCATGGCTCTTCGAGGAAGCGATCAAGGGAACCGGCATCGACCTGACGCTGCGCATGCATGAGCGCTACGATCACTCCTATTACTTCATCTCGACCTTCATGGGCGATCATCTGAAGTGGCACGCCGAGCGGCTGGCCTGATCCCAGTGAAACGGCCGGAGGCTGCGATGTCCCAACTTCTTCTCGTCGGTGCCGGCGGCGCCATCGGATCGATGGCCCGCTATCTTGTCGGCCTTTGGACGGTTCAACGATGGGGCCCGGCCCTTCCATGGGGAACGCTCATGGTCAACGTCACCGGCTCGTTCCTGATCGGCTTGCTTGCGGAGCTGATCATGCGCAAGTTCGGCGCTTCGCCGGAGATGCGACTGTTCCTGATCACCGGCGTGCTGGGCGGTTACACCACCTTTTCGGCTTTTTCACTGGACGCCATTATGCTGCTCGAGCGTGGCGATGCTGCACTCGCGCTCGGCTACATCGCCGCCAGCATCGTGCTTTCGATACTGGCGGTGTTTGCCGGGCTGGCCCTGATGCGCGCAATGGTCTAAAGGCTGCCTCTAAAGAACAGGAAGCAGGTTCGCTGAGATGGCAGGCATAGAACACAAGCAGGTGGACGGCGACGAGGCAGGCATGCGCCTCGATCGCTGGTTCAAGGTGCATTTCCCCGGACTGGGTTTCGGTCCGCTGCAGAAGCTGCTGCGCTCGGGCCAGATCCGTGTCGACGGCGGCCGCGTCAAATCCGACACGCGCCTGCAGACGGGCCAGACGGTCCGCATCCCTCCGCTTAACGTCGACGCCAAGGAGATAAAGACTGGCCCGATCGCCGGACGCGACCTTCGCCACTCGCCCGACGGGGAATTGCTGTCGCGCATGGTGCTGCACGAGGACGCGAAGGTTATCGTGCTGAACAAGCCGGCTGGGCTTGCGGTACAGGGCGGCTCCGGCGTCAACCGACACATCGACAAGATGCTCGAGGCATGGACCAACCAGCGTGGCGAAAAACCCCGTCTGGTTCATCGCCTCGACCGCGACACCTCCGGCGTTCTGGTGATTGCCCGCACGCGTGGCGCCGCGCAGAAGCTGACGGCTGCCTTCCGCGAGCGCGACACCAAGAAGACCTATTGGGCACTGGTGAAGGGCGTCCCGCGCAAGCGCGAGGACCGCATCTCGACCTGGCTGGTCAAGGAACAGACGCCGGACGGCGACCGCATGCGCATCGCCAAGCACGGTGAAGATGGCGCCGACCACGCCATTTCCTACTACCGTGTGCGCGAGCAGGCAGCACAGAACCTCGCCTGGCTGGAGATGGAGCCCTATACCGGCCGTACCCATCAGCTACGCGTGCATGCGCTGCACATCGGCCATCCGATCCTCGGCGACCCGAAGTATTTCGACGCCGATTTCAACTGGAGCCTGCCCGGCGGCATGCAGAACCGGCTGCACCTGCACGCACGCCATATCGATATCCCGCACCCGGATGGCGGTCGCCTGCGGGTGACTGCGCCGCTGCCGCCGCACATGGTCCAGAGCTGGAACCTGCTAGGCTTCGAAGAGAACGAGCCCGGCGAGGACGACTGATGAAACTGGCGCTTTTCGATTGCGATGGCACGCTGGTCGACAGCGGCGGTCTGATCCACGAAGTGATGGCACGGACCTTCGAAGCCTTCGAACTCGATCGACCCGAACTTTCCGCGACCAAGGGCATCATCGGCCTGACCCTTGACATCGCCATTGCTCGCCTGCTCGGACACGAGCATGTCGACGACCAGGCGCTGGCAATGACGGCCCATTACAAGGCGATTTTTGCCGGCGTGCGCGGCGAATCCGGATTTCAGGAGCTGCTGTTTCCCGGCATCGCGGAGATGATGCAGACGCTGTCCGGCCGCGACGAGCTGCTGATTGGCGCGGTCACCGGCAAATCGCGCCGCGGTCTGACGCATATCGCCGAGACCCACGGCTTCGACCGGATATTCTTCGTCTCGCGCACGGCCGACGACTGCCCTTCAAAGCCGCATCCAGCAATGGTCTCGGAATGCTGCTCGGAAGCCGGGATTGATCCGAGCGATACTGTCGTCATCGGCGATGCGATTTATGATATGCAGATGGCGAAGGCCGCCGGCGCCGCCGCCATCGGTGTTGCGTGGGGTTATGCCGACGTACCGGATCTCGTCGAGGCGGGGGCCGACTACATTGCACGGACGCCGGCCGACATCATGGAGTGGATGGAACACTATCATGCCTGATATTCGCGATGAACTCAGCGGTGCGTTGAGCCACGAGGACCCGGTCCGGCGCGCACAGATCCAGATGCTGAAGCCGCTGCCCAAGCGCTTCTACAAGGACGTCAGCATCGGCACTTCGGAAGACGGCGGCCACAGCGTGCTGCTTGACGGCCGACCGGTGCGCACGCCGGCGAAAAATCTGCTTGCGGTCCCGACCCTGAAGCTTGCCGAAATGCTGGCAGCCGAATGGGATGCGCAGGTCGAGGTCATCGACCCCGCCAAGATGCCGGTCACCCGGATCGCCAACACGGCGCTCGACGGTGTGGCGAAGGACCAGCGCTCGGTTTTCGAGGACATCTTACGTTTCGCTGGAACCGACTTGCTCTGCTACCGCGCGTCCAGCCCGGAAGGGCTCGTCGGACGGCAGAACGCCGTCTGGAACCCGGTGCTCGAATGGGCTGCGCAGTCGCTCGGCGCCCGCTTCATTCTGGCCGAGGGCGTCATCCACCAGGAACAGACCGGTGAGGCAATCACCGCCTATGCAGAGGGCCTGCGCGCCTTTGCGACGCCGCTCGGCCTGACCTGCGTGCATACGATCACCACCTTGACCGGCTCGGCGCTGCTCGCGGTTGCGTTCGCGTCCGGCCGGCTGACCGCCGAACAGGCTTGGATTGCAGCCCATGTCGATGAGGACTGGCAGATCGAGCATTGGGGCACAGACGAGGAAGCGTTCAAGCGCCGCGAGGGCCGCTGGCAGGAGATGCAGGCGGCGACTGCCGTCCTCGACGCGCTGCGATAGCGGCGCGCCGGAACAGGCTGCGAAAGTCAGCTGCCCTTGCGAGAGATCTCTGACGTTGCGTTAGGCAGAAAGCTTCAGCCCGGCAATACCGGCAACGATCAGCGTGATGCAACCGAGGCGGACGAACGTCGCCGGCTCGGCAAAGAGGAAAATGCCGAGAATGACGGTACCGACCGTGCCGATGCCGGTCCAGACGGCATAGGCCGTGCCGAGCGGCAGCGTTCGGACCGCCAGACCAAGCAAGGCGATGCTAAGGATCATCGAACCGACGGTCAGGACCGTCGGCGTCAGCCGCGTGAAACCGTCGGTGTATTTGAGACCGATTGCCCAGCCGATTTCGAGGATACCGGCAAGCAGGAGGATTAACCAGGCCATTTCAAACTCCTAGAGTATGGAGCGAGGCCGTCCCCGCGGATGTTCGGTATCGAAAGTCTCAAAACCGTGCAGCCGTCTGCAACGCGGGTTCTATCTCACGGTTTTCTGACGGCAGCAAGATATGCCCGGGCAAATCAGCCCTGCACGCCCGGCAAGGCTTAAGCATTTCCAGCAAAAAGTGCGAAGCGGTTTCCCGCCAGGAAATGCGTCGCAACAGAGAGATGGAGTCAGCTCCGCTCACGCCGCAGCTTTGCCCACCATTCCAGCCGCTTGCGGATCTCTCGCTCGAAGCCGCGTTCCGGCGGGTCATAGAAGGTCTTGCGTCCCATCTTTTCCGGGAAATAGTCCTGGCCCGAAAACGCATCGGGCTCATCGTGGTCGTAACGATAGCCGTCGCCGTAGCCCTCGCCCTTCATCAACTTGGTCGGCGCGTTCAGAATATGCTTCGGCGGCAGAAGCGAACCGTTTTCCTTGGCCGCCCGCATGGCCGCTTTGTAAGCCATGTAGACACCATTCGATTTCGGTGCGGTCGCGAGATAGACGCAGGCCTGGGCCAACGCCAGTTCTCCTTCCGGCGAACCGAGATAATCATACGCATCCTTGGCGGCATTGCAGATCGCCAGTGCCTGAGGATCGGCAAGGCCGATATCCTCCACCGCCATGCGGACGAGGCGCCGTCCGAGATAGAGCGGATCCTCGCCGGCATCGAACATTCGGCAGAGATAATAAAGTGCCGCATCCGGGTCGGAGCCGCGCACCGATTTGTGCAGGGCCGAAATCAGGTTGTAGTGACCGTCCTGCCCCTTGTCGTAGACCGGCGCTCGTCGCTGCACGATCCTCTGCAGCGCGTCGACATCGAAGATCTCGTCCGCCCGCGCGGCGCGCCAGACCTCCTCGGCCAGCGTGAGCGCCGCCCGGCCGTCGCCATCGGCCATCCGGATCAGGCTTGCCCGGGCGTCCTCATCCAGCGGAAGAGGTTTGCCTTCCGTCTCTTCGGCGCGCTTCAGCAATTCTCGCAGGCTCTCTTCTCCATGCGGCTTGAACGTCAGCACACGGGCGCGTGACAAGAGAGCGGCGTTGAGTTCGAAAGACGGATTTTCTGTCGTCGCCCCGACCAAGATGACCGTGCCGTCTTCCATGACGGGCAAGAAGCTGTCCTGCTGGGCACGGTTGAAACGATGAATCTCATCGACGAAGAGCAAGGTCTGGCGGCCCGACATCCGCCGGGCCCTTGCCGATTCGAAAACCTTCTTGAGGTCGGCGACACCGGAAAAGATCGCCGAGATCTGCTCGAAGGCAAGCCCCGCCTCGCCCGACAGCAGCCGGGCGACCGTCGTCTTGCCCGTTCCAGGCGGTCCCCAGAAGATCATCGATCCGAGCGAGCCCGATGCGATCATGCGCGTCAACACGCCATCCACGCCCGTCAGGTGTTCCTGGCCGGTGACTTCGGACAGCGTGCGCGGCCGCAGACGATCGGCAAGCGGTCTTGCCGAGGTCATTTCCGGCGGCTCGGAGGACGAGAAGAGATCGCTCATCGGAAGAACTGACGAATGATCTGGCCATCGCGCTCGATTTCGACGCGCCAGAAGGAGGCACCCTCGGCCATCACGCTCTCCAATGTCTTCGAACTGTCGATCGACGCGCCGTTGACGGAGCGGATAATATCCTTCGGCGCCAGTCCGATGCGCGCGGCGGGCGAGCCACGGTTGATCTCGGTAACGACGACACCCTGCAGCGAGGTCGACATGCGCAGTTCGTCGGCCAATCGGGGAGAGAGATTGGCTACGACCGCACCGGCAAACGGATTGCGGCCCTCGATGAGGCGCTCGTCGCGGGGCGACGTCTCCGGTGCACGGTCGAGCTTCAGGCTGACATCGTGCGGTTTGCCGTTTTCGGAAACGGTGACGCGGGCCTCGTGGCCAATACCGACCGTGGTCAGGCGGTAGCCGAGGGCATCGGGATGTTCCACGGCGATGCCGTTGACCGCTGTGATCACCTGCCCCGGCTTGATGCCAGCTGAGGCTGCGGGCCCGTCGGTGACGACGGCGGTGACAAGCGCGCCGCGAGCGCGATCAAGGCCAAGAGCTTCCGCGACTTCTGAGGTCACGGGCTCGAAGGACGCGCCGATGAACGGACGCACGAAGGAGCCATTGCCGCCCTCGGCGGAGGCGACAAACACCTTTACCAGATTGGCAGGGATGGCAAAGCCGACGCCGTTCGAGCCGCCGCCCTTGGAGAAAATCGCGGTATTGATGCCGATCAGCGCACCGTTCATGTCAATCAGGCCACCGCCGGAATTGCCGGGGTTGATGGCGGCGTCCGTCTGGATGAAGAAGCCGAAATCGCCCGACGAAATCTGATTGCGGGCGAGCGCGGAAACGATGCCGCTCGTCACCGTCTGCCCGACGCCGAAGGGATTGCCGATCGCCAGAACGATATCGCCGACCTCGACCGCATCGGAATCGCCGATCGGGATGATGTCGAACGGACCATCGGACTGGATCTTCAGGACCGCAAGATCGAGGCGGTCATCCTTGAGCACGATCTTGCAGGGATATTCGCGGCCATCGGCAAGCGCCACCTTGATATCGTCGGCGCCTTCTATGACGTGGTTATTGGTAACGACGATGCCGTTCTTGCCGACGATCACGCCGGATCCGAGCGACGACTGCTTCTCGCTGCGGTTCGGCATGCGCTGCCCGAAGAACTCTTCGAAGAAGGGATCGCCCGAGAAGACCGACCGGCGCTCGACCACGCGCTCGGCATAGACGTTGACGACCGCATTCGCCGTCTGCTTGACCAGAGGCGAGAAGGAAAGCTGCATCTCGGTGCGCGACTGGGGCACGACCTTCGCATCCTGGGCCATTGCCGGACAGGCGAGAGAGACGGCGAGAACGAGCGTCGCAAGCGCCCTTGAACCAAAGATCATATGAAGCCTTCTCCTATTCGTCGCGGCTACGTTCAGATAGGATTTCGCAGGAAAAAAGGCAAACGTCACTGCGAGATACGCAAAGTCGGCGCCATCACGTAGAACGCACGAAAACGTGGTTATCCGCCTCTTTCTCAGTGATCGAAACTCTGGTCAGTTTGAGCAGACAAGACCCACACGTTGAAAGCGGAAAAGATCATGCCGGCCTATCGTCCACCGAGAATCGCATCGTCCGAAATCACGCCGGAGAGCTGCTTTCTCTCGCGCCGCGCCTTTCTAGCGACGACGGCAGGTGGTTTGCTGATTGCAGGCACTGGCGTCGGTTCGGTCCAAGCGGCTGCACTCGCCGCACCCAAGGGCAGATACACCGTCGAGGAGGATCTGACGCCGGAGGCCGACGTCACCGGCTACAACAATTTTTATGAGTTCGGGACCGGCAAGGCCGATCCTGCGGCCAACTCGGATACCTTCAAACCGACCCCATGGACCGTGAAGGTCGATGGTCTTGTCGGCAAGCCGAAGGAATTCGGGTTGGAGGAGCTTCTGGCGCTTCCAATCGAGGAGCGTGTCTACCGGATGCGTTGCGTCGAAGCCTGGTCGATGGTCATTCCCTGGACCGGGTTCCCGCTCGCAGCCCTGCTCGACAAAGTCGAGCCACTCGGCAATGCGAAATATGTCTCATTCGAGACCGTGGTGCGCCCCGAGGAGATGCCCGGCCAATCAGGCTTCTTTCAGGCTTTGCCCTGGCCTTACCGCGAGGGTCTGCGCCTCGACGAGGCGCGCCATCCGCTCACCATTCTCTCGGTCGGCGTCTATGGCAAGACCCTGCCAAATCAGAACGGTGCGCCGATCCGACTGGTCACTCCTTGGAAGTATGGCTTCAAGGGTATCAAGTCGATCGTGCGAATCTCGTTGACGGAAACGCCGCCGCCTTCGACATGGAACCTGTCGGCACCCAATGAGTACGGCTTCTATGCGAATGTTAACCCGACCGTCGACCATCCACGCTGGAGCCAGGCGACCGAAAACAGGATCGGTGGCGGTGGTTTCTTCGGCGCCAACCGACGCGATACCCTGCCCTTCAATGGCTATGCGGAAGAAGTCGCCGGTCTCTATGCCGGCATGGACCTGAGAGCGAACTTCTAAGAATGCCCAAGCTGCCCGCCCTGCCGAAACGCTTTCACTCCGCGTCCGTCTGGGGATTGTACGGGCTGGGCCTCTGTCCGGCCCTTGCCGCCTTTTACCTCGGCGCCACCGGACGCCTGCCTGGAAACCCCGTCAAGGAATTCGAGCACCTGCTCGGCATCTGGGCGCTGCGCTTTCTGGTCGCCACGCTGGCGATCACCCCCATCCGCGATATCTTCGGCGTCAACTGGCTGCGCTACCGGCGCGCACTCGGGCTGCTGGCGTTCTACTATGTGGTGATGCACTTCCTGGCCTATTTCCTGCTCGACCAGGTCCTGAACATCCCCGCCATCATCGCCGACATCGCCCGGCGCCCGTTCATCACCATCGGAATGGCCGGGCTGCTGATGCTCATCCCCCTGGCGCTGACATCCAACAATTGGTCGATCCGTAGGCTCGGCAGCAAATGGAACCAGTTGCACAAGCTTGCCTATGTGATCGCCGCGGCGGGAGCGCTGCATTTCGCCATGTCAGTCAAGGTGGTCGGCCTCGAGCAGATGACCTATCTGGCTTTGGTCACCTTGCTCCTTTGCTGGCGCCTGGTGCGCAAGCCCTATCTGAAGCGTAAACGGCAGGTCGCCAACCGACCGATCCGGACAGCGGAAACAGAAAAAGCGGCCGGGTGACGAACACCCGGCCGCTTTCAATTCAGCTTACCTGAAAAGATCAGGCTGCTTCTGCGGCGTCAGCTTCAGCTGCGACGCGAGCGCGATCCTTCGCACCCTTTGCATCGGTGTCGCGGTCAACGAATTCGATGACGGCGAGAGCAGCGTTGTCGCCCTGGCGGAAACCAGCCTTCATGATACGCAGGTAGCCGCCGTTGCGGGTGGCGTAACGCGATGCGATCGTGTCGAACAGCTTCGAAACGACAGCGGCGTCGCGGATCTGCGAGATCGCCTGACGACGAGCATGCAGGTCGCCGCGCTTGCCGAGAGTGACGAGCTTTTCAACGATCGGGCGGATTTCCTTAGCCTTCGGCAGGGTCGTAACGATCTGCTCGTGCTCGATCAGCGAAGCTGCCATGTTGGCAAACATCGCCTTGCGGTGGCTGGCGGTTCTATTCAGCTTGCGGCCGGCTTTACCGTGGCGCATTGCTATTCTCCTTCACTTGCAGGCATCTGCCCGCAGTCTAATGGTTAGTATTGGTCTTCGTAACGCTTGGCGAGATCTTCGATGTTCTCAGGCGGCCAGGACGGCACTTCCATGCCGAGGTGCAGGCCCATGGAAGCGAGAACTTCCTTGATTTCGTTCAGCGACTTGCGACCAAAATTCGGCGTGCGGAGCATTTCTGCTTCGGTCTTCTGAATGAGGTCGCCGATGTAGACGATGTTGTCGTTCTTCAGGCAGTTGGCCGAACGGACGGAAAGTTCCAGTTCGTCGACCTTCTTGAGAAGCGCCGGGTTGAAGGCGAGCTCGGTGACTGCCTCTTCCTCTGCTTCCTTCTGCGGCTCGTCGAAGTTGACGAAAACCGACAGCTGGTCCTGAAGGATGCGGGCCGCAAACGCGATCGCATCTTCACCGGTGACGGAGCCGTCCGTCTCGATGGACATCGTCAGCTTGTCATAATCAAGAACCTGGCCTTCGCGGGTGTTTTCCACCTTGTACGAGACCTTCTTGACCGGCGAGTACAGGCTGTCGACCGGGATGAGGCCGATCGGAGCATCTTCCGAACGGTTACGGTCAGCCGGAACGTAGCCCTTGCCGTTGTTGACGGTGAACTCCATGCGGATTTCAGCGCCCTCGTCGAGGGTGCAGATCACATGGTTCGGGTTGAGGATTTCGATGTCGCCAACCGTCTGGATGTCACCGGCGGTTACAACGCCCGGACCCTGCTTGCGCACAACCATGCGCTTTGCGTCGTCGCCATCCATCTTGATGGCGATTTCCTTGATGTTGAGCACGATGTCCGTCACGTCTTCCCGAACGCCCGGGATAGAGGAGAACTCGTGCAGGACGCCGTCGATCTGCACCGCGGTAACAGCAGCACCGCGAAGCGACGACAGCAGCACGCGGCGAAGCGCGTTGCCGAGCGTCAGACCAAAGCCGCGTTCAAGCGGTTCCGCGACCAACGTTGCCTTGGTGCGGCCCGAGGAGATGAACTCCACCTTGTTCGGCTTGATCAGTTCCTGCCAATTTTTCTGGATCATGTTTTGTGCCTTCCGTTCGTTGTCACCATCCAATCGTGACAACCGAGCCCCGAAGTCCGGGAGCACGCCGAAGCGCCCTCACCGGCATTTTGAACGCAAATGATCAGACGCGGCGCTTCTTGCGCGGGCGGCAACCGTTGTGCGGGATCGGGGTCACATCGCGGATCGAGGTGATCATGAAGCCCGCAGCCTGCAGCGCGCGAAGTGCGGATTCACGGCCGGAACCCGGACCGCAAACTTCAACTTCAAGCGACTTCATGCCGTGTTCCTGGGCCTTCTTGGCGCAGTCTTCAGCGGCGATCTGAGCGGCAAACGGGGTCGACTTACGCGAGCCCTTGAAACCCTTGGCACCGGCAGACGACCAGGCAATTGCGTTGCCCTGTGCGTCGGTGATGGTGATCATGGTGTTGTTGAACGACGAATTGACGTGCGCGACGCCAGACGTGATGTTCTTGCGTTCGCGACGGCGAACGCGGGTGGCTTCCTTGGCCATAGGATCCCTTTCTTAGATCTCTGCACCGCCGTAATTCCAGCGGCTCCACCGGGAAAGGAATTTTCGTCCCCTGCCCTGCTTCTTCAGTTTCATCCAGGACCGGTGGAACCGGCCCTGCAGGCATTTCGCAAAACCGGTTAGGCAATGCGACGGTCGGGCAACGCCCTTCCCAAACTGCAAAAGGAGGCCGGCGCGTGCGCCAGCCTCCCAATCTCCCTATTCGGGAAATTACTTCTTCTTACCGGCGATCGCCTTTGCCGGACCCTTGCGGGTGCGGGCATTGGTGTGGGTACGCTGACCGCGCACCGGCAGGCTGCGGCGATGACGCAGGCCGCGGTAGCAGCCCAGGTCCATCAGACGCTTGATGTTCATCGACGTGTCGCGACGCAGGTCACCTTCAACCTGGTAGTCGCGGTCGATCGTTTCGCGGATCTGAAGAACTTCAGCGTCCGTCAACTGATGCACGCGGCGATCAGCCGGAATACCGACCTTCTCGACGATTTCCTGTGCGAATTTCGGTCCGATCCCGTGAATGTAGGTCAGCGCGATAACAACGCGCTTTGCCGTCGGGATGTTGACGCCAGCGATACGTGCCACGTCTATTCTCCTTGCGTTCCAGTTGCCATCCGGCAATAGGTGCTTCGTTACGCGACCTCAAGAGCCGCACGTTGATTGAGGTTCGAGACACGTCAAAACCGACCGTACCCGGACTTCGTTTCGTTGAAGACCGCGCCGATCGCTCCCATGTCGCGAGTTGGCGCTGTCTTTGGCGGAATCAGCCGGAAAAGTCAACTCCCCGGCGGTTCCTTTTCGGCAAAGACCCAGGGTCTAGGCCAGAATCTTCTCGATCTGTGCAGTCACGGCGTCTACATCGGCCATGCCGTCGACCGTCTTAAGCTCACCGGTGCCGGCATAGTGCTCCGACAAAGGTGCGGTCTTTTCCCGATATTCCGTCAGCCGACGCTTGAAGGCTTCCGGATTATCGTCCGATCTGACCGAGCCGCCCGCAGCGATAGTTTCCGCTACGCGATTCTCCATACGCTTTACAAGCGCCGTCTCGTCGACCTTGAGCTCGATCACGGCATCGAGCTTCAAGCCCTTGCCTTTAAGCATCTGGCCGAGAGCGACCGCCTGCGGGACCGTGCGCGGATATCCGTCGAGGATAAAGCCGTTGGCACAATCCGGGGCGTCGATCCGGTCCGACACGATCTCGTTGACGATCGCATCAGAAACGAGCTGTCCGGCGTCCATAACAGCCTTGGCGCGCTTGCCGACGTCGGTCGCCTGGGCGACGGCCGCCCGCAGCATGTCACCTGTGGAAAGCTGCGGAATACCGTACCTCTCCGTCAGAAGCTTGGCTTGTGTCCCCTTGCCAGCTCCGGGCGGTCCCAAAAAAATCAGTCTCATCGTCCCCTCTTTCCTCCGCGCAGCTTCGACTTCTTGATCAGCCCCTCATACTGCTGAGCGATGAGGTGACCCTGGATCTGTGCTACCGTATCAAGGGTAACGCTGACAACAATCAAAAGCGACGTACCACCAAGGTAGAACGGCACGCCAGTCTGGGCGATGAGGATTTCGGGCAGGATACAGACGAAGATCAGGTAGATCGCTCCAAGCACGGTGATGCGCGTCAGAACGTAGTCGATGTATTCAGCCGTACGCTCGCCCGGGCGGATGCCCGGAATGAAGCCGCCATGCTTCTTCAGATTGTCGGCTGTGTCCTTCGGATTGAAGACGATGGCCGTGTAGAAGAAGGCGAAGAACGCAATCATGCCGCCGTAGAGCACCATGTAGAGCGGCTGGCCGTGACCGAGCGCGCTGACGATAGATGTGGCCCAGCCGGGCAACGCCGCGGTGTTGGCAAAACCAGCAAGCGTCGCCGGCAGCAGCAGCAGCGACGATGCGAAGATCGCCGGGATAACACCCGCAGTGTTGAGCTTCAGCGGCAAGTGCGACGTGTCGCCCTGGAACATGCGGTTGCCGACCTGGCGCTTCGGATACTGGATCAGAAGACGACGCTGGGCGCGTTCGACGAAGACGATGAGCGCGATGACGGCAACGACCATGACGATGATCGCCAGGATCAACGGGGTCGAAAGCGCACCGGTGCGGCCAAGCTCGAGCGTTCCGGCAAGAGCCGTCGGCAGATGGGCGACGATGCCGGCGAAGATGATCAGTGAGATGCCGTTACCGATGCCCCGCGATGTGATCTGCTCGCCGAGCCACATCAGGAACATCGTGCCGCCGAGCAGCGAGATAACCGTGGAAATACGGAAGAACCAACCCGGATCGTTCACGAGGCCGTTGCCGCTCTCAAGGCCGACGGCAATGCCATAGGCCTGCATGACGCCGAGAAGCACCGTGCCGTAGCGGGTGTACTGATTGATGATCTTGCGACCCTGCTCGCCTTCTTTCTTCAGCTGTTCCAGCGCCGGAACGACGGAGGTCATCAGCTGAACGATGATCGAGGCAGAGATATAGGGCATGATGCCGAGCGCGAAGATCGCCATGCGCTCCACTGCGCCGCCCGAAAACATGTTGAAGAGCCCGAGAATGCCGCCGCTCTGGCCTTGGAAGGCCTGCGCAAACGCGTCCGGGTTGAGGCCGGGCAGCGGGATATAGGTGCCAAGACGGTAGACCAAAAGCGCACCAAGCGTGAACCACAGTCGTTTCTTCAGATCTTCCGCCTTGGCGAAAGTCGAGAAATTCAGGTTCGAGGCGAGCTGTTCCGCTGCAGAAGCCATGCAATTCTCCGCGTACCAAATCTCGGAATCAGCGGGAGTACCCTGTCCGTTCCGGAAGGACTAACTTTTCGTCTTGAAAACCGGACGCGAGGCGATTGTGTCTGCAATCGGATGCCTCACCGTGGTTTCCGCTATGTCCGCCGAGGCGAGCGATTCGCCATCGCGGACGTGAGGCTCACATATGGGAGCAAAACCGCCCGGAGTGAAGCACCCCGGGCGGTTGATCAGTAATATTATTCGGCAGCAGCCGAAAGCAGCTTGATGGAGCCGCCAGCCTTTTCGATCTTTTCGATCGCCGGCTTGGAAGCACCTGCAACTTCGAGCGAGATCTTCGCCTTCAGTTCGCCATCGGCCAGGACGCGAACGCCGTCCTTTTCGCGACGGATCACGCCGGCAGCCTTGAGAGCTGCTGCATCGACGGTCTTCGAAGCGTCAAGCTTCTTGGCGTCGATAGCCGTCTGGATGCGGCCGAGCGACACGACAACAAACTCCGAAGCGAAGATGTTGTTGAAGCCGCGCTTCGGCAGACGACGGTAGATTGGCATCTGGCCGCCTTCGAAGCCGTTGATGGCAACGCCCGAACGAGCCTTCTGACCCTTCACACCGCGACCGGCAGTCTTGCCGGAGCCGGAACCGATGCCACGGCCAAGACGCTTGCGGTTCTTGGTCGAGCCTTCGTTGTCCTTGATTTCATTCAGTTTCATGAGCTTATCCCCCTCACTTCTCGTCGACGACGCGAACGAGGTGCTGGACCGACCGGATCATGCCTCGAACAGCTGGGGTATCTTCCAGCGTGCGAACCCGGTGCATCTTGTTGAGGCCCAGGCCGATGAGCGTCTGACGCTGTACGGCCGGACGGCGAATGGGGCTACCGATCTGCTCGACGGTAACCGTCTTCGCAGCGTTTTCTTTCTTAGCCATCTGTCAGCTCCCTTATTCTTCGGAAGCAGCGCCGGAGGAAACACGACGAGCCTGGAGCGTGGCGTACTTCATGCCGCGCTGAGCTGCGATGTCCTTCGGGTGCATCTGGTTCTTGAGGGCGTCGAACGTTGCGCGAACCATGTTGTACGGGTTCGACGAACCGGTCGACTTAGCGACGACGTCGTGAACGCCGAGCGTTTCGAAAACGGCGCGCATCGGGCCACCAGCGATGATACCGGTACCGGCCTTGGCCGAACGCAGCAGCACCTTGCCGGCGCCGTGACGGCCGTGAACGTCGTGATGCAGGGTACGACCACCACGCAGCGGGACGAAGATCAGATCGCGCTTGGCGGCTTCCGTTGCCTTGCGGATGGCTTCCGGCACTTCGCGCGCCTTGCCATGACCGAAGCCAACGCGGCCCTTCTGGTCGCCAACGACGACGAGAGCTGCGAAACCGAAACGACGACCGCCCTTCACCACCTTGGCGACGCGGTTAATTGCTACGAGCTTATCGACAAATTCGCTGTCGCGCTCTTCGCGGTTCTGGCGATCTTCGCGAGAACCCCTTCTTTCCTGTGCCATTGTCCTTTTCCTTTTTCTTTTCCGGGTGCAATCGGCAGATTGACAAAAGTCGCCCCCGTCCTGTGGATCGGAAGCGACCGGAAACTTATGAGGGTTCCAGGCGGGCGCAAGGCCCGCCTGGCAACCGATCAGAAGTTCAGACCACCTTCACGTGCAGCTTCGGCCAAAGCCTTGATGCGACCATGATAGATGAAGGCGCCACGATCAAAGACAACGTCCTTGACGCCAGCCTTTACGGCGCGCTCAGCGATGAGCTTGCCGACGGCAGCAGCAGCTGCCGCGTCAGCGCCCGTCTTCAAAGACGAACGCAGATCGGTGTCGAGCGTGGAGGCAGACGCAAGCGTCTTGCCGGCCACGTCGTCGATAACCTGTACGTAGATGTTCTTCGACGAGCGATGAACCGACAGGCGCGGACGGCCATTCGCGACCGCCTTGATTTGACGGCGCACGCGGTTGGCGCGACGCACAAGAGTATCTTTCCTGCTAGCCATTTCGCGTGATCCTTACTTCTTCTTGCCTTCTTTGCGGACAATCCGCTCGCCGGCATACTTGACGCCCTTGCCCTTGTAGGGCTCGGGGCCGCGGTATTCGCGGATTTCCGCTGCAACCTGGCCGACCTGCTGCTTGTTGATGCCGGAGACGACGATTTCCGTCGGCTTCGGTACAGCGATCGTGATGCCTTCCGGCGTCTGGTAGACCACGTCGTGGCTGAAACCGAGTGCCAGCTGCAAGTTCTTGCCCTGCAGCGAAGCGCGGTAACCAACGCCGTTGATTTCGAGCTTGCGCTCGTAACCGTCCTTAACACCCTTCAGGATGTTCTCGATCATCGTGCGGGACATGCCCCACTTGGAACGAGCATCCTTGCTCTGGTTGAGCGGCTGTACAACAACCGCGTTGTCTTCGAGCGCTACCGATACTTCGTCGTTTGCAACAAAGAACAGTTCGCCCTTAGGGCCCTTCGCCGTTACCTTCTGGCCATCAACGCTTGCCGTGACGCCTGCAGGAACTTGAACGGGCTTTTTACCGATACGAGACATTTTTATACCTGTCTGTTCGCTATGGAGATCATGTTACGTCTTAGAAGACGGAGCAAAGAATCTCGCCACCAACATTCTGTTCGCGTGCCTGATGATCGGCCATCACACCCTTCGGAGTCGAAAGGATGGTGATGCCGAGGCCGTTCGCGACCTGCGGAATGGACTTAACCGAGACATAAACTCGGCGGCCCGGCTTGGAAACGCGTCCGATCTCACGGATTACGGAAGCGCCTTCGTAGTACTTCAGTTCGATGTTCAGCTCGGCCTTGCCGTTGCCAAATACGACTTCAGAGTATCCACGGATGTAGCCTTCAGCCTGAAGGACATCCAGAACACGTGCGCGGAGCTTCGAAGCCGGCGTGGAAACGCTCGACTTGCGGCGTGCCGCGCCGTTACGGATACGGGTGAGCATATCGCCCAGCGGATCAGTCATTGCCATGTGCCCGTCTCCTTACCAGCTCGACTTGACAATACCCGGCACGCGGCCGGAATTGCCCAGTTCGCGAAGCGCAATACGCGACATGCGAAGTTTACGATAGTAGGCGCGCGGACGGCCCGTAACTTCACAACGGTTGCGGATGCGGGTCTTGGATCCATCACGCGGCAGTTCAGCCAGCTTGATGGTTGCCTTGAACCGCTCTTCGATCGGCAGAGACTGGTTCATGATGATTGCCTTCAGAGCGGCGCGCTTAGAGGCTTGCCCGGCAACCAGTTTGCGGCGGCGCTTGTTCTTTTCAACTGCGCTCGTTTTCGCCATAACAGTTATCCTTCTTTACGCTTGTCGTTACGGATTACTGACGGAACGGGAAGTTGAACTCTGTGAGCAGAGCGCGTGCTTCGTCGTCGTTAGTAGCCGTCGTGCAAACGATGATGTCCATGCCCCACATCTGATCAACCTTGTCGTAGTTGATCTCAGGGAACACAATGTGCTCCTTGACGCCCATGGCGAAGTTGCCACGGCCATCGAAGGACTTCGGGTTGAGGCCACGGAAGTCGCGAACACGCGGAAGAGCGATGTTCACGAGACGATCCAGGAACTCATACATCCGAACGCCGCGCAGGGTAACCTTGGCACCAATCGGCATGCCTTCGCGCAGCTTGAAGCCAGCGATGGAGTTGCGAGCGCGGGTGATTACCGGCTTCTGACCAGCAATCGCAGCGAGGTCGGCAGCTGCGACGGTCGGCTTCTTGGAGTCGCCGGTCGATTCGCCAACACCCATGTTGATGACGATCTTGTCGAGGCGCGGGATCTGCATTTCGTTGGCGTAGGAGAACTTCTCCTGCATAGCCGCACGAATACGCTCGACATATTCCTTCTTGAGCCGGGGCTCATAAGCGGACTTAGCCATCGATCACTACTCCCGAACGCTTGGCCACGCGGACCTTCTTGTCACCGTCGATCTTGAAGCCGACGCGGGTCGGCTTGCCGTCCTTCGGATCGGCAATCGCGATGTTCGAAAGATGGATCGAGGCTTCCTTGTTGATGATGCCGGCTTCCTGGCTCTGGGTCTGGCGCTGGTGACGCTTCACCATGTTCACGCCACGCACTACAGCCCGATCTTCCTTCGGCATAACCTGTACGACTTCGCCGGTACGGCCCTTGTCCTTACCGGTGAGAACGACGACCTTGTCGCCTTTACGAATCTTTTGCATCTCTCAACGCTCCCTTAGAGTACTTCCGGAGCCAGCGAGATGATCTTCATGTGGTTCTTGGCGCGAAGTTCGCGCGGAACCGGTCCGAAGATACGGGTGCCGATCGGCTCTTTCTTGTTATCGATAAGAACGGCTGCGTTTGTGTCAAAACGAATGACGCTGCCATCCGCACGGCGGATGTCTTTCGCGGTGCGAACGACAACAGCCTTCATGACATCACCCTTCTTCACGCGGCCGCGCGGAATGGCTTCCTTGATCGAAACGACAATGATGTCGCCGATCGACGCGTACTTACGCTTGGAGCCGCCCAGCACCTTGATGCACATGACACGACGTGCGCCGGAATTATCCGCCACGTCGAGGTTTGTTTGCATCTGAATCATGTCAGGTCGCCTTCTTGTTGTTACCAGGCCGGTTGGGTCTAGACCCCCTCGCCCGGCTTATTGTGCCTATCTCAAAGCAAAAGAACGCCCGGACTCGAGCGTTCCTCTACTTCAATTGCGTGCTTCATACAGATATTTGCCCAAGACGCAAGGGTCTCGCGGTCAAATCCCGTAGAAATCAAGCCTGGGCGGCAACCACCGTCCAGCGCTTATCCTTGGAGATCGGCGCGCATTCCTCGATGGAAACAACGTCACCAACCTTGTACTGGTTGTTTTCGTCGTGCGCCTTGTACTTCTTCGAACGGCGGACGGTCTTCTGGAGAATCGGGTGCGCAAAGCGGCGCTCGACCCTGACGACGACGGTCTTGTCGTTCTTGTCGCTGACGACTGTGCCCTGCAGAATGCGTTTCGGCATATTTTGTGGTCCTTAGGCCTTGGCTTCTGCCGCCTTCTGGCGGGCAATTGTTTTGACGCGTGCGATGTCCTTACGGACTTCGTCAATACGCGACGACTTTTCGAGCTGGCCGGTTGCCTTCTGGAAACGCAGATTGAACTGCTCTTTCTTCAGCTTGGCAAGCTCTTCGTTGAGTTGATCGGCGCTCAGAGCGCGAACATCTGCGGCTTTCATGAGATTCACTCCTTACTCTGCGATACGCTGCACGAAGCGCGTCTTGACAGAGAGCTTGGCAGCACCAAGACGAAGTGCCTCACGGGCGAGTTCTTCGCTGACACCATCGATCTCGAACATCATACGACCAGGCTTGACCTTGCATGCCCAGTATTCAACCGAGCCCTTACCCTTACCCATGCGGACTTCGGTAGGCTTGGCGGTGACCGGAACGTCAGGGAACACACGGATCCAGACGCGGCCGGCACGCTTCATATGGCGGGTGATCGCGCGGCGGGCCGCTTCGATCTCGCGCGCATTGACGCGGTTTGGTTCTTGAGCCTTCAGGCCGAATTCACCAAAGGAAAGATCAGATCCGCCCTTGGCTACGCCCTTGATGCGGCCCTTGAATTGCTTGCGATACTTCGTACGCTTTGGCTGCAACATTTTTTTAATTCTCCGATATTGGCTGCCACGCGCGCATGTTACGCGTTTTCGCGACGACGGTCTCTGCTGCTGCCGCCCTGGTTGTCACTCTCGATCGCGCGACGCTCGGAAGCCATCGGATCGTGCTCAAGGATCTCGCCCTTGAAGATCCAGACCTTGATGCCGCAGATACCGAAAGCGGTTTGAGCTTCAGACGTACCGTAGTCGATGTCCGCACGCAGAGTGTGCAGCGGAACGCGACCTTCGCGGTACCATTCGGTACGAGCGATTTCGGCACCACCGAGACGACCGGCGCAGGTGATCTTAATGCCTTCGGCGCCAAGACGCATGGCCGACTGAACAGCGCGCTTCATCGCACGGCGGAAAGCCACGCGGCGCTCGAGCTGCTGAGCGATCGACTGGGCAACGAGCGTTGCGTCAACTTCCGGCTTGCGCACTTCAACGATGTTGAGGTGGGTTTCGGAGTTGGTCATCTCGGAAAGCTTCTTGCGGAGCTTTTCGATGTCTGCGCCCTTCTTGCCGATGATCAGGCCCGGACGAGCCGAGTGGATCGTTACGCGGCACTTCTTGTGCGGACGCTCGATCACGACCTTGGCAATGCCAGCGGCCTTCAGCTCTTCCATCAGGTAAGCGCGGATCTTCAGGTCTTCGTGAAGAAGCTGACCGTATTCCGCGTTATCAGCGAACCAACGGCTATCCCAGGTCCGGTTGATGCCGAGACGGAAACCGATCGGATTAATCTTCTGGCCCATTATGCGGCCTCCCCTTTGGCTTCCACTTCACGAACGACGATCGTCAAGTGAGAGAACGGCTTTTCAACACGCGATGCACGGCCGCGACCACGAGCGTGGAAGCGCTTCATCACAATCGACTTGCCAACATACGCCTCAGCGACGATGAGCGAATCAACGTCGAGGTCGTGGTTGTTCTCAGCGTTTGCGATCGCGGATTCAAGCGTCTTCTTGACCGTTTCCGAGATCCGCTTGCGCGAGAACTCGAGTTCGGCCAGAGCGCGCTCGACCTTCTTGCCGCGGATCATCGCTGCAACCAGGTTGAGCTTCTGGGGGCTGACGCGGATCGTGCGCGCAATTGCCTGCGCTTCATTATCCTTCAGCCGGCGTTCGGCTTTTGCCTTGCCCATTGTTACTTCCTCTTTGCCTTCTTGTCCGCACCATGACCGTAATAGGTCCGGGTCGGAGAGAATTCACCGAACTTGTGTCCGACCATTTCTTCTGACACCGAAACGGGAACATGCTTGTTGCCGTTGTAGACGCCGAAGGTGAGACCCACGAACTGCGGAAGGATCGTGGAGCGACGGCTCCACATTTTGATCACTTCGTTACGACCGCCGTCACGAACCTTCTCAGCCTTCTTGAGAAGATAGCCGTCAACAAACGGACCTTTCCATACTGAACGAGCCACTTGAGACTTCCTCTCTTACTTCTTGCGCTGGTGACGCGACCGCATGATGAACTTGTCGGTCGACTTGTTGGAGCGCGTCCGCTTGCCCTTCGTCGGCTTGCCCCAAGGGGTAACCGGGTGGCGACCACCGGACGTACGGCCTTCACCACCGCCGTGCGGGTGGTCAACCGGGTTCATGACGACGCCGCGAACGTGCGGCTTCTTACCGCGCCAGCGCGAACGACCAGCCTTACCGTCATTGATGTTGCCGTGATCGGGGTTCGATACAGCACCGATGGATGCGAGGCAAGAGCCGTGCACGAGGCGCTGTTCACCCGAGTTCAGGCGAAGGATTGCCATGCCCTGGTCACGACCAACGAGCTGCGCGTAGGTACCGGCCGAGCGAGCCAGCTGGCCGCCCTTACCCGGCTTCATTTCCACGTTGTGGATGATGGAGCCGACCGGGATGAACTGCAGCGGCATGGTGTTGCCGGGCTTGACGTCGACTGCTGCCTTTTCCGAAGCGATCACCTTGTCGCCGGCAGCGAGACGCTGCGGAGCGAGGATGTAGGCCTGTTCGCCATCGGCGTAGGTTACCAGCGCGATGAACGCGGTGCGGTTCGGGTCATATTCCAGACGCTCGACGGTGCCTTCTACGTCGAACTTGCGACGCTTGAAGTCGACCAGACGGTAGGTCCGCTTGTGACCGCCGCCCTGGAAGCGAACGGTGATACGGCCGAGGTTGTTGCGACCGCCCTTGGAGTGCAGACCTTCGGTCAGCGCCTTTACCGGCTTGCCCTTGTAGAGGCCGGACCGGTCAACGATGACCAGCTGGCGCTGGCTCGGGGTCGTCGGATTGAAACTTTTCAATGCCATTTTATTGTTCCCTTTTGGGTTTTTACCCTAATGGGCCTATCCGTTAGAGACCGGTGGAGACGTCGATGGACTGACCGTCGGCGAGCGTGATGATCGCCTTCTTCACGTCCTTCTGCTTTCCGGTAAAGCCGCGGAACCGCTTGGTCTTGCCCTTGCGGACGAGCGTGTTCACGGCCGTAACCTTGACGCCGAACAGAGCTTCGACAGCAGCCTTGATTTCAGGCTTCGAAGCACCCTTGGCGACGTTGAAGACGATCTGGTTCTGTTCGGAAACCAGCGTCGACTTTTCAGTGATCGAGGGAGACACGATCACGTCGTAGTGGCGAAGATCCGTCATTTGAACCGCTCCTCCAGAGCTTCCACGGCAGCCTTGGAAAGCACGAGCTTGCCACGGCGCAGAATGTCGTAAACGTTGATGCCCTGAACCGGCAGAACGTCCACATTCGGGATGTTCTGAGCGGCGAGCTTGAAGTTGTTCTCGATTTCAGCGCCGCCGATGATCAGAGCATTGGTCAGACCGAGCGAGGCGAATACGCCAGCCAGGGTCTTCGTCTTTGCTTCTGCGGCAACGAGATCATCGAGAACGATGATGTTTTCAGCCTTCAGCTTGGCAGACAGAGCGTGGCGAAGGCCGAGTGCACGAACCTTCTTCGGCAGGTCATGGGCGTGGCTGCGAACAACCGGGCCATGAGCCTTACCACCGCCACGGAACTGTGGAGCACGAGCGGAGTGGTGGCGGGCGCGGCCCGTACCCTTCTGCTTGTACATCTTGGCGCCGGTGCGCGAAACTTCCGCGCGGCCCTTGGCCTTGTGTGTGCCCTGCTGCTTCTTAGCGAGCTGCCAGCGAACGACGCGGGCGATGATGTCTTCACGGGGTTCGAGACCGAAAATGGCGTCCGAAAGGGAAACCTTTCCCGCGTCCTTGCCCTCGAGGGTTTTGACGGTGAGATCCATTATTCGGCTCCCTTACTTCGATGCTTCGGCGCGCACGGCCGCGGGGCGCGGTGCGCCTTCCGGGGTGCCCGACTTGATGGCGTCACGAACGACGATCCAGGCACCCTTGGAGCCGGGGACAGCGCCCTTGACCAGGATCAGACCGCGGTCTTCATCGGTCGATACGACTTCGAGGTTCTGCGTGGTGACGCGCGTCTGGCCCATGTGACCAGCCATGCGCTTGCCCTTCCAGACGCGGCCCGGATCCTGGTTGGAACCGGTCGAACCATGCGAACGGTGCGATACGGAAACGCCGTGCGTTGCACGCAGACCGCCGAAGTTGTGGCGCTTGATGGCGCCGGCAAAGCCCTTACCGATCGTGGTACCGGTGACGTCGACGAGCTGGCCCGCAACGAAATGGTTGGCGGTCAGTTCGGAGCCGATGTCGATCAGATTGTCCGCGGAAACGCGGAATTCGACGAGCTTCGCCTTCGGTTCGACGTTGGCGGCAGCAAAGTGGCCGCGCATCGCCTTCGGCGTGTTCTTGACCTTGGCAGTGCCGGCGCCCAACTGGACAGCGGTATAGCCGTTCTTGTCGTCCGTGCGCTGGGCTACCACCTGGCAGTTTTCCAGCCGCAATACTGTTACCGGGATATGCTCGCCGGCGTCGTTGTAGACGCGCGTCATTCCCACTTTCTGTGCAATCACACCTGAACGCATCGGTTCATTCCTCTTGAGAGTTAACGTCGGGGCGAACCCCTTCGCATCTCTTGTTTAAGGTCTCCCTCTGATCCTTGCGGAACGCCGGGTCGCCCGTTTCTGGAAGCCGTTGGACCGAAGCCCACGTACCTTCCTTGTTATTAAAGCTTAATTTCCACGTCGACGCCGGCAGCGAGGTCGAGCTTCATCAGCGCGTCAACGGTCTGCGGAGTCGGATCTACGATATCGAGAAGGCGCTTGTGGGTACGCATTTCGAACTGTTCGCGGCTCTTCTTGTCGACGTGCGGCGAACGGTTGACCGTAAATTTTTCAATGCGCGTCGGCAGCGGTACTGGACCGCGCACGCTGGCACCGGTGCGCTTGGCCGTCGAGACGATTTCGCGTGTCGAGGCATCGAGGATCCGGTGATCAAACGCCTTGAGGCGGATGCGGATGTTCTGGCCGTTCATACGACTTATCCTTGTTCATGTTAGTTGCGGTTTCCGTGGAGAAACGCGCATTGAACTTCGTTTGATGTTCGGCCAGTCCGCTAATTTTTCAAAGATCGGAGGGACAAGGTTTCCCCTGCCCCTTCCTATTTGAGCGGCCGTGGCCGGCCTGTACTTTCGCGATCGCACTATGCCGACGCACCATGCAAATCACGCTTGCGCGCCATTTGCACTATTTCGGCGTCGTCGGCAAGCCGTGCGACCAACTAAATCATGCTGGGCGGCTATGTCCGAGGCGCATAACAATGCGCCTCGCCTCATTCCGCCCGTTCGCCGATTACTCGACGATCGAAGCGACGATGCCGGCGCCGACGGTACGGCCACCTTCGCGGATAGCGAAGCGCAGCTTTTCTTCCATCGCGATCGGAACGATCAGCTCAACGGCAACCGTGACG
>NZ_LMCO01000045.1:0-332528 GCF_001424825.1 Ensifer sp. Root31 | reverse complement strand
GCCTGGCCGTGGGCGTCATAGGCAGAACCGCCGACGAGGCCTTCGTCCGTCACGAAGCCGGCGCCAAGCTCGGCATTCATGTAGGCGATGATTTTGCGGACTTCCGCCATGGCTTCCGGGCCGATGCCGTCGCCGGGCAGAAGGAAGAGATTGCGCACTGTCATGGAAAGTCCTTCTCGCGGGGAAAACTCGCGCGCGTCTTAGCGCAACTTCGTATCGAGGGAAATGATCGCGACGAAAGAATTGTGCGCCAACATCCCGGCCCCGCGCCGGTTACCGGAGAAACAGCGTGCACGCCGAAAGGGTGGAATTCTCACATCCGCGGCCCGAAGCCGCAACGCCCGCACACACACGGAAAAGGATCGAGATCATGCGCAATTTCACTCACGAGATCACGACGCTTCTCGGCGCCAGCGTCAATGCCCTTGTCTTCGGCAACCGTCGAGCCAGCGGTTCCCGTCGCTAGAACACAGTTCTTCGTGTCACTGCATGCCGCCACTCTTCGGTGGAGGTCTGTCTTGCCGTTCGCGCCTACCGATTTTCGCGAAGCGACCGTGCGCCTGGAAATCCTGGAGCGTTTTTGCAGTTCCCGTTTCGACATTCTCTCGGAGCAGCCTTTCCGCTTGACGGAATCGTTGGCTGGGGATCGAATGGCCGCTGACACAACCGGGGACCCGCCATGTCCGAGACGCTGCTGATCGGTGCCTTTCTCGCCGCCCTTTCCTATACGCTCATTCCCGGGCCGGCTTTTCTGGCCTTGCTCGGCATCGGTGCCGGCCAGGGCCGCAAGGCAGGCGCCCTGTTCATGGGCGGCCATCTCGCCGGCGATATCCTCTGGTCGGGCTTGGCGCTGGTTGCGATCGTCGGCGCGCGTTCGGTCGGCACGACGATCTTCGACATTCTCGGCCTCTTCTGTGGCCTCTATCTCGGCTGGATCGGCTGGACCGCGCTGCGCGCCCGGCCGACGGGCGAAAACAGGGCGCTGATCACGGTGGAGCGACCGCTCCGGCGCGGGCTTATCTTCGGCCTGACAAACCCGAAGGGGTATCCGGTGGCGCTCGCGACCTTCACCGCCCTGCTCGCCGGCTCCGCCAACGCGCTTGAATTCGACGCCCTGCCGATGCTGCTCGGCGTCTCGCTTATCGGCTTTCTCGTTGCCGACCTGATCCTGATCGTAATCATCGGCGCGTCGGTCGTTCGGCGTTTCTATCGCCACCATGAGCTGGCGATCGTTCGGCTCTCAGGGCTGCTGTTCATCGGCTTTGCCGTCCAGGCCGTGTGGCACGCCGCCCCCGGCCTTCTCGGTCTGCGCAAGCCCTGAAACCCAAGCCCAAGTCTTGACGCTGGGGCCGCCAGCAACCACCTCAAGCTCTTCCGCCCGACGTTGTCTCCAGCTGCGTGGGCGCTCCCCTCCCCGGCCATTAGCCGGCATCCGCATGCGAAAGGATCCTTCATGACCGCCAGCACCCCGCTCAATCCTGCCCTGACGACCTGGACCGGACATGAGGGCTTGCCCCGCTTCGACCTGGTGAAGGACACGGATTTCGCGCCCGCCTTCGAGGCGGCCTTCAAGGTGCATGAAGCGGAGATCGACGAAATCGCCGGAAGCACTGATGCGCCGACCTTCGACAACACCGTGATCGCGCTTGAGATTGCCGGCGATGAGCTGTCGCGCATCTCCTCGCTCTTCTGGAACAAGGCCGGCGCCGACACCAACGAAACCATCCAGGCGCTGGAACGCGACATCGCGCCGAAAATGTCCCGGCACTATTCCAGGATCGGCACGAATGCAGCGCTGTTCAAGCGGATCGACACGCTGTGGGAAAACCGCGAAACCCTCGGTCTCGACCTTGAGGCGACGCGGGTCCTGGAGCGGCACTGGAAGGGTTTCGTCAAATCCGGCGCGAAGCTGGCGAAGGATGAGCAGGAGCGGCTGGCGGCGATCAACGAGACGCTTGCCGGCCTCGGCGCCAAGTTCGGTCAGAACGTGCTTGCCGACGAAAAGAACTGGGCCCTCTTCCTTGAGAGCGACGAGGATCTGGCCGGGGTGCCGGACTTCCTGCGCGACGCCATGGCGGCTGCCGCCAGCGACCGCGGCGAAAAGAGCAAATATGCGGTGACGCTGTCGCGTTCGATCATCGAGCCGTTTCTGACCTTCTCCGACAATCGCGAGCTGAGGGAGCAGGCCTTCCGGGCCTGGATCGCCCGCGGTGAGAATGGCGGCGAGACCGACAATCGCGGCCTCATCGCCGAAACGCTGGCTCTGCGGGCCGAGAAGGCCAGGCTGCTCGGCTATGCCAATTACGCGGCGCTGAAGCTCGACAACACCATGGCCAAGACACCGGCAGCCGTGAACGGCCTGTTGATGCAGGTCTGGGAAAAGGCGGTCTCCCGTGCCCGCGAGGAAGAGGCCGATCTTGCCAAGCTGATCGCAGCCGAAGGCCGCAATCACGACGTCATGCCGTGGGACTGGCGCCACTATGCGGAAAAGCTGCGTGCCGAAAAGTTCAATTTCTCGGAAGGCGAGCTGAAGCCCTATCTGCAGCTCGAAAAGATCATCTACGCCTGCTTCGATGTCGCCCAGCGCCTGTTCGGCATCACCGCGACGGAAAAGAAGGGCATGGCCGGCTATCATCCGGATGTGCGCGTCTTCGAGATCCGCGACGCCGCCGGCAAGCTTGTGGCGCTGTTCCTCGGCGATTACTTCGCGCGTTCGTCGAAGCGCTCCGGCGCCTGGATGAGTTCGTTCCAGTCTCAGCACAAGCTGACGCTCAAGAACGGCACCGTCGGCGAACTGCCGATCATCTACAACGTCTGCAACTTTGCCAAACCCGCTGAAGGCAAGCCGGCGCTCCTGTCGCTCGACGACGCGCGCACCCTCTTCCACGAGTTCGGGCATGCGTTGCATGGCATGCTATCCAACGTCACCTACCCCTCCGTATCCGGTACGGGCGTGTCGCGAGATTTCGTCGAACTGCCTTCGCAGCTCTACGAACACTGGCTGACGGTGCCGGATATCCTCAAGCGCTATGCGGTGCACTACCAGACCGGCGAGCCGATGCCCGAGGCGCTGCTCGACAAGGTGCTGGCCGCACGCACCTTCAACTCCGGCTTCGCCACGGTCGAGTTCACCTCGTCCGCCTTGGTCGACATGGCCTATCACACGGCGGAAACGCAGGGTGAGCCGATGGCGCTCGAAACGGCGACACTGGAAAAGATCGGCATGCCGAAGTCGATCGTCATGCGGCATCGCAGCCCGCATTTCCTGCATGTCTTCTCCGGGGACGGCTACTCTGCGGGGTACTATTCCTACATGTGGTCGGAAGTGCTCGATGCGGATGCGTTTGCCGCCTTCGAAGAGACGGGCAATCCTTTCGATCCCGTCATGGCGCGCAAGCTCAGGGACAACGTCTATTCGGTCGGCGGCTCCATCGATCCGGAAGACGCCTACAAGGGGTTCCGCGGCAAGCTGCCGAGCCCCGATGCCATGTTGGCCAAGAAGGGCCTGGCGGCCTGAGGCATGATTGTCGGTCCTACCGCGCCATCTGGCGCGATCGGCCCGACCACAGTGCGCGCGCCGTGTTGCGCGCCGCCTCGAAGTCGGAGGCGTTGCCGAGACTGCTCGGCGAAGGCCTGACCCTCAGTGCCGCCGTCTACAATCTCCTGGACAAGAAGGTCGAGCAGACGGATTTCAACACGGTGATGGAGGGCCGCCGTTTCTGGATGAGCCTGACGACAACGTTCTGAGGCCATCCGCCGGGGTCGCTGCCCCGGTCATCGACGGCGCCCGTTGCGGGCGCCGTTTTTCGTTGTCAGCCGGCCTGTTCGACGCCGAGGGTCGTAACAAAGCTCTGCATCCGCTTTGCCGCCAACTCGGGTCGATCAAGCACGTTGGCCTTGTCGGCAAGCCGGAAGATGTCGGAGTAGTGCAGCAGGCCACGCGCCGACTGCATGCCTGCCGGCATGGTGAAATGGCCCTGGTGGCCGTTCAGCCAGGCGAGGAAAACGACGCCGGCCTTGTAGTACTGTGTCGGCGTCTCGAAGATCTTGCGCGACAGCGGCACGGTCGGCTCGATGACGCCACGGAAAGTGGCCACATCGCCCTTGGCCAATGCCGCAAGCGCCTTGGAGGCGGAAGGTGCCACCGCATCGAAAATGCCGAGAAGTGCGTGACTGTATTTCGCGCCGTCGCCCTCGATGAGCTCCGCATAGTTGAAGTCATCGCCGGTGAAGCAAAGTACGCCCTCCGGCAGTCGGTTGCGCAAGGCGACTTCTTTGGCGTTGTCGAGCAGGGAGATCTTGATGCCTTCAACCTTGTCGCGGTTGGCCTGGATGATCGACAGCACCGCGTCGAGTGCCTCATTGAAATCGTCAGAGCCCCAGTAACCCTTGAGCTGCGGATCGAACATGTCGCCGAGCCAATGCAGCACGACCTTGTTTTTTGTCTGGCGCAGAATGTGACCGTAGACGTGGCGATAATCGTCGGGCGAGCGGGCGACGCGGGCAAGCGCGCGGCTTGCCATCATGATGGCGCGGCCGCCCTCACCCTCGACGAATCCGATTTGTTCCTCGTAGGCGGCAATCACGTCGTCGAGCGAGCGTGCCTCAGTGGGCGCCAGGTGATCGGTGCCCGCACCGCAGGCAAGGTCAGCGCCCGGCACGCTTCGCGCCTCGGTGAGGGAGCGGCGGATCAGTTCCTGCGCGCCCGGCCAGGCGAGGCCCATGCCGCGCTGGGCGGTGTCCATCGCCTCGGCGATCTTGAAGCCCAGGCCCCAGAGATGATGGCGGAAGGCCATCGTCCGCTCCCAGTCGATGGCGGCATTGCCCCAGGGATCGGCATCGCGAAACGGATCCGACACAACATGAGCGGCGGCATAGGCAATGCGATTGAAGGTTGGGGCGGCGCTTGGCCGCTCGATCGGGATGCCCGCCAGACTGTATCGCTCAAGTGAACCGTCATGGCGTGGCAGCGTCAGGCTTGTCATCGGCTTTCTTCTCCTCCTCGGATCGTTGCATTCGAATAATTTAGATCGTTCCAAATTTCAAGTGGGAAATCTGGCATCCGATGCCAATCGAGGTGCCAAGGCTCCGGAATGAAAAGAAAAATATGGCATAAGCCATTGTAAACAAGGATATTTATAAACAATTACAACGGTGATGCCGTGGATCTATTACCTGTATCGCTGGGACTGAGATGGCCATAGAATAGTACGGAAACCAAAAAAGTGATCCTCCACCTCTTGACGAATTTGGAACGTTCCAATTATGAATGTGAAAAATAAGGCGGGTTTGGGAGGGTGCTTTGGTCAAGGAACGGGTAACGGTGGTGGATATCGCACACGCAGCCGGCGTGTCGAAGTCGACCGTGTCGCTCGTCCTTCAGGGCAGCTCGCTGGTCAACGAGGTGACGCGCGCCAAGGTCAACGCGACCATTCGCGAGCTTGGTTACGTCTACAATCGCAGCGCTGCCAACCTGCGCCAATCGAAGTCGAAGATCATCGGCATCGTCGTCAACGACCTGACCAACAGCTTCTTTGCCGAACTGGCGGTTGGCGTCGATACCGTGGTGCAGTCAGCCGGCTTCGTCCAGTTTCTCGCCAACACGAATGAAAAGATCGAGCGGCAACGCGAGGTCGTGGCGTCCATGCGCGAGCATGGGGTCTCCGGGCTGATCATCTCCCCGGCGCGCGGCACCGAGGCTGCCGATCTGGCGCCTCTGGTCGATAGCGGCATCCCCGTCGTGCTCGTCGTTCGCGATATCGCCGACGCGGGCGTTTCATCGCTGACGTCTGACAATCATGCCGGCGCCATGGCGGCGGTGCGCCACCTGATCGAGCGGGGTCATCGGCGCATCGCGTTCCTCGGTGGTTTCCACGACACCGCCGTATTCGAGGCGCGCATGCGCGGCTACCGCGAAGCTTTGCTCGAGGCGGGACTTGATGCGGCCGAGGCGCTTGTCATCGGCTCGGCGCCATCGCGCGCCGGCGGTGTCACGGCCATCGAGCAGGCGATGATGCTTTCCGACCGGCCAACGGCCGCGCTCTGCTTCAACGACGCGGTCGCATTCGGTGTCTGCGACGGCCTGCGGGCGCGGCGGCTGGAGCCGGGCGCCGACTTTGCTGTGATCGGCTTCGACGATGTGATCGAGGCGAAGACGGCGGTGCCGGCACTGACGACCGTGTCCGTCGATCCGCAAGGCATGGGGCAGAGGGCGGCGGAATTGCTGCTGAAGCAGATCAATGCGGGCAAGGCGGAGGCCGAAGCGATTATCGGTTCGGTGCGTCTCGTCGTTCGCCAGAGCTGCGGTGCTGCGATCGAGCGCAGAACGAGGGAGGCATTGTCATGAACAGATGGGGTCTGATCGGCGCGAGCACGATCGCGCGCGAATGGGTCATTGGCGCAATTCGCGCCACCGGTGGCGAAGTGGTTTCGGTGATGAGCACCAGCGCTGAGCGCGGTGCTGCCTATGCCACGGAAAATGGCATCGGCAAGTCGGTGACGTCGGTCGAGGAACTGGTCGGTGATCCCGATGTTGATGCCGTCTACGTCTCGACCACCAACGAGCTGCACCGCGAGCAGACGCTGGCGGCAATTCGGGCCGGCAAGCACGTGCTATGTGAAAAGCCCTTGGCGATGACGCTGGAGGATGCGCGCGAAATGGTTGTCGCCGCACGCGAAGCCGGCGTGGTGCTTGGCACCAACCATCACCTGCGCAACGCCGCTGCCCACCGGGCGATGCGGGATGCCATCGCCGAAGGGCGGATCGGCCGGCCGATCGCGGCACGGGTCTTCCATGCGGTCTATCTGCCGCCGCATCTGCAGGGCTGGCGGCTGGAGCGGCCGGAAGCCGGTGGCGGCGTCATTCTCGACATTACCGTGCACGATGCCGACACCTTGCGCTTCGTCCTTAACGACGATCCGGCCGAAGCCGTTGCCATCAGCCATAGCGCCGGCATGGGCAAGGAGGGGGTGGAGGACGGCGTCATGGGGGTGCTGCGCTTCCAGTCGGGCGTCATCGCCCAGTTCCACGATGCTTTCACCACCAAGTTTGCCGAGACCGGGTTCGAAGTCCACGGCACGGAGGGGTCGCTGATTGGCCGCAACGTCATGACGCAGAAGCCGGTCGGCACCGTCACCTTGCGTAATGCCGAGGGCGAAAGCCAACTGCCGCTCGATCCGGCCAATCTTTATGAAACCGCCCTTGCGGCGTTTCATTCAGCGATCGAAGGCCATGGCCAGCCCTCGGCAACCGGCGAGGACGGTGTCTGGTCGCTGGCAACCGGCCTTGCGGTCGTCAAGGCGGCAGCGACCGGTCAGGCGGCTGCGATCGAAACGGGACTTTGAGTTGATGTCGATGAACAAGCATATTTCACCCACTGAGGCCGCCGCGCTGATCCCGGATGGTGCCGTCGTTTCGGTCTCGTCGTCGAGTGGTCTTGGCTGCCCCGATCTGATGCTGAAGGCGATCGGCGAGCGTTTTGACGCAACCGGCCATCCTCGCGACCTGACGACGCTGCACCCGATCGCCGCCGGCGACATGAGCGGCATCAAGGGTGTCGATTACATCGCCAAGAAGGGACTTTTGAAGAGGATCATCGGCGGCTCCTATCCCTCGGGTCCGTCGAGTGCCGAACCGCCCCTGATCTGGCAGATGATCGGCGCCGACGAGGTTGCAGCCTACAATATCCCCTCCGGCGTTCTCTTCGACATGCACCGCGAGGCCGCCGCCAAGCGCCCTGGCGTTATGACCAAGGTCGGGCTCGACACCTTCGTCGATCCGTCGCGCGAAGGCTGCGCCATGAATGCCTCGGCGTCAGTCGAGCCGGTGGTCAAAAAGGTCGCCTTTGAGGGCGAGGACTGGCTCTATTTCAAGGCGATCGCACCGCAGGTGGCGATTATTCGCGCGACGACTGCGGACGAGCGCGGCAATCTTACCTATGAGCACGAGGGTGCCTATCTCGGTGGTCTCGATCAGGCGCTGGCCGCCCGCAACAATGGCGGCATCGTCATTGCCCAGGTCAAGCGCATCACCAAGGAAGGCTCGTTGAAGCCGCACGACGTGCGTGTGCCGGGCGTGCTCGTCGACTATGTCGTCGTCGATCCCGACCAGAAGCAGACGACGCAGACGCTCTACGATCCGGCCATCTCCGGCGAGATCTTCCGTCCGCTCGACAGTTTCCGCGTGCCGGAATTCAACATCCAGAAGGTGATTGCCCGCCGGGTGGCGCAGGAGTTGCAAACGGGCAGCGCCGTCAACCTCGGCTTCGGCATTTCGGCCAACGTGCCGCGCATCCTGCTCGAGGAGGGCCTGCATGGCGCCGTCACCTGGGTGATCGAACAGGGGGCTGTCGGCGGCGTACCGCTCCTGGATTTCGCCTTCGGCTGCGCGTCGAACGCTGACGCCTTCATGCCTTCGCCCTACCAGTTCACCTATTTCCAGGGCGCGGGCTTCGATGCCTCGCTGCTCTCCTTCCTCGAAATCGACCGCAACGGTTCGGTTAATGTCTCGAAGCTCTCCTTCCGGCCGCATGTGACGGCCGGCGCCGGCGGCTTCGTCGACATTACTGCTCGAGCCAAGAAGATCGTCTTTTCCGGCATGTTCAACGCCGGCGCGAAGCTTGCCGTCGCCGATGGCAAGCTGGTGATCGAGAAGGAAGGCAAGCTGAAGAAGCTCGTCAACGAGGTCGAACACGTCACCTTCTCGGGCCGCCGCGGCGTCGAGCAGGGGCAGGACATCACCTATGTCACCGAGCGCTGCGTGATGAAGCTGACGCCCGAAGGCGTGATGCTGACCGAGATCGCGCCGGGTGTCGACCTGCAGGCACATATTCTCGACCAGTCCGAATTTCCGCTCCTTGTATCCGATCGATTGAAGACCATGGATGCGGCACTTTTCCACGAGGCGCCGATCGGCCTGAAACTGCCGGTCAAGGCTGCCCGTACGCTTGCGGGAGGCGCCCGTGTCTGAGGAGCGCATCCAGATCGCAGTCGACGGCCCGATCGCGACGATGACTGTCGCGCGTCCGGACAAGCTCAATGCCTTCGACATCGACATGCTGAAGGCGCTCGCTGCCGCCTGCGATACGGTGGAAGTGATGCGCGACGTGCGCGTGCTGATCCTGACGGGTGAGGGCAAGGCCTTCTCCGCCGGTGGCGACATCAAGGCCTGGGGCGGCATGGATGCCGCAGCCTTCGGTCATGATTGGGTGCGCTTTGGCCATCGCGTCTTCGAGCGGCTGGCGACGTTGAGAATGCCCGTCATCGCAGCGCTCAACGGCCATGCCCTCGGCGGCGGCCTGGAACTAGCCGCGGCGGCTGACATCCGGATCGCCGAAAGCCAGATCAAGGTCGGCCTGCCGGAAACGAGCCTCGGCATGGTTCCCGGCTGGTCGGGCACGCAACGTCTCGTCGTCCGTTTCGGCGCGCAGATCGTGCGGCGCATGGTACTCGGCGGTGAGATGTTTACGGCAGAGACGGCGAAGGCCGAAGGCCTTGTCGATGGGGTCGTCGAGACCGGAACAGTGATGCAGGCGGCGCGCGACTACGCAGCCCGCGTGGCAAAGCGCGGCCCGGCCGCGCTCGAGATTTCAAAACTGATGATCGCCTCGGCGAACGGCGAGGACAATGGTGCCGCGGTCGAAGCGCTGGGGTCCATCCTCGTCGCCAAGACAGGCGACCTCAGGGAAGGGGTCGCTGCCTTTTCCGAAAAGCGCGAAGCCCAGTTCAAGGGAGAATGGTAATGACGGTTCTGGTGAGGCCCAAGGCACTTAGCGATCACAAGGTGCGCACGTTCCAGATGCTGATCGACGGCAAATGGGTCGACAGCGCCGACGGACGCACGATCGAGCGCGTCGCCCCCGGCCACGGCGTCGTCGTCAGCCGCTATCAGGCAGCAGCGAGCGGCGATGCCGAGCGGGCGATCTCTGCTGCCCGTCGCGCCTTCGACGATGGCCCCTGGCCGCGCATGACGGCGTCCGAGCGGTCTCTGATCCTGCTCAAGGCGGCCGACATGATTGCCGCGCGCGCCGACGAGCTTGCTTTCCTCGACGCCATCGAATCGGGAAAGCCGATCAGCCAGGCCAAGGGCGAACTGGGTGGCGCTGCCGATATCTGGCGTTATGCTGCTGCTCTTGCCCGTGATCTTCACGGCGAAAGCTACAATACGCTGGGAGACGGCACGCTCGGTGTGGTTCTGCGCGAAGCGATCGGCGTCGTTTCGATCATCACGCCGTGGAACTTCCCGTTCCTGATCGTCAGCCAGAAGCTGCCTTTTGCGCTTGCCGCCGGCTGCACGACAGTGGTCAAGCCTTCCGAACTGACCTCAGCCTCGACGCTCGTGCTTGGCGAAATTCTCGAAGCGGCCGGCGTACCGGCCGGTGTCGTCAACATTCTCACCGGCACGGGTCCCGAGGTCGGCGCGCCGATGACGACGCACGCGGATGTCGACATGATCTCCTTCACCGGCTCCACCGGCGTCGGCCGTCTGACGATGGCCAATGCGGCGCAGACGTTGAAGAAGGTATCGCTCGAACTCGGCGGCAAGAACCCGCAGATTGTCTTCCCCGACGCCAACCTCGACGAGTTCATCGATGCGGCCGTGTTCGGCGCCTACTTCAACGCCGGCGAATGCTGCAATGCCGGCTCGCGGCTGATCCTTCACCGCGACATTGCCGAGGAGGTGACGGCGCGCATCGCCGCACTCGCGGCCAAGGTCAAGGTCGGCGATCCGCTCGATCCGGAAACCCAGGTCGGCGCGATCATCACGCCGCAGCATCTGGAAAAGATTGCCGGCTATGTTTCTGCCGCATCGAAGGATGGTGCCGCTGTCGCTCATGGCGGCGCTGCACTCGATCTCGGCATGGGACAGTTCATGGCGCCAACCATTCTTTCACAGGTGCGACCCGACATGGCTGTTGCCCGCGAGGAGGTTTTCGGGCCGGTGCTGTCGGTGCTGACCTTCGAGACCACCGACGAGGCAATCCGCATCGCCAACTCCATCGACTACGGTCTGTCGGCCGGTGTCTGGAGCCGCGATTTCGACACCTGCCTGACGATCGGCCGCCGCGTGCGCGCCGGCACGGTCTGGATGAACACCTTCATGGATGGGGCTTCCGAGCTGCCGTTCGGCGGTTATCGCCAGTCCGGCCTCGGCCGCGAACTCGGTCGGCATGCGGTCGAGGATTATACCGAAACCAAAACGCTCAACATGCATATCGGCGCCCGCACCGGCTGGTGGATGCCGCGCTAACTTAGAGCATTTCCAGGAAAAGTGCGAAGCGGTTTTCCGTCAGGAAATACGTAAAAACAAAGAGATAGAGCGTCGCCGTGACTCCGTTTAAACCGGAAACGCTCTAGGGGACAAGGGGAGACGGATGATGTCGGCAGGGATCGCAGCAACGAAACGGGCAGGGGCGTCATGGCACGCCGCCGGCCTGTCGTTGTCGCGCGGTTCAGTTCGATGCCGACCAGTTGGCGGGGATCTGCGGAGAGAGCAGAAGCTGCAGTTTGTTGACGTCGGTTTCGCCGCCGATGCGCTGGAGCAGCACGCGGCCCATGTCCTCGCCCGTAGCCGTCAGATCCTCATAGATCGTTTCCACCTGGGGCTGGATCGCGCCCAGGAGGTGCGACGTCTGCTTGGCGACAATGTCGTATTCGTTGCCGAGCGTCAGGCCGCAATCGCTCATGCCGGTAATGGTGGCGAGAGCACAGACTTCGCCACCGCACATGAAACTATCAGGCGGGTCGGGCTCGGCGTAACGCTGGCGAACACGGTCGCGGATGTCGCCGGCCGGGCTGTCGAGATCGATACCGGAGAGAATTTCGTAGGCGCAGCCCGCCTCGCGCACGGCGGTCATGAAGCCGTGCTGCAGGTGGCCGCCGAAGGTGAAGTCGGTTGGGCCGCTGATCAGTGCCGGCTTGCGGCGCCCCTTGGCGATCAGCCGGCGGGTGGCCTGGTAGGAGAAGGTGAAGTTGTCGTAGTCGACATAGGCGTGCGGGGTCGAAAGCTCGGTGCGTCCGTGGGTGACGAACGGAAAGCCGATCTCCGAAAGCAACATGACGCGCGGATCGAGCGGTTCGGTGCGCGAGAAGATCAGACCATCAGCCATGCTGTTGCGGGTGATGTAGTTCACCGCCTCGACATTGGTCGTGTTGAGGAAGTTCGGCATGACGATCAGGTGATAGGACGTGCCCTGCAGCGCCTTGGCGATGCCGCTCATGATCGAGGTGCCATAGCCGAGGATTTCCTCGTGTGGGTCGAGCAGGACGGCGATGACGTTGGTGCGGCCGGTCTTCAGGCGCTGGGCGGCGCGATCGGGCGAATAGCCGATTTCGATCGCCACCTCGCGAACCCGCTTGCGGGTGTCGGCGGAGATTTGCGGCGCTTCGGCGAGGGCGCGCGAAACGGTGGTGACCGCAAGCCCGGTGATCTCGGCGATCGTGCGAAGGGTCGGCTTGCCCCGTCTGGCGGGCGAACCAATGTCTTCGGAACGGGCGGGCTTGGGGGAATCGGCCAATGCTAGTCATCCTCAAGGCGGTCAAGAGCGGCTTTTGTAACGTGGCACGAACGCTTAGGCAATCGAATCATGAAAACGTTTTAAATCTCGCGACGCGGCATGAATTGCTGCACTGCGAAACGCAAACTGTTGTATATAATTCAGCAAATTCAATTGCTTCGTGAGGTGAGGAAGTGCACGCGTGCGGAATGCTTGACTTGCTGAATTTATAACGTTTTAAATTGGCCAGCCGCTGCCTTAGGCGGTGCGATATCCGAGGCGGGAGGAGGTTCCGCTTCGATAACTTGCAAACGGGAGGATAACGATGCGCAAGTTGATGACGACGACGGCTGTTGTGGCGCTGATGATGGCGGCCACCGCCGCGCGCGCAGCAGAAAACGTGGAAGTGCTGCACTGGTGGACTTCCGGCGGTGAGGCTGCTGCGCTCGACGTTCTGAAGAAGGACCTCGAAAGCAAGGGTATTTCCTGGACCGATATGCCGGTCGCCGGCGGCGGCGGCACGGAAGCCATGACCGTGCTTCGCGCCCGCGTCACCTCGGGCAACGCTCCGACCGCAGTGCAGATGCTCGGTTTCGATATTCTCGACTGGGCCAAGGAAGGCGCACTCGGCAACCTTGACGATACCGCTTCCAAGGAAGGCTGGGACAAGGTCATCCCGACGGCCCTGCAGCAGTTCTCGAAGTATGACGGCCACTGGATCGCCGCTCCGGTCAACGTCCACTCGACCAACTGGGTCTGGATCAACAAGGCTGCCCTCGACAAGGCCGGCGGCAAGGAGCCGGCGAACTGGGACGAGCTCATCGTCCTTCTCGACAACTTCAAGGCTCAGGGCATCACGCCGATCGCCCATGGCGGCCAGCCGTGGCAGGACGCGACGATCTTCGACGCCGTCGTGCTCTCGCTCGGCAATGATTTCTACAAGCAGGCCTTCATCGATCTCGATCCGGCAGCGCTCGGTGGCGACAAGATGAAGGAAGCCTTCGACCGCATGACGAAGCTGCGCTCCTATGTCGACGACAACTTCTCCGGCCGCGACTGGAACCTCGCTTCGGCAATGGTGATCGAGAACAAGGCCGGCCTGCAGTTCATGGGCGACTGGGCCAAGGGCGAGTTCCTGAAGGCGAAGAAGGTGCCAGGCACCGATTTCGTCTGCATGCGCTTCCCGGGTACGCAAGGGTCCGTCACCTTCAACTCCGACCAGTTCGCGATGTTCAAGGTTGCTGACGACAAGATCCCGGCACAGCTGCAGATGGCCTCGGCGATCGAAAGCCCGACCTTCCAGTCGGCCTTCAACGTCGTCAAGGGTTCGGTTCCTGCACGCACCGACGTTCCGGATACGGACTTCGACGCTTGCGGCAAGAAGGGCATCAAGGATCTCGCCGAAGCCAACACCAACGGCACGCTGTTCGGTTCCATGGCCCATGGCCATGCCAACCCAGCTGCCGTCAAGAACGCGATCTACGACGTCGTGACGCGCGAGTTCAACGGTGAATTGACCTCCGATGAGGCGGTCAAGGAACTCGTCGCCGCCGTCGCGGCTGCGAAGTAACGGGCGAGGCCCGGTCCGGGACGCGAGCAAGCGTCCCGGACACTCATTCTGACATGCAAGCGTCTTCGAAGCGTCGCGTCCATCGCGGACGCAGGGGAGCGGTTTGATACAAAGAACCTGCGCGGATGCCGATACCAGGGAGTTTCCCGACGGCAGAGCGCCAGAAGTGGTGAACGTTCATGGATAACCGCAGTCGACTGCAGGACCTGATACCGAAGCTGGTCCTTGCCCCGAGCTTCGTTATCGTCCTGATCTTTGTTTATGGCTTCATCGCCTATACCGGCTTCCTGTCGATGACGGACAGCAAGATGCTGCCGTCCTACAATTTCGTCGGTTTCAGCAATTATCAGAAGCTCTGGGCCCTGCCGCACTGGTGGCGGGCGGTGAGCAATCTGGCGATCTTCGCTTCGCTCTATATCGCCATCTGCTCGGTGCTGGGGCTTGGACTTGCGATCCTGCTCGACCAGAAGATCCGGGCGGAAGGCTTCCTACGGCCGATCTACCTCTATCCGATGGCGCTGTCGTTCATCGTGACCGGCACGGCCTGGAAGTGGTTCCTCGATCCCGGCATCGGGCTTGAAAACACCATGCACCTCTGGGGCTGGGAGAGCTTTTCGTTCAACTGGATCAAGGACCGCAACTACGCGATCTATTGCGTGGTGATCGCCGCCGTCTGGCAATCGACCGGCTTCATCATGGCGATGTTCCTTGCCGGTCTGCGCGGCGTCGACAACGAGATCATCAAGGCGGCGCAGATCGATGGCGCACCGACATCGACGATCTACCGGCGGATCATCATTCCCTTGATGCGGCCGGTCTTCCTCTCCGCCTTCGTCGTTCTCGCCCATCTGGCGATCAAGGCCTACGACCTGATCATCGCGCTCACCGGCGGCGGGCCGGGCCAGGCGACCGAATTGCCGGCGACTTTCATGTATTCCTACACCTTCACCCGCAACCAGATGGGCATCGGCGCCTCGTCGGCCATCATCATGCTGGTGATGATCTTCTCGATCATCGTTCCCTATCTCTACTCCGAAATCCGCGGAGGAAAACGCCCATGAGCGCCCCCAGCCCAGACAATGTCATCTCGCACAACCGCCTGACGCGTGCCCTGATCTACACGGTACTCATCGTCTTTGCGCTCTATTCGCTGCTGCCGCTCTATGTCATGCTGGTCAACTCGCTGAAACCGCTCGACGAGATCCGCCAGGGCGGCATGCTCAACCTACCGCAGACCCTGACACTGGAACCCTGGCTTTCGGCCTGGTCGACGGCGCAGATCGGAGTTCAGCCGACAGGCCTGAAGCCGTTCTTCATCAACTCGATCCTGATGGTGGTGCCGGCCGTCGCGATCTCGACGATGATCGGCGCGCTCAATGGCTACGTCCTGACCAAGTGGCGCTTTCCCGGTGCCAACATCTTCTTCGGCATGCTGCTCCTGTCGTGCTTCATCCCGTTCCAGATCGTGCTGATCCCGATGGCGCGCGTGCTTGGCATCATCGGCCTTGCCGGATCGATCTGGGGCCTGATCTTCGTCCACGTGATCTACGGCCTCGGCTTCACCACGCTCTATTTCCGCAACTACTACGAAGCCTTCCCGACGGAACTCGTGCGTGCGGCGCAGATCGATGGCGCCAGCTTCTTCCAGATCTTCTGGCGGATCCTGCTGCCGTCGTCCGGTCCGATCATCGTCGTCTCGGTCATCTGGCAGTTCACCAATATCTGGAACGACTTCCTGTTCGGGGCATCCTTCTCCGGCGCCTCTTCGACGCCGATGACGGTGGCGCTCAACAACCTCGTCAGCTCGTCGACCGGGGTCAAGGAATACAACGTTCATTTCGCGGGCGCGATCCTCGCCGCCCTGCCAACGCTCATCGTCTACATCGTGTCCGGCCGCTACTTCGTGCGCGGGCTGATGTCCGGCGCCGTGAAAGGATAAGCTCATGTCGTTCCTCAAAATCAGCAACCTGCGCAAATCCTACGGCTCGCTCGAGATCCTGAAGGACATCAATCTGGAGATCGACGAAGGCGGCTTCCTCGTGCTCGTCGGCCCGTCCGGCTGCGGCAAGTCCACCCTGCTCAACACCATTGCCGGGCTGGAGCCAATCACCTCGGGCGAGATCGCCATCAACGGCCGGTCGGTCGCCGATCTGCACCCGTCCAAGCGCGACATCGCCATGGTGTTCCAGTCCTACGCGCTCTATCCGAACATGACGGTTGCGGGCAACATCGCCTTCGGCATGGAAATCCGCGGCGTGCCGAAGGACGAACGCGAGAAGGCGATCAAGCAGGTCGCCGACATGCTGCAGATCGGCCATCTGCTCGATCGCAAGCCGAGCCAGCTTTCCGGCGGCCAGCGCCAGCGTGTCGCCATGGGCCGCGCCCTTGTGCGCAAGCCGCAGGTCTTTCTCTTCGACGAACCGCTGTCGAACCTGGACGCCAAGCTGCGCGTCGACATGCGCACCGAGATCAAGCGTCTCCACCACCGGATGAAGACAACCATCGTCTACGTCACCCACGACCAGATCGAGGCGATGACGCTGGCGACCAAGATCGCGGTATTGAAGGATGGCGTGCTGCAGCAATTCGGGACGCCGGCCGAAATCTACAACAATCCGGCCAACATGTTCGTCGCCGACTTCATGGGTTCGCCGGCCATGAACCTGCTGACGGCCCGGATCGAAAGGAACGGCGCCGATGTTGCCGTCACGCTCGCGCGCCCGAACGCCGAGCCGATGAAGCTCACCGTTCCGCATGCCAGCGGCGCACTCTCTACCTATGCCGGCAAGGACGTCGTCTTCGGCATCCGCCCGGAAGCACTGACCGACCCTGACGGTGCCGACCGCAATGCCAAGGCGATCGTCGAAGGCGAATGCCTGATCGAGGTGGTCGAGCCCGCCGGTTCGGACACCTTTGCGGTGACCCGCCTTGGCGGCAAGGAGGTCGTCGCCCGCCTGCGTGCCGATGCGCGCATCGCACCCGGCCAGACGTCGCAGCTCGCCTTCAATCTCGACAAGGCGGTGTTCTTCGATCCTCAGACGCAGCAACGGATCGCGTAACGGCCGATGGAGCAGCAGCCGGATATCGTCATCATCGGGTCGGGCATCGGCGGCTCCACCGTTGCGGCGGGGCTCGCCGGCTCCGGGGCGCGCATAGCCATACTCGAGCGCGGCGAGCGCCTGCCCGACACACCGGAAGCGCGCAGCTATAGTTCGATCTTCGTCAAGGGCCATTTCCGGCCCAAGGAGATGTGGCGCGAAGCCGACGGCACGGAGTTCAATCCGGGCAATTTCTATTTCGTTGGCGGCAATTCCAAACTCTTCGGTGCGGTGCTCTTGCGCTACCGTGCAGAGGATTTCACCGAGATGCAGCATCTTGGCGGCGTTTCGCCGGCATGGCCCTTTCTCTATGAAGAGCTGGAGCCGTGGTACGGCAAAGCCGAGCAACTGTTCGAGGTGCGTGGCGAATTGGGTCAGGACCCTACGGAGCCGTTCCACGCCTCGCCCTACCCTTATGGCCCGGTACCGGACGAGCCGGCAATTGCTCGCGCGCGCGCCGAGTTGAAGGCGCAGGGGCTCAATCCGGCGACGCTGCCGCTTGGCGTCGACATCGAGACGTGGCTGGCAGGCGGGCGCACGCCATGGGACGGGTTTCCCAACACCGGCAAGGGCAAGAAGGATGCCGAGACCGCATCGCTCGCCTCCGCGCTGAATGACCCCAACATCGAGCTGATCACCTCCGCGCATGTCGACACGCTGGAGAAAGGTCGGGGCGGCCGGATCGAGGCGGTCCATTACACCCATAGGGGCGAGAAGAAGCGCCTGTCGCCCAAGTTGGTGATCCTGTCGGCGGGCGCGATCAACTCGGCCGCCATCTTGCTGCGCTCCGGCGATGGCAAGGGGCTCGCCAACGCCTCCGGCCAGGTCGGCCGCAACTTCATGAACCACAATTGCAGCGCCATGCTGGCGATCAATCCGTTCAGGCGCAATGACAGCATCTACCAGAAGACGCTGATGCTGAACGATTATTACCTGACCGGCGGCAGGGACGGTTTGCCACTCGGCAATGTCCAGCTGCTCGGCAAGATCAACGGTGACATCCTCAAGGCCAATGCGCCGGTCTGGGCGCCGCGCTTCGCATTGGATTTCATGGCCGGTCATGCGGTCGACTGGTACATGATGACGGAGGACCTGCCGAACCCGGAAAGCCGCATCATGGTCGACGGCAAGGGCATCATCATGCAGTGGCGGCGCTCGAACATGGAGGCGCTTTCCGGGCTCGAAGCGAAGATGCGCGCCCACTTCAAAGCTGCAGGCTATCCGATCGTGCTCTCCCAGGCCTTCGACAAGCGCACGCCGTCGCACCAGTGCGGCACGATCCGGATGGGCACCGATCCCGGTCAGGCGCCGCTCGACGTTTATTGCCGCGCCTTCGATCATCCGAACCTCTTTGTCGTCGATGCCGGCTTCCTGCCAACGTCCGCTGCGGTCAACCCGGCGCTGACGGTGGCGGCACAGGCGCTGCGCGTTGCCGACCATATCGTTGCGAAGGAGCTGAGAGCATGACGACATCGACGCGTCCCGTGGCTGTTGTCACCGGTGGCCGGCGCGGAATCGGACTCGGCGTGGCCCGGGCACTGGCGCGCGACGGCTTCGACATAGCGCTGACGGGGCTCGGTGCGGCGGATCAAGCGACGCAAGCCACGCTCTCCGAGCTATCGGCGCAAGGCGGTCGCGCCATCTACCTCGAGGCCAATCTCGCCGATATCGGCGCGCATGCCGCCACCGTCGCCTGCATCCGCCAGGAACTGGGCCCGATCCGCTGCCTCGTCAACAACGCCGGCATCGCCTCCGTCGTGCGCGGCGACTTTCTCGACCTTCTGCCGGAGAATTTCGACACGATCGTCGCCACCAACTTGCGCGGCACAGTGTTCTTCACCCAGGCCGTGTTGCTCTCGATGCTCACCGAGCCGCCAGGTGCGGCGCCACGTTCAATCATCAACATCACATCGGTTTCCGCGACCATGAGTTCGCCCGAGCGGCTCGACTATTGCATGACCAAGGCCGGCCTTGCCGCCTTCAGCCAGGGGCTCGCCTTGCGGCTGGCCGACACAGGCATCTCCGTCTTCGAAATCCGGCCCGGGGTCATCCGGTCTGACATGACCGCTGGCGTCTCGGCGAAATACGACGCCCTGATCGACGGCGGACTGGTGCCGATGAAACGCTGGGGCGAGCCAGAAGACATCGGCAACATCGCCGCAGGGCTTGCCAGCGGCAAATTCGGCTTTGCGACCGGCTCAGTCATCCAGGCCGATGGCGGCCTGTCGATCGGTCGACTCTAGAAAATAGTGCAGGGCAGTCCGGGGCTCGCAACGGCGAGCAGGTTTCGAGTTTAACACGTCGGAAATTTGGAACGTTCCAAATGCCGTGCCGTGGAGGAAGACAGGCAATGACATACGACTATATCATCACCGGTGCCGGCCCTGCCGGCTGCGTTCTCGCCAACCGTCTCTCTGAGGATCCGTCGGTCCGCGTCCTGTTGCTGGAGGCGGGTGGCGGCGACTGGAACCCGCTGTTTCACATGCCGGCCGGTTTTGCCAAGATGACCAAGGGAGTTGCAAGTTGGGGCTGGGAGACCGTGCCACAGAAACACATGAAGGGCAGGGTGCTGCGCTACACCCAGGCCAAGGTCATCGGCGGCGGTTCGTCGATCAATGCCCAGCTCTACACCCGCGGCAATGCGGCCGACTATGACCTCTGGGCGTCCGAGGACGGCTGTGCCGGCTGGGACTATCGCAGCGTTCTTCCCTATTTCAAGCGCGCCGAAGACAACCAGCGCTTCGCCGACGACTATCATGCCTATGGCGGTCCGCTCGGCGTCTCGATGCCGGTTTCTACCTTGCCGATCTGCGATGCCTACATCCGCGCCGGCCAGGAACTCGGCATTCCCTACAATCACGATTTCAACGGCCGTCAGCAGGCCGGCGTCGGCTTCTACCAACTGACGCAGCGCAATCGCCGGCGTTCGAGCGCGTCGCTTGCCTATCTCTCACCGATCAAGGACCGCCGGAACCTTACCGTTCGCACCGGAACGCGCGTCGCCCGGATCGTGCTCGAGGGTACGCGCGCCGTCGGCGTCGAGGTGGTGACGGCGAAGGGAAGCGAGACGATCCGGGCGGAGCGGGAAGTTCTGGTCACGTCGGGCGCCATCGGTTCGCCGAAGCTGCTCCTTCAATCCGGTATCGGCCCGGCGGATCACCTGAAGTCGGTGGGCGTGCCGGTAAAGCACGACCTACCCGGCGTCGGTGGCAATCTGCAGGACCACCTCGATCTGTTCGTCATTTCCGAATGCACCGGCGATCACACCTATGACAACGTCGCGAAGCTGCACCGGACGCTCTGGGCCGGCCTGCAATACGTGCTTTTCCGCTCCGGCCCGGTGGCATCGAGCCTGTTTGAGACCGGCGGCTTCTGGTACGCCGACCCGGATGCCCGCTCGCCGGATATCCAGTTCCATCTCGGCCTCGGCTCCGGCATCGAGGCTGGCGTCGCGCGACTGAAGAACGCCGGCGTGACGCTCAATTCCGCCTATCTGCATCCGCGCTCACGCGGCACCGTCAGGCTTTCCGACGCTGATCCGGCCGCAGCGCCGCTGATCGATCCGAATTACTGGGAAGATCCGCACGACCGCAAGATGTCGATCGAGGGGCTGAAGATAGCCCGCGAGATCATGCAGCAGGCCGCCCTCAAGCCTTTCGTGCTGGCGGAACGTTTGCCGGGCAACACTGTCGTCTCCGACGAGCAGTTCTTCGACTATGGCTGCGCCAATGCCAAGACCGACCACCACCCGGTCGGCACCTGCAAGATGGGCACCGACGCCATGGCCGTGGTCGGACTCGATCTGAAAGTGCGTGGGCTGGAGGGCCTTCGCGTCTGCGACAGTTCGGTCATGCCGCGCGTTCCCTCTTGCAACACCAACGGGCCGACGATCATGATGGGCGAAAAGGGCGCCGACATCATTCGCGAGCGCCAGCCCTTGCCGCCGGAGATCTTCGCCCATGAACGAAACGATGCCCGGCCACGTGCCCGCGCCGATATCCGTTGAGGAAAACCATGATCCGCCACTGTGTCTTCATTCGCTTTCGTCCAGACGTTTCGGCGGATGAGAAAGCGTCGATCTTCGCCGAGATCGCGGCGCTAAAAAGCCGGCTTCCCGGCCTTCTCGCGACCTATGCCGGCGCCAATGTCAGCCCGGAAGTGGGCATGGACAAAGGGTATGCCGAGGGTTTCATCGTCGATTTCTCCGACGCAGCCGCGCGTGACGCCTATCTCGACGATCCGGAGCATCGGCAGACCGGTGCAAAGATCGTCGCGGCGGCGCAAGGCGGCATCGACGGCATTTTCGTCTACGATCTCGAAATCGCGGGCTGAAGACGATGGCGGCCTTCGAAGCGCGTCCCTTTCTCACCGCCCTTTTCGACGCGGCCGTCCGCGCCGCCGATCCCTATGAGGCGATCCGCGCGCATCTGCCGGAAAAGCCGAAGGGACGAACGATCGTTGTCGGCGCGGGCAAGGCCGCAAGCCAGATGGCCGCAGCTTTCGAAAAGCTGTGGGATCACCCGCTGACCGGCGCCGTCGTTGCGCGCCACGGGCCGATTGAACGCTGCGAGCGCATTCGCGTGTTGCAATCCGCCCATCCGGTGCCGGATGAGGCTGGCCTTCGGGCGTCGGAAGAGCTGCTGAAGCTGGTGGAAGGCCTGACCGCTGACGATCTGGTTGTCGCTCTGATTTCGGGTGGTGGATCGTCCTTGCTGCCGGCGCCGCCGGAGGGTTTGATGCTTGCCGACGAGATCGCCGTCAACCGGGCGCTGCTTGCCTCCGGCGCACCGATTTCCGCGATGAACGTCGTGCGCAAACATGTGTCGCGCATCAAGGGAGGCCGTCTTGCGGCGGCCGCTGGGCCGGCGCGTGTCGTCAGCCTCGTCGTTTCCGACGTTCCCGGCGACAACCCCGCTTTCGTTGCCTCGGGCCCGACAGTGCCTGACGGGTCGACGGTGGAGGAGGCGCTGGAGATCGTCGGCCGCTATCGCATGGCTCTTCCCGATGGCGTGGTGGCCCACTTGCGATCCGGTGCCGCGCGGGCACCTGATCCGTCCGAACCGGTTTTCCGTCGGCACGAATGCCACGTGATTGCGTCGGCGCGTGTCTCGCTGGAGGCTGCAGCAAGGACGGCGCAGGAATTGGGTGTAGAGGCGCGCATTCTTTCTGATGCGATTGAAGGCGAGGCGCGCGATATCGGCCGCATGCATGCGGCGCTGGCGCGTGAAGTCGCCCAGCGCAATCAACCTTTCGAAAAGCCGGTCGTGCTGCTTTCCGGCGGCGAAACGACTGTGACGATATCGGGCAAGGATTACGGCAAAGGCGGCCGCAACAGCGAGCTGTTGCTGTCGCTGGCGCTCGACATCGAGGGGCTCGACGGGATCGATGCCCTGGCGGCGGATACGGACGGCATCGACGGGTCTGAGGACAATGCCGGCGCCTTTGCCGATGGCGGCAGCGTCAGTCGCATGCGTACTGCCGGTGCTGATCCGCGGGCGCATCTGGCGCGCCACGATGCCTGGTCGGCATTCTCAGTGAGTGGCGATCTTTTCGCGCCCGGTCCGACTGGAACCAATGTCAATGACTTCAGGGCGATGCTAATCCGTTAGCCGGATTCTCCGGCTCAAGGCAGAACAGAAAATCTGCGTGTCATGGTCGCCGCCAAACGTTTCGGCGGCGACCATGATCTCTTGTTTTTACTTGGCGCGCTTCAAGGCATCGCCGAGGATCGAGACGATTTCGCCGAAGTGATTTTCGTCGGCGATCAGCGGCGGCGAGAAGGCGATGATGTCGCCGGTCACGCGGATCAGCAGCCCCTTTTCGAAGCAATCGACGAAGACCTCATAGGCGCGGGCGCCGACAGCACCCTCGCGTGACTGCAGCTCGATGCCGGCGATGAGGCCGATGGTGCGGATGTCGATGACATGCGGCAGGCCGTTCAGCGAATGCATGGCATCATGCCAGGCGTCCTGCAGCTCGGTGGCGCGGGTCATCAGGCCCTCATCGCGATAGATGTCGAGCGTGGCGATACCCGCGGCGCAGGCGGCCGGGTGGCCGGAATAGGTGTAGCCGTGGAAGAGCTCGATCTGGTTTTCCGGGCCGTGCATCAATGCGTCGTGCACCTTGCGGCTGGCAAAGACCGCGCCCATTGGGATGGCGCCGTTGGTGAGCCCCTTCGCCGCCGTCACCAGGTCCGGGGTGACGCCGAAGAAGTCGGTGGCGAACGCAGCGCCAAGGCGACCGAAGCCGGTGATGACTTCGTCGAAGATCAACAGGATGCCGTGTTTGTCGCAGATCGCGCGCAGCCGCTCGAGATAGCCCTTCGGCGGGATGAGCACGCCCGTCGAACCGGCAACCGGCTCGACGATGCAGGCGGCGATGGTTTCGGCGCCGTGTAGCGCCACCAGCCGTTCGAGATCGTCGGCAAGTTCGGCGCCGTGCTCGGGCTGGCCCTTGACGAAGGCATTCTTGGCAAGGTCGTGGGTGTGGCGCAGATGGTCGGAACCGGGAAGCTGCGGGAAGACGCGGCGGTTGTTGAGGATGCCGCCCACCGAAATGCCGCCGAAGCCGACGCCGTGGTAGCCGCGCTCGCGCCCGATCAGCCGCGTGCGAGTGCCCTGGCCGATCGCGCGCTGATAGGCGATGGCCATCTTCAGCGCCGTGTCAACCGATTCCGAGCCCGAGCCGGTGAAGAACACGCGGTCGAGCTTCTGGCCTTCCGGCCCCGGCGCGATTTCGGCAAGGCGTTCGGCAAAATCGAAGGCGATCGGGTGGCCCATCTGGAAGGAGGGGGCGAAATCCATCGTCGACAGCTGGCGTTCGACGGCTGACGCGATCTGGCGGCGGCCGTGGCCGGCGTTGACGCACCAGAGACCGGCGGTGCCGTCGAGGATCGTGCGGCCATCGGTGCTGGTGTAGTGCATGCCCTCGGCGGAGGCGAGCAAGCGCGGTGCCGCCTTGAACTGCCGGTTGGCGGTAAAGGGCATCCAGTAGCTGTCGAGTACGGGGGCGTTGGGTTTGGTGTGCTGGTTCATGGCATCCTCCTGAAGATCAGGGGATTGACGCCATGATTTGAATTGCCAAACAAGTCCTTTTCTGTTGTCATTCAAGCCATTGAATTTTATACAACGAGGTTTGCGAAATTGCGATATTTCGAACAACCTGAACACCGAGATGGACACCCATGAGCGTCGACATTGGAAACCGGCTTCGCCACCTCCGGCTGATGCACAATCTTTCGCAGCGCGAACTTGCCAAGCGAGCGGGCGTGACCAACTCGACGATCTCGCTGATCGAGTCGAATGCGTCCAATCCGTCGGTCGGCGCACTGAAGCGCATCCTCGACGGCATACCGATCGGACTTGCGGAGTTCTTTTCGTTCGAGCCTGAACGGCCGCGCAAGGCATTCTACGCCGCAGAGGAACTGGTCGAGATCGGCAAAGGGCCGATCTCCTATCGCCAGATCGGCGACAATCTCTTTGGCCGCAGCCTGCAGATCCTGAAGGAATGTTATCAGCCGGGCGCGGACACTGGAAAAGTGCCGCTGGTGCATGAAGGCGAGGAGGGCGGCATCGTGCTGTCGGGGCGCATTGAGGTCACCGTCGACGACGAGCGGCGGATTCTCGGGCCTGGGGATGCGTACTATTTCGAAAGCCGGCGACCGCACCGATTTCGTTGCGTCGGGCCGGTACCTTGCGAGGTGATCAGCGCCTGCACGCCGCCGACGTTTTGAAGGAAGGGAGCGGGCGCCCCTCATCCCGCTGCCGCGACCTTCTCCCCGCCTGCGGGGAGAAGGGATATGCCGCCAGCGCCTCATACTCTCTTTGCGAACAGGAGTAGAGAGGCAGCTGTTTGCGCGACCGTCCCCTCTCCCCGCAAGCGGGGAGAGGGCTAGGGTGAGGGGCTACTTCCGAGTTACGAAAGCCGAGCGCAGGCGTCGGCGATGCGCATGAGCGCTTCCTTCAGTTCCGCTTCCGACGTCGCATAGGAGATGCGGAAGAACGGCGAGAGGCCGAAGGCCGAGCCGGGGACAACGGCGACATGGGCGTCGTCGAGCAGGTAGGCGCAGAAGTCCGTGTCCGTCTCGATCGTCTTGCCCGAAGGCGTCACCTTGCCGAGCATGCCGGCGCAGCCGGAGAAGGTGTAGAAGGCGCCTTCCGGAACGCGGCAGTCGAGACCGTCGATGGCGTTGAGGCCGTTGACGACGAGATTGCGGCGGTGCTGGAAGCTGGCCGTGCGTTCCTTCAGGAAATCCTGCGGGCCGGTCAGGGCTGCCACCGAAGCGGCCTGGCTGACCGAAGACGGGCAGGAGGTCGCCTGGCTCTGGACGACAGCCATCGCCTTGATCAGCTCGCGCGGACCACCGGCATAGCCGATGCGCCAGCCGGTCATGGCATAGGCCTTGGAGACACCGTTGACCGTCAGGGTGCGGTCCTTGAGCCGAGGCTCCAGTTGGGCCGGGGTGACGAAGCGGAAGCCGTCATAGACGATGTGCTCGTACATGTCGTCGACCAGCAGCCACACATGCGGATGCCTCAAGAGCACGTCGAGCAGCGGCCGGTAGTCGTCAGCGCTGTAGGCGGCACCCGAAGGGTTGGAGGGTGAGTTGAGAAGCACCCAGCGCGTCTTCGGCGTGATCGCCGCTTCGAGCTTGTCGGCGGTGAGCCGGAAACCGGAGGCCGCGTCGCAGGGGATCAGCACCGGCTTGCCTTCGCAGATCTGGACGATATCCGAATAGGAGGTCCAGTACGGCGTCGGAATGACAACTTCGTCGCCGGCGTCGATCGTCGCCATCATGGCGTTGAACAGGATCTGCTTGGCGCCGGTGGCAATGGTGATCTCGTCCTGTTCGTAGGCGAGGCCGTTCTCGCGCTGGAACTTTTCACGGATCGCCTTCTTCAGTTCCGGCGTGCCGTCGAGTGCGGTGTATTTGGTTTCGCCGCGCTGGATCGCCTCGCAGGCGGCCTGCTTGACGTAGTCAGGCGTGTCGAAATCCGGCTCGCCTGCGCCGAGAATAATGACCGGCTTGCCCTCGCGCTTCATCGCTTGCGCGCGCGCGCCGATCTTGAGGATTTCGGATACTCCGATCGAAGAGATCCGCGAGGCGGGCTTGAAGCCCGCCTCCTTGACCGTTGCGTTGATGGTCATCGCTTGGTCCTACTCGATATCGAAGGAGACGCCCTGTGCCAGTGGCAGGGCCTTCGAGTAGTTCACCGTGTTGGTGGCGCGACGCATGTAGGCCTTCCACGAATCGGAGCCCGATTCGCGGCCGCCGCCGGTTTCCTTTTCACCGCCGAAGGCGCCGCCGATTTCCGCACCTGAGGTGCCGATGTTGACGTTGGCGATGCCGCAATCCGAGCCGTCGACGGCCAGGAACCGTTCGGATTCCTGCATGTCGCGGGTGAAGATCGACGAGGACAGGCCGGCTGCAACCGCATTGTGGTCGGCAACGACTGCGTCGAAGTCGCTGTACTTCATGACGTAGAGGATCGGCGCGAAGGTTTCTTCGAGGACCGGGCCTGCCTGCTCAGGCATTTCGACCAGGGCGGGCTTGGCGTAGTAGCCGTTGGCATAACCGAGCTCGACGCGTTCGCCGCCGGTGACGGCGCCGCCATGGGCCTTGGCTTCGTCGATTGCCTTCTGCATGCCGTCGAAAGCGGCCTTGTCGACCAGCGGGCCGACGAGTGCGGTGGTTTCCAGCGGATTGCCGACCGAGACCGAGCCATAGGCCTTCTTCAGGCGGGGAACGAGCTGGTCGTAGACGCTTTCATGCACGAACAGGCGGCGCATGGTCGTGCAGCGCTGGCCGGCGGTGCCCATGGCGCCGAAGGCGATGGCGCGCAGCGCCATGTCGAGATCGGCCGATGGGCAGACGATACCGGCATTGTTGCCGCCGAGTTCGAGGATGGCGCGGGCGAAGCGCTTGGCAAGACGCGGGCCGACGTCGCGGCCCATGCGGGTCGAGCCGGTGGCCGAGACCAACGGAACCTTCGGGTTGTCGACGAGGACTTCACCGACGGCGCGGTCGCCGATCAGAACCTGCGACAGGCCTTCCGGGGCGTCGCCGAAGCGGGCAAGCGCGCGTTCGAAGATAGCCTGCGATGCAAGCGCCGTGAGCGGGGTCTTTTCCGACGGCTTCCAGACGACGGAGTTGCCGCAGACGAGCGCCAGCGCCGTGTTCCACGACCAGACGGCGACCGGGAAGTTGAAGGCGGAGATGACGCCGACGACGCCGAGCGGATGCCAGGTTTCCATCATGCGGTGGCCGGGACGCTCCGTGGCGATCGTCAGACCGTAGAGCTGGCGGGAAAGGCCGACTGCGAAATCGCAGATGTCGATCATTTCCTGAACTTCGCCGAGGCCCTCGGAGGTGATCTTGCCGGCTTCGATCGAAACGAGGCGGCCGAGGTCGGCCTTGAAGGCGCGTAGCTCTTCGCCGAGCAGGCGGATCAATTCGCCGCGCTTCGGTGCCGGAACGAGGCGCCAGGCCTTGAAGGCTTCATGCGCCTTGTCGATCTTGGCGGCAGCCTCCGTGGCCGAAACCGTCTTCAGGCTGGCGATCTGTTCGCCCGTGACCGGGCTGAACGACGGCATGTCGCCGCCGGTGTAGAGTTCCTTGGCGACGCCCATCTTCTCGAGGAGGGCTGCTGCCTCCTTGGTGACGTCGATCTTCTTCGTTGCAATGTTCATCTGGTCTGACTCCCGTTTTCCTGCCCTGGCCTATCCGAAGCGCACGCTGCCGAGTTTCCCCGGCGAGGTGAGCGTCTTCAGGCCCGCGGCCATGTCCTTGAGTTTGTCGGTTGTATAAACGTCGTAGTAGGCCTGGTTGCGGCGGCCTATCGCATGTTCCGCGCTGAAACTGCCGTGATACTCCTCGACCGCCACGGCGAAAACCCATTCTCTCAAACGCTGCTCGAATGTCGGATCGCTGAGCAGCGCGCTGTCCTTCGGCACCACGAGATTGAAGTGTACACCACCATCGCCGATATGGCCGAAGTCGCAGACGGTGACATCAGGAAACCTCGTCGGCATTTCGGCCTTCATATGGTCGCAGAAGGCCATGATGTCACCCCTGCGGAAGGAGACGTCGAAGGCGATCAGCTTGCCCAGGTGTTTCACACCTTCCGAAAGTGCGTGGCGCAGCGCCCAGACCTCATGCGGCGGGCCGACGAACGCGTCGGCGAGCGGTGCCGTCTCCATCTCCCAGATCTCGGCCAGCACCGTTTCAAGCACGGCGTCGAGCGATTGCTCGCCTTCGCGTGGGGCCCAGGTGCGGCTGATTTCCGCGAGAATGACGTATTCAGGGACGTGTCCGCCCTGGAACGGGTTCTTCAGCGAAGGCACATGCGCGAACGCCGCCTTGACGGCGTTGCTCGACATGCCCTCGAAGGCCGAGAGGTAGGCGCCGAGCCGCTCTTCCATGGCGCGCAGCAGCGGCAGCACATGGGCGCCGCTTGCCGGCACCAGCAATGCGGTCGCCGTCTGCTGCGGCAGGCGCTCCAGATTGAGCACGCATTCCGTGATGATGCCGAAGGCGCCCGACGTGCCGACGAAGACCTGCTTCCAGTCGACGCCGGTGTTGTTCTTGCGCAGGTCGCATTGAAGATCGAGCACGGTGCCGTCTTCATCGGCGAGAACCACGGTGAGGCCCAGCGTGTTGCGGCGCACGTCGCCGTATTTCAGGAAACGCGAGCCGCCGGTGTTGGTGGCGATCATGCCGCCGATGCGCGGATCGGCGCCGAGATCGATCGGGAAAAACAGGCCATGTTCTTCCAGCCGGCGGTTGAGATCGGAAAGCCTGAACCCGGCATCGACGCGCACCGAACGATTGTCGAGATCGAGTTCGAACGCTTTGGTGAGGCGGTCGAGGCTGAGGATCGCTTCGTTGCCGGAACTATCAGGGGTCGAGCCCGAGACCAGTCCGGTATTGCCCGATTGCGGGATCAGGGCGATGCCATGACGCACGCAATAGGCAACGGTTGCCGAGGTTTCCACTGTTGTCGCCGGCCGCAGAACGACCGAAGCCCGGCCACGATCGTAGCGCGCGCCGGTCTCGTAGGCTTCCATGTCTTCAGCACGCGTGACCACACCCTTGTCGCCAAGGATGCCGGTCAGCGCGTCTATGTGTACCTGTTCAATCATCGTGAACGCATCATTCCGCAGCCATGGCTGCGGTCAAGGCCCGCAGGCAGCTTTCGATCGATGCCTCTTCGATGCCGGCATAGTGATCGAACTCGTTGAGCACTGTGGCGCCGAGGTCAATCTCGAAGCGCTTCTGGTTCGGGCTTGCGACAAAAGCCTGCTGCGCGCCGTCGCCGAGATTGGACTGGAAGATGCCTGCGGCGCTGACCGGCAGGAAGTCTTCGTAGACGATGGCGTCGAACTGCACGAGGCCGTCGGCGATCAGCGTGTTGATATCGCGGCGGTCGGAAATCCGGGTCTTCAAGCCCTTCTCGGTCAGTGAATAGCTGAAATAGCCAAGGCCGGCTTCGCGAATGCCTGCCCAGGTGTCGGGGAAGCTTTCGAAGGCTTTGGCAAGCGCGGCTTCATAGTCGCGGGCGTTGGAGCCGTCGGCTGCCGGGCGCACGATCTTGCGCGAGGCTTCCAGAAGCTCGTCGTAGAGCGCACGGCCCTTGGGAGTGAGCGCAATGCCGCGCTGCTCGATCTCGCCGAAGCGGGCGGTGTGCGAGCCGGCTTTCCAGTCGCCGCCGCCATCACGGAAGGAAACGGCCTCTTCCAGCGCCTTGAACGAGGTCTGGCGAAGCAGGATTGGGCATTTGCGGGTCGGCGGACCTTCGACGACGGCCTTCGGCGCGATGCCGAATTCGGGCATCAGCGCCTGGACCTGGTCGATATCCAGCGTGCGCGGCGTCAGGTGGTTGATATGCGGGCCCTTGAACGACACGACGTCGGCGATCAGCCGGTGGGCGTCATGCAGGCGCTTGTACATGTCGGCGCTGACATTGGCCCTGTCGTGCCAGCGGAAGGTCTCCAGCACTTCGGAGACGAAACGCTCGGCGTCGGCCTTGTCGAGGCCGCCATCACGCTCGGCCTTTTCGGCGAGTTCGATGGCAACAGGCGTAAAGATCCGACGCTCGGCCAGGATCGCCTCGGATGCGGCGCGCAGACTCTCGTCCGCAATCAGGTCAAGGCGAAGAAGCGAGGTGAAGACACGGAAGGGATTGCGCTTCAGAGCGGTTTCGCCAACCGGGCGGAAGGCGGTCGAGTGCACCGGTACACCGGCGGTCGAAAGATCGTAGTAGCCGACCGGGTACATGCCCATGACAGCAAAGACGCGACGCATCATCGAGAGTTCAGCAGGCGTGCCGAGACGGATTGCGCCGTGGCGCTCCTCGGAAATGCGATCAAGCGAATCCGTCGCATCGAGGCGCTCTTTCAGCGCCGGGTCGGCATTGAGCGTATCGTCGTTGACCTTGGCAACCAGTTCCATCAGCGTGCCGTAAGCAGGCACTTCCTCGCGGTACATGACCGACATGGCTGCGGAAAAGGCCGAACGGATATCATCGGCGGATACGAAACTATTCTCTTTCACTGGGGCTCGCCTCGCGCTATGGGTGAAGGACAAGGTCATTCTCATTTCGGATCATATCCAAAGGAAGCGGCCATTGATCGCGCTGCTTGTGACTATGTTGATGCGAGGCTGGAATGAAGTTAAGCCGCAGACTGGTTCCTGATGTTACGACGCTGCAGGCTTTCGAATGCGCGGCACGGCACGGCAGCTTCACGCAGGCAGCCGCCGAACTCAATCTGACCCAGAGTGCCGTCAGCCGTCAGATCAAGGATCTGGAGAACCAGCTCGGCGTTCTCCTGTTTGAGCGGGTGCGCCAGCGCGTCATTCTCTCCGAGGCCGGGCAGAAGTTCCTGCCCGAGGTTCGCCGCCTGCTCAACCAGACCGAAGAGCTGATGGTGCGGGCAATGGCCTCGGCGCGCGCCGACTCGACATTGTCGATCGCGTCGCTGCCGACCTTCGGCAGCCGTTGGCTGGTGCCGCGCCTGCCGGATTTTCTTCGCCAGCACCCCGATACCGTGGTCAATATCGCGTCGCGGTCGGCACCCTTCGATTTCGACGAGCAGAACTTCGACATCGCCATCCACTACGGCCAGCCGGTTTGGGCGCATGCCACCTGCAGCTATCTCTGCAGCGAGATCATCGTGCCGGCGGCAAGCCCGACCCTGCTTGCGGCCAATCCGGTGGCGACGCTGGAGGATATCGTCGGCGGTCCGCTGCTGCACCTGGCGACGCGACCCAAACTCTGGGCGCAATGGTTCGAGGCCAACGGCATGGATGGAAGGGGTGCCTATCGCGGTAACCGCTTCGATCAGTTCTCGATGGTGATCGAGGCGGCCACGGCCGGTCTCGGTTTCGCCTTGCTGCCCCGCTATCTGATCGAACAGGAGCTGGCAGCGGGAACATTGCGCATCGTTCTCGACCGGCCGATGCAGACGGAGAACAGTTATTATCTCGCGGTTCCGGAAGGCAAACTCGAAAACCCGATCAGTCTCGCCTTCCGCGAATGGATCACTGAACAGGTCGGGTAGGTTTCCCATCCTCGAACATGTTTCGACCGATGGCCGGAACCTTCCTGACGCCGTCGGCGTTTCGCGACGGACTGCTACCCAGAGATGCGCCGGGAAGGGGCAAAATTGATACATAGATTTGAGGTTGCCATAGGCGAGCGCGGACTATTGCGTTTTCGCCCGATGAGAGTGTGCGCAATTCGTCCAAACTTGCGCCGCCGATCCTTGCAAGCTGTTGGCACCACGGCTAAAAAATGCCACTTTCATGCATCACGCGGCCTTGAAAACCAATGCGCCGCCGGCTTTGCTTTCTCTGATGCCCAGTTCAAGGGCGGCGCCAGTTTCCGCCAGTTTCCGGTTTGCCGGAAAATGACGGCGGATGGGAGGACACATGACCGTGTCTAGCAACGCGCCGGCCAAGCCTGGAACTTCAGGACCGCAGCCAACCCGGCAGAACAACGAGAGCCGGGCCGATCAACCCCGGTTGGATTCAGAACCAGCACCCATGCCCCTTCACAACACGCCGACCTCCTCTTCTCGCGAACCGGAAGCGAAACAGATCGATTACAACGATTCGATCCGCTCGACCTTTTTCTCGATGGAGGATCTGCGGCAAAGCGGCGAGACCCTTGCGCTCAAGGGCGCACCGTCCCTGCCGGGCTTCTTCCCGTTCGAATTCCGCCCGCGCCACCGCGAGAATGAAAACGAAATCCTGAGGGTGTATCGGGCAACAGCGGCTGATGTCGAAGCGGGGGCGTCGATCACGCCGGCCGCCGAATGGCTGCTCGACAACCACCACGTGGTCGAGGAAGCGATCCAGGAAGTCCGCCGCGACTTCCCGCGCAAGTTCTATCGCCAGCTGCCCACGCTGTCCGTCTCCGGAACAGTCATTCCGCGCACGATGGCGCTCGCCTGGCTCTATGTCGCCCATACGCACAGCACGGTCTCGCGGGAAAGCATTACCGCGATGGTCGAGGGCTTCCAGAAGCACGACACGTTCAAGATCGGCGAATTGTGGGCCTTGCCCTCGATCCTGCGCTTCGTTCTCATCGAGAACCTGCGGCGCATCGCCATCCGCGTCGAGCGTTCGCGCGGCATGCGGCGCAAGGCCAACGACATCGCCGACCAGATCATCCGTCACAACGACCCGGAAAAGTTGCGAGCGCTGCTGGCCGAATCCGAGGCGCTTGCGGCGGACAATACCTTCGTCGCCCAGCTGCTCTACCGCATGCGCGATGGCTCGCAGACCTCCGGCTCGGTGATCGCCTGGATCGAGGAACAGCTCGAGAAGCGCGGCAGCGACGTCGAGGACGCGCTGGTCGCCGAGCAGAACCGCCTGTCGTCAGGCAATGCGACGATGAGCAACATCATCCGCAGCCTGCGCGAGATCGACGATACCGACTGGGCCGTCTGGTTCGAAAGCGTCAGCAAGATCGATGCGGCGCTGCGCGATGGTTCCGATTACGCCGCGCTCGAATTCGGCTCGCGCAACAAATACCGCGATACGATCGAAAAGCTGGCGCGCCGCTCCGGCCACAGCGAATACGAAGTCACCCAGATCGCCATCGAGATGGTGAAGGAAGCGGAAGCGGTGGCTGCAGTCGAGCCGCAGCTTCATGAGCCGAACGTTGGCTCCTTCCTTGTCGGCAAGCAGCGCAAGGCGCTCGAGCAGAAGATCGGCTACCGGCCGTCGGTGCTGCAGAGCATCATTCGCCTCAGCCGCAAGCTCGACTGGTTTGCGATCGCCGGACCGAACATTCTCCTGACGATCCTGGCGATGGTCGCCGTCTATGCCTTCGTCAGCCCGATGGATATTCCGAACGGCGCGAAGCTGATCATGCTTCTGCTGTTTGCGCTGCCGGCGTCCGAAGGTGCGATGGGTCTGTTCAACACGCTCGTCACGCTGTTCGTCAAACCGTCGCGCCTGGTCGGCTATGAGTTCCTCGATGGCGTTCCGGAATATGCCCGCACGCTCGTCGTCGTGCCCTGCCTGATCTCCAAGCGCGACCATGTCGACGAACTCGTGCGCAATCTCGAGGTTCACTACCTCGCCAATCCGCGCGGCGAGATCTCTTTCGCGCTGCTCAGCGACTGGATCGACAGCAAGTTCGAGGAAACCCCGGCCGATACCGATGTTCTCGACTATGCCCGGCGCGAGGTTGCCGAGCTTTCGGCGCGTTATGCCTATGACGGCAGGACGCGTTTCTTCCTGCTGCACCGCCGCCGCCTCTTCAACGAGGCGGAAGGCGTATGGATGGGTTGGGAGCGCAAGCGCGGCAAGCTGCATGAGCTGAACATGCTGCTGCGCGGCGATCGCGACACCTCGTTCCTCCAGGGCGCCAATACCGTGCCGGAGAACGTTCAATATGTCATGACGCTCGACGCCGATACGCGCCTGATGCGCGACGCGGTGACGAAGCTCGTCGGCAAGATGTACCACCCGATCAACCGCCCGATCGTCGACCCGGAAACACAGAAGGTGATTGCCGGCTACAGCCTGCTACAGCCGCGCGTGACGCCGTCGCTGACGACTGGAAGCGAAGCCTCGGCCTTCCAGCGCATCTTCTCGGCCAATCGTGGCATCGACCCCTATGTCTTCACCGTTTCCGACGTCTACCAGGACATCGCTGGCGAAGGCAGCTTCACCGGCAAGGGCCTCTATCACGTCGATGCTTTCGAGGCCGCGCTCAAGGGGCGGATCGAGGAAAATGCCGTTCTCAGCCACGACCTGCTCGAAGGCTCGTTTGTGCGCTGCGCGCTGGTGACGGACGTCGAACTCGTCGAGGATTTCCCGACCCGCTACGAGGTAGAGATGTCGCGCCAGCATCGCTGGGCCCGCGGCGACTGGCAGCTGCTGCCCTATATCTTCAACCCGTCGAACGGCCTGTCGATGCTCGGCCGGTGGAAGATGTACGACAATTTGCGCCGTTCGCTGATCCCCTGCGCCTGGCTCGTCGCCTCTGTCATGGGCTGGTACTACATGCAGCCGACCGAGGCGCTGATCTGGCAGATCGTGCTGATCTTCAGCTTGTTCGTCGCCCCGACGCTGTCGCTGATCAATGGCCTCCTGCCGCGCCGCAACGACATCGTCGCCCGTGCCCACCTCCATGCTGTGCTGACCGAAGTTCGTGCCGCCAATGCCCAGGTCGCCCTTCGCATCGTCTTCATCGCCCATGGCGCGGCGATGATGGGCGACGCGATCGTGCGTTCGCTCTACCGCACCTTCGTCAGCCGCAAGCTGATGCTGGAATGGCGCACCGCTGCCCAGGTGCAAAGTGCCGGGCATGGAAGCATCGGTGATTATTACAAGGCGATGTGGATCGCACCGGCGCTGTCGGTTCTGTCGCTGGCGCTTGCGGCGATTTCCGATACCGGCCTGCCCTTCATCGGCATTCCCTTTGCCCTGCTCTGGGCGCTTTCTCCCGCTGTCGCGTGGTTCGTCAGCCAATCGGCCGAAACCGAGGACCAGCTGGTCGTTTCCGACGAGGCGATCGAGGAAATGCGCCTGATCGCGCGGCGCACCTGGCGCTATTTCGAGACCTTCGTGACCGCCGAGCAGAATTTTCTGCCGCCGGACAACTTCCAGGAAACGCCGCAGCCGGTGCTGGCCGAGCGCACCTCGCCGACCAATATCGGCGTCTACCTACTCTCGGTCATGTCGGCACGCGACTTCGGCTGGATCGGCTTCGAAGAAACGATCAACCGCCTGGAGCAGACGATTGCGACCATCGACCGGATGCCGAAATATCGCGGCCACCTGTTCAACTGGTACCGCACCAACACGCTCGAAACGATGGAGCCGCGCTACATCTCGTCGGTCGACAGCGGCAATCTTGCCGGCCACCTGATCGCCGTGTCGTCCATGTGTCGGGAATGGGCGGAAGCGCCGTCGGCGCATGTCCAGGGCAGCCTTGACGGCATTGGCGACGTCGTCGCCATTCTTGCCGAGGTGCTGAACGACCTGCCTGACGACCGCAAGACCGTTCGCCCGCTGCGCCGCCTGATCGAGGAGCGCATCGTCGGCTTCCAGAATGCTCTGGCTGCCGTCAAGCGCGAGCATGAATTCGCATCGATCCGCGTGATCAATCTCGCCGTTCTGGCGCGCGACATGCACAAGCTGACCGTCAACCTCGACCATGAGGTTCGCACGGCCCAGAGCAGCGAAGTGACGAAGTGGGCGAACGCGCTGGTCACCACCTGCGAAGCGCATATTGCCGACGGCGTGTTCGATCTTGGCGCCATCGAAGCGCTGCGCCAGCGCTTGGCGGTTCTAAAGGATCGTGCTCGCGACATCGCCTTCTCGATGGATTTCGGCTTCCTGTTCCGGCCCGAGCGTCGCCTGCTGTCAATCGGCTTCCGCGTCAACGCCAATGAGCTCGACGAGGCCTGCTACGATCTTCTGGCGTCCGAGGCCCGTCTGACCAGCCTGTTCGCGATCGCCAAGGGCGACCTGCCGACCGAGCACTGGTACAAGCTCGGCCGTCCGATCGTGCCGATCGGCGCGCGTGGCGCGCTGATCTCCTGGTCCGGTTCGATGTTCGAATATCTGATGCCGCCGCTGGTGATGCAGGAGCGGCAGGGCGGTATCCTCAACCAGACCAACAATCTGGTGGTCAAGGAGCAGATCAATCACGGCCGCCGTCTCGGCACGCCGTGGGGCATCTCCGAAGCGGCCTTCAATGCGCGCGACCACGAGCTGACCTACCAGTACACCAACTTCGGTGTGCCGACGCTTGGCCTCAAGCGTGGCCTCGGGCAGAACGCCGTCATCGCGCCCTACGCCTCCATTCTCGCCTGCATGTACGATCCGAAGGCGGCGCTCGCCAATCTCGGTCGACTGCGCGAAGTCGGGGCGCTCGGCGTTTACGGCTTCCACGATGCCGTCGACTTCACGCCGACGCGCGTGCCCGAGGGGCAGAAATGCGCCGTCGTGCGCAACTACTATGCCCACCACCATGGCATGTCGATCGCCGCTGTCGCCAACGTCGTATTCACCGGCAGGCTGCGCGAATGGTTCCACGCCGATCCGGTAATCGAGGCGGCCGAACTGCTGCTGCAGGAAAAGGCGCCGCGCGATATTCCGATCATGAACGCCAAGCGCGAGCCGGAATCGCTCGGCAAGGGCCAGGACGATCTGTTGCGTCCGGAGGTTCGGGTCATCGAAAACCCGCTCGCCCAGGACCGCGAAACCGTGTTCCTGTCCAACGGCCACTACGCCGTCATGCTGACGGCAACCGGTGCCGGTTATGCCCGCTGGAACGGCCAGTCGGTCACCCGCTGGAAGCCGGACCCGGTCGAGGACCGCACGGGCACCTTCATTTTCCTGCGCGACACGACGACGGGCGACTGGTGGTCGGCCACCGCCGAGCCCCGGCGCGCCGTCGGCGAAAAGCTCCTGACGCGGTTCGGTGACGACAAGGCCGAATTCGTCAAGACCGTCGGCGACCTCACCAGCGAAGTCGAGTGCATCGTTGCCACCGAGCACGATGCCGAAGGCCGCCGCGTCATCCTGCTCAACACCGGAACGCAGGACCGCTTCATCGAGGTGACGTCCTATGCCGAACCGGTGCTGTCGACCGACGAGGCCGACAGCGCGCATCCCGCCTTCTCCAAGATGTTCCTGCGCACGGAGATCAGCCGGCGCGGCGACGTCATCCATGTCAGCCGCAACAAGCGCAGCTCAGGCGATCCGGATATGGAAGTGGCGCATCTCGTCACCGATAATGCCGGCAGCGACCGTCCGACCGAGGCGGAGACCGACCGTCGCCGCTTCATCGGCCAGGGGCGCACCCTTGCCGAGGCCGCCGCCTTCGACACCGACGCGGTGCTTTCGGGAACCGATGGCTTTACGCTCGACCCGATCATGTCGCTTCGACGTGTCGTTCGGGTTCCGGCCGGCAAGAAGGTCAGCGTCGTCTTCTGGACGATCGCGGCCCCGAACCGCGAGGCCGTCGACCGCGCCATCGATCGCTACAGGCACACGGAAACCTTCAATCACGAGCTGATCCATGCCTGGACGCGCAGTCAGGTGCAGATGCGCCATGTCGGCGTCACCTCGCAGGAGGCCGCAAGCTTCCAGATGCTCGGACGCTACCTCGTCTACCCCGACATGCACCTGCGCGCCGATACCGCAACGGTTCAGGCGGGGCTCGCGTCGCAGTCAACGCTCTGGCCGCTGGCAATCTCGGGCGACTTCCCGATCTTCTGCCTGCGCATCAACGATGACGGTGACCTCGGCATCGCTCGTGAGGCCCTCAGGGCACAGGAATATCTGCGCGCGCGCGGCATTACCGCCGATCTGGTGATCATCAACGAGCGGGCCTCGTCCTATGCCCAGGACATGCAGCACGCGCTCGATTCGATGTGCGAGAACCTGAGGCTTCGCGGCCTCTCCGACGGTCCGCGCCAGCACATCTTCTCGGTGCGCCGCGACCTGATGGAGGCGGAGACCTGGTCGACGCTCTTGTCGGCTTCCCGCGCCGTCTTCCATGCCCGCAACGGCACGATCTCCGACCAGATCGCCCGCGCCAATTCGCTCTATTCGACGCCACCGGTGAAGGGCAGCGAAAGCAACTTCGCTCTGCTCGCCGCCCCGCAGCAGCCGGCCGACGCCGTCGATGCGGAGATTGTCGGTGACGGTCTCGATTTCTGGAACGGCTACGGCGGCTTTGCCGAAGGTGGGCGCGAATATGTCGTGCGCCTGCGCGGCGGCGAGGCGACACCGCAGCCGTGGATCAACGTCATCTCCAACGAGCAGTTCGGCTTCCACGTTTCGGCCGAAGGGGCCGCCTTCACCTGGAGCCGCAACTCGCGCGACTACCAGCTGACGCCGTGGGCCAACGATGTGGTCGTCAACCGGCCGGGCGAAGCGGTCTTCATCCGCGACATGGCGAGCGGCGCAGTGCTGACGCCATACGCTGCCCTGTCGCGCAGCCGGTCGGTCGTCTTCGAGACGCGCCACGGACTTGGCTATTCGACATTCCGCAGCACACAGGACGATCTCGATATCGAGGCAGCCCACACGGTGCACCGGACCTTGCCGGCCAAGCTGGTCCGCATCTCGATCCGCAACCGCTCCACGGCTGCCCGCCAGCTGAAGGTCTACGGCTTTGCCGAATGGGTGCTCGGCAACAACCGGGCCCGCATGGCGCCCTTCGTTCTGTCGACCTGGGACGAAGCCTCCGATGCGCTGGTTGCAACCAACCCCTACAGCATCGACTATGCCGGTCGTTCGGCCTTCTTTGCTGTCGATGGCGGTGAAGGTGTGAGCCATACGGCAAGCCGTCGCGAGTTCCTCGGGCGGGTCGGCGGCATTCTGGTGCCGCAGGCCGTTTTCGCTGGCGCCGAGCTTTCCGGCTCGATCGATGTGGATGGCGACGCCTGTGCGGCGTTGGCGACCGATCTGGTGATCGAGCCCGGTGCCGAAAAGCAGCTCACCTTCATCCTCGGCGACGCCGACAACGACGAGCAGATGCGCTCGGTTCTCGGCGAGTTGCGCCAGACTGCGTTCGACACCGTCATGGACGCCGCCAAGTCCTTCTGGACCGAGTTCACCGACATCGTGAAGGTGGAAACGCCGGATGCGGCCTTCAACACCATGATCAACAACTGGCTGCCCTATCAGAGCCTTGGTTGCCGGATCATGGCACGCTCGGCCTTCTACCAGGCGAGCGGCGCCTTCGGCTTCCGCGACCAGCTGCAGGATACGCTGGCGTTCCTGATCCATCGGCCGGAACTGGCACGGGCACAGATCCTCAACGCGGCCGCGCGGCAGTTCGTCGAGGGTGACGTGCAGCATTGGTGGCTGCCGGGCACCGGCGCCGGCGTGCGAACAATGATCTCGGACGATGTCGTCTGGCTTGCCCATGCCGTCACGCACTACTGCGAAGTGACGGGGAACGCCGACATTCTCGGTGAGAAGATCGCCTTCATCACCGGACCGGCGCTCGAGGAAGGGCAGCACGACAGCTTCTACAAGCCGGAGATCTCGGACGAGATCGCCGACGTCTACGAGCATTGCGCCCGCGCACTCGATCTCGCGATCAAGCGCAGCGGCGAAAATGGCCTGCCGCTCATTCTCGGCGGCGACTGGAACGACGGCATGAACCGCGTCGGCATTGCCGGCCGCGGCACCAGCGTCTGGCTCGGCTGGTTCCTGGCGGGCACGCTGCGCGGCTTCCTGCCCTTTGCCCGCGAGCGCAAGGACAAGGCGCGTGTCAGCCATTGGGAAGCGCATCTCGCCACCTTGAAAAAGGTGCTCGACGAAGCCGGCTGGGATGGTGACTACTATCGTCGCGGCTACTACGACGATGGCGCGCCGCTCGGATCGAGCGAAAGCGACGAATGCCGGATCGATTCGATCGGCCAGTCTTGGAGCGTGCTTTCAGGCGAGGGTGACGAGCAGCGATCGCAGAATGCGATGGATGCGGTCATGGCCGAACTCGTCGATCCGGATCGCCGCATTGTCCGGCTGTTCACGCCGCCGCTTGAAAGAACCAGGCAGGACCCGGGCTATATCAAGGCCTATCCGCCTGGCGTACGGGAGAACGGCGGCCAATATACCCATGCGGCGACCTGGGTGGCGCTGGCCTTTGCCGAGCAGGGAAGGGCCGAGGAAGCCTGGCGTGTCTTCCAGATGCTGAACCCTGTCTCGCATGCCCTCAGCCGCGAAGACGCGGACCACTATCGGGTCGAGCCCTATGTGGTCGCCGCCGATATCTATGGCGAAGGCGCGCTCGCCGGACGCGGCGGCTGGACCTGGTATACCGGGTCGGCCGGCTGGCTCTACCGCGCCGGCGTCGAGGGTATTCTCGGCATCCGCCGACATGGCGACAAGCTGGTCATCCGACCGGTGTTGCCGGAGGCCTGGGACGGCTACTCGGCGGAAGTGACGCTGAACGGCACGAAGCACAAGATTTCGGTCAAGCGCGATGCAAAAAGTCGCGAGCCGATCGTCAGCATCAATAATAGTGTCACAAAAAACGCGCATGAAGGCATTTTGCTGTAACTGCCGGTATTGAATGAACGTTGGAACCGGCTTTGCACCCGAACGGGCAAGGCCGGTTTTTTCTTGCTGATTTGCCGGCGGCACGAACCCTGACGGGCTCGTGCATCGATCGACGGCATCGAACGTGCGCTTGCCCCTGGGGCTAAGCGCATGTCCGGTGCCCGTTTCAACAGGGGTGGGGCAGGGGCGCCAGATCCCGGATACTAGACCGCATGCTGCAAAACACATTTGGGGGCGGCTCGAACCCGACGATATCCGCCCGCATGGTTCCCAAGGAGCGCGACACGCGCCTCGACGTGTTGAGGGCGCTCTGCCTTCTGACGATCTTCGTCAACCACGTGCCCGGGCAATATCTCGAATATCTGACCCACAAGAACTTCGGCTTCTCGGATTCGGCCGAGGCCTTCGTGCTCATCTCTGGCCTCTCCGTCGGGCTTGCCTATGGCGGCAAGTTCGTGTCCGGCGCATGCCTGGCGCTGACGCTCAAGATCTGGCGGCGGGCGCTGGCGCTCTACGTCGCCCATATCATGACCAGTATCGTCACACTGGCGATCTTTGCCGGCGGCGCCCTCTATTTCGGCCGGCAGGACCTGATCAGCGAGATAAACATCCGACCCTTCGTCGAGCAGACCGAGCAAGGCATCGTCGCGATGGTCCTGCTCGGGCACCAACTCGGCTATAACAACATCCTGTCGATGTATGCGGTGCTGTTCCTGATGCTGCCCGGCATCCTCTGGCTGAACGGCATCAGCAGCCGGCTGCTCCTCGTGTTTTCCGCGCTGCTCTGGCTTGTGGCCGGGGTGTTCAAGCTGGTGCCCTCCAACTTCCTCGACGAGGGCTACTGGTTTCTCAATCCGTGGTCCTGGCAGTTCCTCTTCGTCATCGGCATCGTCTCGATGACCGCGATCCGCCAGGGCGCAGTCCTGCCGCGCAGGCCGCTGCTGATCGCGATCGCCGCGATCTATCTCGTCGTTTCGGCGCTGTGGGTTCTCTTCTCCTGGTGGAACATCGACCTGTCCTTCGGTCTTCCGGCGGTGCTGACCGGTTTCGACAAGACCTTCCTGTCACTGACGCGGCTAAGCCATGTTCTCGCGATCGCCTATCTCGTCGCCGTCATTCCCGCCGTCAATCGCCTCGCCCGGCTCGATGCCGACCACCCGCTGGCGATGGTCGGCCGCCATTCCCTGCCGATCTTCATTTTCGGCACTATCCTGGCGATGGTCGGTCAGGTGCTGTTGTTCGTGACCGGCCGGAACCCGATCGCCGGCACGCTCTTCGTGATCGTCGGCATCGGCCTGCACTTCGTTTACGGCTACTATCTGGAATGGTTGCGGGGCGTCGTCAGCGCGAAACCGATGCGAGCGACATGATGAAACGATAAGGACGACCAAGGGTTTGCATCAAGGCTCGGCCGCCGGTTCAAATGTGTAGGCAGCCGGCCGCGGAACTTGGGGGCCCCTACCCTCGAGTTCGATCGTCTTGCCATTGGCGCGCAGGACAGTAATTCCGCCTGCTTCGCAGGGCCCAGAGATACACGCGGTACCGATCATCGCCATCTACTGCATGTTTCCTTTAATCTTATTCGATTGAAGGACAAAAACTGCAGCCATTCAAAGGGCTACAGCGACCTTTGCGCGTCTAATAAAGACGCCCGGCGTAGGCCGACGTCACTCAGGGTGCGAAGTCCGGTCGACACGACCATGGCGTCCAGATGCCCCGCAGGAACGCGAACATGAACCTCTTGAAGATAGTCAGTTAGCCCGGCTATGACGATTTGGCCTGACGTGTGGAGCCGTCCGATGACGACATGATCCGCATTTTCGATGTCGATCTTCGGCATCTGTTCGTGCAGTTCCACGATAACCGCAACATCCCTGTTCCGAGCAGTCACGACGACCAGCGCATCGTTGCCTGCAAGCATTCGGATCTTGAAGTCTTCGTCTGTCCAGTTCGATGGGAGATGTAGGTTGTTGGAAGCGTCTGCGAGCTAGAACTGATGATAATCAGCCATGACCCGACCATCGAATAAAACGGTCAATCGTGACCTACCTTCCGAAGGATGTTCGCTGGCCTTCGCTAACGCCGAATTCGCTGGCCGTTCTGACCGAGAACCCATGACGCCAATGGCGGCTGCATGCAGTGCCGTCCAGCAAACGACGGCGCAGTACTTGAACGGGATTGCAAGAGCCAAGTCAATGCGAGCGGCATGAACGAAAAAAGCCCCGGAGGGTCCGGGGCCTTTTGCATTGCGTGATCTATAAGGCGTCGGCTCAGGCCGCCGTGTGGCTCATGCGGACGTCTTCGTCCGTCAGGATGCCGCTGGCGCGAAGCAGGGCGGCGAAGCGGCCGTTGCTCTGGCTGAGCTCGTTGAAGCCGCCCATCTCGACGATCCGACCTTGATCCATGAAGATCACCAGATCGGCCTCGCGCACCGTCGACAGGCGGTGGGCGATGATGAAGGTGGTGCGGTCCTTGCGAAGCGCATCGATCGCATCCTTCACCCGAGCCTCGGTCTCGACGTCGAGCGCGCTGGTCGCCTCGTCGAGCACCAGGATCGGTGCGTTCTTGAGGATGGCGCGGGCAATCGCAACGCGCTGGCGCTCGCCGCCAGACAGGCGGTTGCCGCGTTCGCCGACGACGGTGTCGTAGCCATTGTTGCGGCTTTCGATGAAGTCGCTGGCGGCAGCCGCTTCGGCGGCAGCCATCACTTCGTCGAGCGACGCGTCGTCGCGGCCAAGCCGGATGTTTTCGCAGATCGAGCGGTTCATCAGGCCGGCGTCCTGGAAGACGGTGGCGATCGAGCGGCGCAGCGACTTGCGCGTGACCTTGGCGATATGGACGCCGTCGATCAGGATCTGGCCGTCACGCGGTTCGTGAACGCGCTGCAGCAGGTTGACGAGCGTGGTCTTACCGGCGCCGGTCGGGCCGACGATCGCGATCGTCTGGCCGGCCTTGGCCGTGAAGGACACGTTGCGCACGCCCTGCGTGGTGTTGGCGAAGTCGAAGGACACGTCGCGGAATTCCACTTCGCCCTTGACCGCGCCCAGGTCCATCGCACCGGCCGGCTCTTCGCGTTCGCGCACCGAATCTTCGAGCTGGAAGAAGTCTTCAAGCTTGGCGCGGGCTTCGAAGATCTGCGTAACGAAAGCCTTCATCTGGTCGAGACGGCCGATCAGCAGGTTGGCAAAGCCGATGAAGGCGATGACTTCGCCGACGCCGAGTTCGCCGCGCTGGACGAGCACGGTGCCGATGACGAGGATCGTCATCATCGAGATGGTCGAAGCGACGCGGTTGAGCGCGCTTGCCAGCGCCCACCAGTCAAGCACGGGGAACTGGGCGGAGATCAGGCGTTCGGTGAACTTCTTGAGTTCGCGCGTTTCGGCTTCGATGCGGTTGTAGCTGTGAACGACCGAAACGTTGCTGATGGCGTCGGAAACGTGGGAGAAAACCGTGTGATAGTGGTTCTCGACCGAGGCCTGGCCTTCCTTGGTGCGGTTCATGACAGCCTTGCTGACCAGCACATAGGAGACACCGAGGACGACGAGCACCAGCGACAGGCGTACATCCATCGCAAACGCGGTCGGGATGAGCAGGACGAGCGCTACCGCCGTTGCCAGATGCTGGCGCATGAATTCGAGCCAGAGACCGAACAGCGTTTCACAGGCGCGAAGCAGCGTATGCAGCGCGTTCGACGTACCGCGCTGGCTGTGCCAGGAGAGCGGCATCGAGACGATGCGGCCGAAGGCTTCCGTCAGCAGCGTGGCGCGACGGCCATGGGCCAGCCGATCCGCTTCGCGGGCGACGAGGACGAAGGCGACGGTGTTGAACACACCCAGGCCTGCCCACATCAGCAGCATCGGCGTTACTGCGCCTTTGGAGGAAATGGCGTCGATGATGCGACCAAACAGGATCGGCTCCGCAATCGTGATGACGGCGAGCACGACGTTGGCGAGCACGATCGCCGAGACACGGAACTTGTGAACCGCAAGATACTGAAGCGCTCTTGCATACACTTGGAACAATGACACTGTCTCACCCCTTCCGGGTACCGGATTTTGCGCCGCACCAAACATTCGTGCGGCAAATGCGTCACGCCTCAACACCTCCGGCCGTCGGGCACGAGGCCGCGATTTGCCGGCCGCCAAGGCCGCTCTGGGACGGTCATTTGCGATATTTTAGGAAAAACAGGAGCTTGAGGCGGTTTTGATAGCGAAACTCCGTTCGCCCGTCGTTGGGCTTGGCGAGAGTATTCATAGTCTGCTATCTTTTCCGTCCAATTCCGATTTCTCGCGATTTTCGCACAAGACCGGGCGTGGTATGTCGAATTATCGCGGGTGCAACATGAATGGCCCCTGAACGGTTCATTCATGTCCGGTTTCCGGCCCTCGCACACGTGTTCTACCTGGAAGGTGATCCATGAATATCACGCTGCTTGTGCAATTTCTTGCGCTGATCGAAGAGATGAAGACGCGCGAAGAAATCGTACCGGAGTTCGAACGGTTGCTCGACCGCTGCGGCTTCGACTTCTACGGGGTCGTCAGGCAGCCGAAGCCTCACGAAAACCCGTTGAGGCTGCTGCTCGCCGGTCGCTGGCCGGAAGGCTGGCCGCAGATCTACATCCGCAAGAAGTTTGTCGTGATCGATCCGACCATCCGCTACCTCGGTCACGCCCAGCGCGGCTTCCGCTGGCGCGACACACTGTTTGCCTTCCGTTCCGACCCGCATCGCAAGCGCATGGAAAGCATGATGATCGAGGCCCGCAACCACGGCCTCTATGACGGTTACATCTTTCCGGTGCACGGCCGCCGCGGCCTGTTGGGCAATCTCACGGTCGGCGGCCGCGTCGTCGATTTGAGCCCTATTGAAATCAGCCTGTTCGACCAGATTGCCAAGCGTCTGTTCTGGAAACTGCTGGAACTGACCGATCCGGAGATTTCAGCCGAACTCGCATCGCGTGTCGAAGTGCAGATGACGCGGCGCGAAATGGAAGCGCTCAACTATCTCGCCGACGGCATGACCTCGAACGATATCAGCAAGGTGCTCGATATTTCCAGTCACACAGTCGATTGGTACATGAACGGCATCCAGGAGAAACTGAAGGGCAAGAACCGTCACCACGTCGTGGCGATCGCCTTCCGGCTGGGGCTCATTTCCTGATCCATTTCTCTCGGATTTCCGCTCGACTCTGAAATTGCGCTTCATTCCGCGACCCGCTAATACTTTACTTCGCGGGTGCAGCATTTCCCGCGTTTCAAGTCTTGAGGAGTCCGACTTGCCCATTTCGAAGATCCTTGTTGCCAACCGTTCCGAAATTGCAATCCGCGTGTTTCGCGCGGCCAATGAACTAGGTCTGAAAACGGTCGCGATATGGGCTGAAGAGGACAAACTGGCGCTGCACCGCTTCAAGGCGGACGAAAGTTATCAGGTCGGCCGCGGCCCGAATCTGTCGCGGGACCTCGGGCCGATCGAGAGTTACCTGTCGATCGAGGAAGTGATCCGCGTCGCCAAGCTTTCCGGCGCCGATGCCATTCATCCGGGCTACGGCCTGTTGTCGGAAAGCCCCGAATTCGCCGAGGCCTGCGCCGAGGCCGGCATCACCTTCATCGGCCCGAAGCCGGAAACCATGCGCCAGCTCGGCAACAAGGTTGCCGCCCGCAACCTGGCGATCTCGATCGGTGTACCGGTCGTGCCGGCGACGGAACCGCTTCCCGAAGACATGGCTGAAGTGGCGAAGATGGCCGAGGCGATCGGCTATCCGGTGATGCTGAAGGCTTCCTGGGGCGGCGGCGGGCGCGGCATGCGCGCGATCCGCGACCCGAAGGATCTCGCCCGCGAGGTGACGGAAGCCAAGCGCGAGGCCAAGGCCGCCTTCGGCAAGGACGAGGTCTACCTCGAAAAGCTGGTCGAGCGTGCCCGCCACGTCGAAAGCCAGGTTCTCGGCGATACCCACGGCAACGTCGTGCATCTGTTCGAGCGCGACTGCTCCATCCAGCGGCGCAACCAGAAGGTCGTCGAGCGCGCGCCGGCGCCTTACCTCAACGCCAGCCAGCGCGAAGAGCTTGCCGCCTATTCCAAGCGCATTGCCGAGGCGACTAACTACATCGGCGCCGGTACTGTCGAGTATCTGATGGATGCCGACAGCGGCAAATTCTACTTCATCGAAGTCAATCCGCGCATCCAGGTCGAGCACACGGTGACCGAGGTGGTCACCGGCATCGATATCGTCAAGGCGCAGATCCACATCCTCGACGGTTATGCCATCGGCACGCCGGAATCCGGCGTGCCGTCGCAGGAAAATATCCGCCTCAACGGCCACGCGCTGCAGTGCCGCATCACCACGGAAGATCCCGAGCAGAACTTCATTCCGGACTATGGCCGCATCACTGCCTATCGCGGCGCAACCGGCTTCGGCATCCGGCTCGATGGCGGCACCGCCTATTCGGGCGCGGTCATCACCCGCTACTACGATCCGCTGCTGGAAAAGGTGACGGCCTGGGCGCCGAACCCCGACGAGGCGATCCAGCGCATGATCCGCGCGCTGCGCGAATTCCGCATCCGCGGAGTGGCCACGAACCTGACCTTCCTCGAAGCGATCATTAGCCACTCGAAATTCCACGACAACACCTACACCACGCGCTTCATCGACACGACGCCGGAGCTTTTCCAGCAGGTGCGCCGCCAGGACCGCGCGACCAAGCTCCTGACCTATCTCGCCGACGTTACCGTCAACGGCCATCCGGAAGCCAAGGGCCGTCCGCGTCCGTCGGATGAGATCGCCGCCCCCGTCGTGCCGTTCATCGGCGGCGAGATCAAGCCGGGCACCAAGCAGATGCTCGACCAACTCGGCCCGAAGAAATTTGCCGAATGGGTCAGGGCGCAGCCGCAGGTGCTCGTCACCGACACGACCATGCGCGACGGCCATCAGTCGCTGCTCGCCACTCGCATGCGCACCTACGACATCGCCCGTGTCGCCGGCACCTATGCGCGGGCTCTGCCGAATCTGTTTTCGCTCGAATGCTGGGGTGGGGCGACCTTCGACGTCTCGATGCGCTTCCTCACCGAAGATCCATGGGACCGGCTGGCGCGCATCCGCGAGGATGCGCCGAACCTCTTGCTGCAGATGCTTCTGCGCGGCGCCAACGGCGTCGGCTACAAGAATTATCCTGACAACGTCGTCAAATACTTCGTCCGCCAGGCGGCAAGGGGCGGCATCGACGTCTTCCGCGTGTTCGACTGCCTCAACTGGGTCGACAACATGCGCGTCTCGATGGAGGCGATCGCCGAAGAGAACAAGATCTGCGAAGCGGCGATCTGCTATACCGGCGATATTCTCAATGCCGCCCGGCCGAAATACGATCTCAAGTACTACACCGCGCTTGCCGCCGAACTGGAAAAGGCCGGTGCACATATCATCGCGGTCAAGGATATGGCTGGCCTGTTGAAGCCGGCTGCAGCCCGCGTGCTGTTCAAGGCGCTGCGTGAGGCGACCGATCTGCCGATCCACTTCCACACCCACGACACGTCGGGCATTGCCGCCGCGACCGTTCTGGCTGCCGTCGATGCCGGCGTCGATGTCGTCGATGCGGCGATGGATTCGCTCTCCGGCAACACCTCGCAGCCCTGCCTCGGCTCGATCGTCGAAGCCTTGCGCGGCTCCGAACGGGACCCGGGCCTTGATCCGGAATGGATCCGCCGCATCTCGTTCTACTGGGAAGCGGTGCGCCATCAGTACGCCGCCTTCGAAAGCGATCTCAAGGGACCGGCATCGGAAGTCTATCTGCACGAAATGCCGGGCGGCCAGTTCACCAACCTCAAGGAGCAGGCCCGCTCGCTCGGTCTGGAAACCCGCTGGCACGAAGTGGCGCAGGCCTATGCCGACGCCAACCAGATGTTCGGCGACATCGTCAAGGTGACGCCGTCCTCGAAGGTCGTCGGCGACATGGCGCTGATGATGGTCAGCCAGGACCTGACCGTTGCCGACGTCGAGAACCCGGCCAAGGACATCGCCTTCCCGGAATCGGTTGTGTCGATGCTGAAGGGCGACCTCGGCCAGCCTCCGGGCGGCTGGCCGGAAGGCCTGCAGAAGAAGGCGCTGAAGGGCGAAAAGGCCTATGTGGTTCGCCCGGGCTCGCTGCTCGAAGCTGCCGATCTCGATGCCGAGCGCAAGACGATCGAAGAGAAGCTGGAACGCGAGGTCAACGACTACGAGTTCGCGTCCTATCTGATGTATCCCAAGGTCTTCACCGACTATGCGCTGGCGGCGGAGACTTATGGTCCCGTCAGCGTGCTGCCGACGCCGGCCTATTTCTACGGCATGGCGCCGGGCGAGGAGCTGTTCGCCGACCTTGAAAAAGGCAAGACGCTGGTCATTCTCAACCAGACCCAGGGCGAGATAGACGAGAAGGGCATGGTCAAGGTGTTCTTCGAACTCAACGGCCAGCCGCGCCCGATCAAGGTTCCCGATCGCAACCGCGGTGCTTCCAGCGCCATCCGCCGCAAGGCGGAGGCCGGCAACGCTACGCAGCTCGGCGCGCCGATGCCGGGCGTGATCTCGACGGTCGCGGTGCACGCGGGCCAGGCGGTCAAGGCGGGCGACGTGCTGCTGTCGATCGAAGCGATGAAGATGGAAACGGCCTTGCATGCGGAGAAGGACGGCACGATTGCCGAAGTTCTGGTGCGCGCCGGCGACCAGATCGATGCCAAGGACCTGCTGATCGTTTTCGGCGCCTGAGGTTTCGGGCAAGAATAAATAGAAACGGCCGGGCGTGAGTCCGGCCGTTTTCGTGAGAGGGGATAGGCCGCCATCCCTGTCGTCATCCTCGGGCTTGACCCGAGGATCCAGCCGCAAGCACGGCCCTCCGCCGCGCCTCAAGACGCCTTGGTACGCAGTTCTTGCCGGTGAGCTCCACCCTCTCCTCCGTCATCCTCGGGTCAAGCCCGAGGATGACGGAGGAGAGGGTGGAGAATGGCGAATGAGAGATAGTTCGCCCTCCACCGACCCTGGCCCGCTATCAGTCACCCGGGCGATTGGCCCCCAAACGTCGCTCAGATGTCGTAGCTGTGCGGCGCACTCAGCGAGGCGATGAACTTCTTGGTGCGTTCGCGCTCGGGCGTCGAGAAGATCGTCTTCGGCGCGCCGCTTTCGACGATGACGCCACCGTCGAGGAAGACCACCTTGTCGGCGACGCGCGAGGCTAACCTCAGGTCATGCGTCGCCATCACCATGGTCGTGCCTTCGCGGGCAAGCCGGCTCAGCACTTCGACGACTTCTTCTGCCAGCTCCGGATCGAGCGCCGAGGTCGGCTCGTCACAGAGAAGAACGCGTGGCGACGGCGCCAATGCGCGGGCGATCGCCACGCGTTGCTGCTGGCCGCCGGAAAGCGTGGCCGGCCAGGCATCGGCCTTATGGGCCATGCCGACCTTTTCAAGCAGCTCCATGGCGCGGGCGCGCGCCTTGTCGGCGGGCCATTTCAACACGGTGACAAGGCCTTCCATGACGTTGCCGAGTGCGGTCTGGTGCGGGAAAAGCTGAAAATTCTGGAACACCATCCCGGTCTGGCGGCGCAGGCGCTGGATCGCCTGCCAGCCGGTCTTGCGCCCGGGCTGAAAGTCCAGCGCCTCGTCGCCAAGTCGAATCGAGCCCGATGTCGGGATCTCCAGGAGATTGATGCAGCGCAGGAGCGTGCTCTTGCCGCCGCCGGAAGGGCCGACCAGCGCCGTAACCGTGCCTTCGGCCAGCGTCACGGAGATGTCCTTCAGCACGAGATTGTCGCCGAAGCGTTTTTCGATGTGGGAAAGCTCGATCATGTCCGGGCCTCCAGGAAGCCGCCATAGCGGGCGAACCGGCGCTCCAGCCGCACTTGCAGGGCTGACAGTACCGAACTCATGGCGAGATAGATCAGCGCTGCCTCAATATAGAGGATCAGCGGCTCGTAGGTGGTGGCGACGATGCGCTGGGCGGTCTGGAAAAGCTCTGGAACCGTGATCGCGGCGGCAAGCGAGGTATCCTTCACCAGCGAGATGAAGGTGTTCGACAGCGGCGGCACGGCGACGCGGGCTGCCTGCGGCAGGATCGTGCGACGCATCGCCTGGCTCCAGCTCATGCCGATGGAATAGGCCGCTTCCCATTGCCCGCGCGGCACCGAGGAGATCACCGCGCGAATGATCTCGGAGGTATAGGCCCCGACATTGAGCGTGAAGCCGATCAGCGCGGCCGGGAAGGCGTCGAGCAGGATACCCATGCTCGGCAGGCCGTAGAAGATCACGAAGAGCTGGACGAGCAGCGGCGTGCCGCGGATGACCCAGACATAGAACCGCGCGACGGCAACGACGGGCGCCGGCCCGAAGAGGCGGGCGATGGCCGTTGCCAGGCCAAGCGCCAGGCCGAGAATGAACGAAAGCAGCGTCAGCGGGATGGTGAACGTCAGCCCGGCCCAAAGCAGGGACGGCAGCGAATCCAGCATGAGTTGAAGCCAGGTGGGCAAGGGATGGGCCTTTCGAAAAAGCGCGATCCGCTCCGGAGGCCGGAACGGATCGCGATTCATACTGCATGATGCCTTAAATCGAAATTGGTTTGAGGCGGGGGCATGCAGCGAGCTTGAAGTGTTACCGCGTCCTTTGCGCGTCATGTCCGACGCGCGGCGCCGTAGCGAGCAAGGCCGGGGGAGAAGCTGCCGGCCTTAATGTCAGGCGGGTGTTACTTCGAGACGTCGGCGCCGAAGTACTTCTGCGAGATCGTCTCGTAGGTGCCGTCGGCCTTGATTTCGGCAAGCGCCTTGTTGACGGCTTCGAGAAGTTCCGGCTCGCCCTTGCGGATGATGATGCCGGAATAGTCGGCGTCGGCCTGTTCGGCGGCGATCTTCACGTTGGCATCAGGCTTCTGCTTCTTGAAGTCGAGGAAGGAAAGGCTGTCGTTGATGGTCGCATCGGCGCGGCCGGTCAGAACCAGCTGGATCGATTGGTCGAAGCCGTCGGTGCCGACCAGCTCGGCGCCGGAAGCCTGCGCAAGCTTGCCGAAGTTGCTCGTCAGCGACTGGGCGGACTTCTTGCCCTTGAGGTCGGCGAAGTCCTTGATTTCGGCGTCGTCGCCCTTGACGATCAGCACGGCCTTGGAGGCGATATAGGGCTCGGAGAAGTCGTACTTCTTCTTGCGCTCCTCGGTGATGCCGACCTGGTTGATCACCGCGTCGTAACGGTTGGCGTCGAGGCCGGCGATCAGGCCGTCCCACTTGCCTTCCAGGAACTCGGCCTTGACGCCCAGCTTCTTGGCCACTTCCTGGCCGATCTCGACGTCGAAGCCGACGAGCGCGCCAGATTTGTCGTGATAGGTGAAGGGCGCATAGGTGCCCTCTGTGCCGATCTTCAGCACGCCGGCGGACTTGATCTGGTCGAGGTTCTCACCGGCCATAGCGGGGACGAAGGCGGCAACCTGCAGGAGGGCGGCGGCGAAAAGCGTGGGGAGGAGTTTCATCGTGTCTTTCCATCTTTTTTGTGTTCCGGCCCGTCGTCCGGATTGAGGAGAGAATCTCATAAAAAAATCGCCGCTTGAGCGCATAAAACTCCAATTGCTGAGTGTTTTTGTGAAGATTTTTCCCCGGACCGGTAGAATTTTCATCCGAAACACGCGCCTGTCGGCAAATCTGGCCCTTTTCGATTTTGTCGCCGGATCGCGGTTGAAATCGCTTTCAAAATTCGCTATGCACATTTACATCGATTCATGCACGTTTATGCACGATTGGCCAAATGTCCACGGAACTCCTTCTTCGCGAACGAAAGACACTCATCCAGGAACGGCTGAAGGCCGACGGCCGGGTGCTGGCGGCCGACCTTGCCGCCGAGTTCCGGGTCTCCGAAGACACGATCCGGCGCGATCTGCGCGAGATGGCCGCGGCCGGCCTGTGCGAGCGGGTCTATGGTGGCGCGTTGCCGCTTGCGCCAAGCGCCCTGTCGCTCAGCCAGCGCGTGGCGATGGCGCCGGAGCGCAAGGCCGCGCTGGCGCGCGCCTCGGTCGGCTTCATAGCGCCCGGTAGCACGGTATTCCTCGACGCCGGCTCGGCCAATCTTGCTATCGCCCAGCTTATCGAGCCGGACCTGAAGGCGACCATCGTCACCAACACGCCGTTGATCGCCGCCGCCTTGATGGAGAAGCCGGGCATCGACCTCATTCTCGTCGGCGGCCCACTCAACCGCGCCGTTGGTGCTGCCGTCGGCGCGCGGGCGCAACGGGATATCGAACAGCTTCGGCCCGACCTTTGCATCCTCGGCACCTGCGGCGCCGATGCTGATGCCGGCCTGACGGCGATCTTTTTCGAGGACGCCGAGTTCAAGCGGCTGATCGCATCGCGCAGCCGCGCCCTGCTTGTCGCCGTTACCAACGACAAACTCGGCACGGCCGCATCCCACGCGGTTGTCGGCATCGACCAGGTGACGACGCTGGTGCTGGAGGCCGACGCGCCGGCGCACCACGTCGCCGCCTTCGAGGCATCTGGGACGACCGTGATCATGGCTGGAGGGAGCGAACGATGAGCATCGCGCATGTGGCTCTTTGGACCAGGGATCTGGAGGGGGTCGCGTCCTTCTGGTCGCGTTTCTTCGGCGCGAGCGTCGGAGACGCCTATGAGAGCCGGCGTCGTCCGGGGTTTCGCTCCCGCTTTCTGACCTTTGGCGATGGGCCGGCAATCGAAATCATGGAGGGGCCTTGGGTGGCTCCGGCCGAGCCCGAAGGCGTCGAGCGTACGGGGCTCGCGCATGTAGCCCTGTCGCTCGGCAGCGGAGCGGCGGTCGACGCGATGGCGGCCCGGGCCTCGGTTGAGGGCATTCTGGTATCGCAGGCGCGGTGGACGGGCGACGGCTTCTACGAGGCGGTGCTTCGCGACCCCGACGGCAATCTGATCGAAATTACCATTTGAGCCGGCGGCTTCCGGCATAGAGGCACAATCATGGACCAACGTTCCGCTCCCACCGCCGTTCGGCAGGGTTACATGACCCGCGACCGGCTTGCCGTGTCGCTGCTCTTCCTGATGAACGGCTTCGTCACCGGAAGCTGGGCACCGAAGATCCCCGAATTCAAGGATCGGCTGGGCATCAGCGAAAGCGTGCTCGGCCTGCTCATCCTGATGTTCGGCGTCGGCTCGCTGGTGCTGATGCCGATCGCCGGCGGCTTTATCGCCCGGGTCGGCTCGCAGAAGGTCGTCAAGGTCACCGCCATCCTGCTGTCGCCGCTGCTCCTGCTTTTGACGCTGCTGCCGAATGTCTGGGCCGCTGCCGTCGGCATGTTCCTGCTCGGCGGCTTCGTCGGCGCGATGGACGTGGCGATGAACGCCAATGCGGTCGAGGTCGAAAAATCGATGCGCCGCGCCATCATGTCCTCCTGCCACGCCTATTGGAGCCTCGGCGGCCTGATCGGTGCCGGCATTGGCGGCTTCCTGATGGCGCGCTTCGGCGTTCTGCCGCACGTCATCGTCGTGACCTTGCTCAGCCTGGCAGTGCTCGCGATCGCCTGGCCGATGATCCTGGCCGACAAGCCGCACCCCGCCGCCACCAAGGAAAAGCTGCGCCTGCCGATGACGCCGCTTCCCTGGCTGATCGGCATCATGGCGCTGTTTTCGATGGTGCCGGAAGGAACCGTGCTCGATTGGGGTGCGCTCTATCTGCGCAACGAACTCGGCGCTTCGGTCGAACTGTCCGGCTTCGGCTTTGCCGCCTTCTCTGCGACGATGGCGACGATGCGTTTTGCCGGAGACCATGTGCGTGATCGTTTCGGCGCCAAGCGGACGCTGCGCATCTGCACGGTCACAGCGCTTGTCGGCATGGTGCTGGCGGGCCTCGCGCCGAATGCCTACCTCGCCATCCTCGGTTTTGCGATTGCCGGGATCGGCATTTCCAACATGGTGCCGATCGCGTTTTCGGCCGCCGGCAACATGCCGGGCCTGCAGCCGGGTATCGGCCTCTCGGTCGCAACCTTCATGGGCTATTCCGGCATGCTGTTCGCACCGTCGCTGATCGGCTTCGTCGCCGAACATACAGGCTTTGCGATCATCTTCGCCTCGGTGCCGGTGCTGTTCATCGTCGTGCTGATGCTGTCGCACCATGCCGTTCATGCGGACCATGGAAAGGGCCATTGAGGTCGGGCGCCTGCCATCAAATCGCCGTCAGGGCATGATGTCGCCGTTGACAACGATGCTTTCCTCATCCACCTGATGGACGAAAAGCAGGAGCGGAACGGGAAAACCCATGCGGGTTTCCGTCTGCATCCCGCGCTGAAACGATGAGACCAGGTCACCGGCGTGACCTGGGGGACCAAGAGGCCTTCATGTCTGCCGCCTTTGATTTTGATCCGCAGCCCCGCCGCGCGTCCGTCGCCGTCGATGTCGGCGGAGTCATAGTCGGCGGCGGTGCGCCGGTGGTCGTCCAATCGATGACCAATACCGACACCGCCGATATCGACGGAACGGTGGCGCAGGTGGCGGCGCTTCACAAGGCCGGCTCGGAGCTGGTGCGCATTACCGTCGACCGCGACGAAAGTGCGGCTGCGGTGCCGAAGATCCGCGATCGGCTCGAGCGCCTCGGCCTCGACGTGCCGCTCGTCGGCGATTTCCACTATATCGGCCACAAGCTGCTTGCCGACCATCCGGCCTGCGCCGAGGCGCTGGCGAAGTACCGCATCAACCCGGGCAATGTCGGCTTCAAGGACAAGAAGGACAAGCAGTTCGCCGAGATCGTCGAGATGGCGATCCGCTACGACAAGCCGGTGCGCATCGGCGTCAACTGGGGCTCGCTCGATCAGGAACTGCTGACGCGGCTGATGGATGAGAACCAGGCGAACGGGTTTCCGCTGACGGCCCAGCAGGTGACGCGCGAGACGATCGTGCAGTCGGCGCTGCTTTCGGCCGAACTTGCCGAAGACATCGGCCTGCCGCGCAACCGCATCATTCTTTCGGCCAAGGTGTCGGGTGTTCAGGACCTGATCGCCGTCTATGCCATGCTGTCGACGCGCTCGGACCATGCGCTGCATCTCGGCCTCACCGAAGCCGGCATGGGCACCAAGGGCATCGTTGCCTCGTCGGCCTCGCTCGGCATTCTCATGCAGCAGGGCATCGGCGACACAATCCGTATTTCGCTGACGCCGGAGCCCGGCGGCGACCGCACCCGCGAGGTGCAGGTGGCGCAGGAACTGCTGCAGGTCATGGGCTTCCGCCAGTTCATTCCCGTCGTTGCCGCTTGTCCCGGATGCGGCCGCACGACGTCGACGGTGTTTCAGGAGCTCGCCCAGAAGATCCAGGACGACATCCGCCGCAACATGCCGGTCTGGCGCGAGAAATATCCGGGTGTCGAAGGCCTCAAGGTCGCGGTCATGGGCTGCATCGTCAACGGCCCCGGCGAAAGCAAACATGCCGATATCGGCATCTCGCTGCCCGGCACCGGCGAAACGCCGGCCGCACCCGTCTTCATCGACGGCCAGAAGGCGATGACGCTGCGCGGCCCCAACATTGCCGGCGATTTCGAGACGCTCGTTTCCGACTATATCGAAAAGCGTTACGGCCAGGGTCAGGCCGCGGCCGAATAGAGCGTTTCCGGTTTAAGCGGAATCACACAAGTGCTCTGTTTCTTTGTTTCTACGCATTTCCTGACGGAAAACCGCTTCACACTTTTCCTGGAAATGCTCTAGCTCAGAGCCGCGTCGTCAGCAGTTTCAATCCTGCGAAAGCGAAGAAGCCTGCCATCAGGCTCTCGATGATGCGTCGCGACTTGAGATAGCCGCGATGCACCGGCGGCAGCGAGAACACGATCGCAAAACCGCAGAAGGTCACGAGACCGAGCAGCATGCATCCGGCGATGAAGGCGGCGGTCACGGCCGTCGGCGCGCCGGCGGGCATGCCGAGCGAGACCAGCATGATCCAGGAGAAAATCGCCTTGGGATTGGTCAGGTGGATGCCGAGCCCCTTGAGATAGTGCTTCTTCAGCAACGCCTGTGGTTGGCCCGGCATCGCCTTTGGGGGCGCATGTCCGCGCATGGCGGCGCGTAGCGCGTTGTAGGCGAGCCAGAACAGGTAGCAGGCGCCGGCGATCTTCAGGACGATCAGCGCCTGTCCGTAAGCGCCGATGAGCGCAGAAAGGCCGGATGCCGTTAGCATCGCCCAGGTGTAGCTGCCGGACAGTACGCCGAAGGCGAGCGCCAGGCCCGCCTTGCGCCCCTGGCTGATCGAGGTGGTGATGATTGCAAGCACCGCCGGACCTGGCGATGCGGTCGCAATCATATAGGCCGTCCAGGCGACCGCGAGTTGCGAAAGGTATGGCGACAGGTCGAACATGGAGAGGGCTCCGGCGTGGATCGCCGGACCTTAGCGAATGTGTCTTTCGCGGCCAAGTGCCTGAGCCAAGTCTGAGAGCCCCCGTCTCGGGACCAGATCTCAGAGAATGTCGTCGAGCGCTTCGATCAGCCGGGCGCATTCGGCATCGGTGCCGATGGTGATGCGCAGGAAATCGGAGATCCTGGGCTTGGCGAAATGGCGCACGAGCACGGCACGCTCACGCAGCGCCTGCATCAGCGCGTCGCCGGAATGGCCGGGATGGCGGGCGAAGACGAAGTTTGCCTGCGATGGGAGGACCTCGAAACCGCGCTCGGCGAGTTGACCGGTGAGGCGTTCACGGGATGCCATGATTTTCTTGCGGGTCGTTTCGAACCAGGCTTCGTCTTCGATCGCAGCGGTCGCTCCTGCCTGGGCCGGGCGGCCAAGCGGATAGGAGTTGAAGCTGTCCTTCACCCGCTCCAGCGCCTCGATCAGCGGCCGCTGACCGATGGCGAAGCCGACGCGCAGGCCCGCGAGCGCACGCGACTTGGAGAAGGTCTGGACGACCAGCAGGTTTTCGTATTTCGGCACCAGCGCGATCGCCGACTGGCCGCCGAAGTCGATATAGGCCTCGTCGATGACAACTGGCTGATCCGGGTGGGCGGCAACGAGCCGCTCGATTTCGGCAAGCGGCAGGCCGATGCCGGTCGGCGCATTCGGGTTTGGCAGGATGATGGCGCCGCAGGACCTGTCGTAATCGGCTAGATCGATGCGGAATTGAGTGTCGAGCGGGACTTCGACGGCATCGATCGCAAACAGCCGGGCGTAGGTCGAATAGAAGGTGTAGGAGATGTCGGGATAGAGCAGCGGGGCGTCGTGCTTCAACAGCCCGGCAAAGATGTGGGCCAGGACCTCGTCCGAACCATTGCCGACGAAGACCTCGCCGGCGGTGACCCGGTGACGGGCCGCGATCGTTTCACGCAGGCGGAGCGCCAGGGGGTCGGGGTAGAGCCTGAGATCGCTGTTGGCCGCTGCGGTGATTGCGCTCAGAACCTTGTCCGAAGGGCCGTAGGGGCTCTCGTTGGTATTGAGCTTGACGAGGTTGGCGATGCGCGGCTGTTCGCCTGGCACATAGGGCTTGAGCGTCGAAACGATGGGCGACCAGTATTTGCTCACGATTCAATTCCTGCGATTGGCGATGAAGCGGGCGGTTTCGGCAAGGATCGACGAGCGCTCGCCATAGGGTTCGAGCAGCGCCTCTGCCTCCGCCACCAGTTGTTCCAGCCGGGTCTCGGCCCAGGCCTGTCCGTGGAGCGCGACGAGCGTGCCCTTGCCGCGTGCGGCATCCTTGCCGGTTGCCTTGCCCATGGTCTCGGCGTCGGCGGTGAGGTCAAGCAGGTCGTCGGCGAGCTGGAAGGCAAGGCCGATCTTTTCGCCGAAGCTGCGCAGACGGTGACGGTCGTTCGCGTCTGCTCCGGCGACGATCGCGCCCGCCTCGCAGGCAAAGCGCAGAAGCGCGCCTGTCTTCATCGCCTGAAGGGTGACGATGCCGGCTTCGTCGGGAGTGGATTTCTCCGCCGCAAGGTCGAGCGCCTGTCCACCGGCCATGCCGCCATGGCCGGCAGCACGCGCCAGCGCGAGGACAAGCGCCGCCTTCTGTGCGTCGGCAAGCGGCGTCTCCGGCGATGCGATGATGTCGAAGGCGAAGGTCAGCAGGCTGTCGCCGGCAAGGATCGCAGTCGCCTCGTCGAAAGCCTTGTGTACGGTCGGCTGGCCGCGCCGGATGTCGTCGTCGTCCATCGCCGGCAGGTCGTCATGGACCAGAGAGTAGCAGTGGACGCATTCGAGCGCCGCACCGACCCGCAGCGCTGCATCGAAGCGTCCGCCCAGCAGGCTGGCGCATTCGATCACCAGAAACGGGCGCAACCGCTTGCCGCCGTTGAGGACGCCGTGACGCATCGCGCCGAGCAGGTTTTCCGGGCGGCCGATCTCGTCGGGTTCGATGCTCAAACCCAGCAGGCGCCCCAGCAGCGTCTCGATCGCGAGCGCGTTGCGTTTCAGTTGGGTCTCGAAGGTCGGTGTTTCCTGTCTCATGAGCGCTCTTTGACATGCGCGAAAGGCGCTTTCAACGGGCTTTCGTGTCGCGGCAGTGCGCTTTGTCGAGGACAGACCTGTGAGTGCCTTGCCTTTTGCCAGAAAGCCCGTTCAACTTTGCCAGCCCATGCACTAAGAGAAACGGATGGACAGAGAGGTGGACAGTCAGGCCGTGGACATCGTTCCCGAGGCGCGTGAGGAGGGCGATATGCCCGCCAGTCGCTGGTCGTCCCTCCGTCGGACGTGGCGCCTGCATCGCCGTCGCATCATTTTCGTCGTTCTTGGCCTGTTGCTTCTGCCCTATGCGCTGATTGCGCTCTATCTCATCGACTTCATTCGCCCGGTTTCGACGCTGATGCTGCGCGACCTCGTGCTGCTGCGCGGCTATGACCGACAGTGGGTCGAGTTCGACAAGATAGCGCCGGTGCTGGTGCAATCGGTGATGATGTCGGAGGATGGCCAGTTCTGCATCCACGACGGCGTCGACTGGGGGCAGATGCGGGGCGTGGTTGAGGATGCGCTCGATGGGGAATCGACGCGCGGCGCCAGCACCATCCCGATGCAGACGGTGAAGAACCTCTTCCTCTGGAACGGCCGCTCCTTCGTGCGCAAGGCGATGGAACTGCCGCTCGCCATCGCCGCCGACTTCGTCTGGAGCAAACAGCGGATGATGGAGATCTACCTGAATGTCGCCGAATGGGGTGACGGTATCTACGGCATCGAGGCTGCCGCCCGCCACCATTTCGGCGTTTCCGCCGCCAAGCTTTCCAGGCGCCAGGCCGCTCTTCTCGCCGTGTCGCTGCCCAACCCGAAAGAGCGCAACGCCGGAAAACCGGGGCGCGGACTGAAACGCCTGGCATCACTGATCGAGCGCCGGGCCAGCCGATCGGGCGGATACATCACCTGCCTTTATGATTGAGATGACGCCTATTCATTGGTCCTGATGCTCGCCGTGGCCTACTGCATGTTTCCTTAAATCCTATTCGATTTAAGGATAAAAACATGCAGCAGTTCAAAGTGCTACAGCGACCTTTGCGCGTCTAATAAGACGCGCGGCGCTGTAATGGTTGCAGCAGGGTGCATAGGGAGATCCAATCTTGAACAAACTCGTCCTTTACGTCGGCAACAAGAACTATTCGTCCTGGTCGCTGCGACCGTGGCTGGCGCTCGAAGCCTCAGGCATTGCCTTCGAGGACGTGGTCATTCCCTTCGATTTTGCGGCCGGAAACCCGAAGCTGCGGGAAATCTCGCCGACCGGGCGTGTGCCGCTTCTCGAGCATGGCGACGTCAAGATCTGGGAGTCGCTGGCGATCATCGAATATGTCGCCGAACTGTTTCCGGATGCCGGGCTTTGGCCGGCAGACCAACAGGACCGGGCGCGGGCGCGCAGCTATGCCTGCGAAATGCTCTCCGGCTTTCGTGCCTTGCGCAGCGCCTGCCCGATGAACATTCGCCGGCAGAAACAGACGCTTGGGGTTTCGGGCGACGTGCGCGCCGATGTCGCCCGCATCGAGACGATCTGGGCCGACGCGCTCGCGCGCTCCGGCGGTCCGTTCCTTTTCGGGTCGTTCACGGCTGCGGATGCGATGTACGCGCCTGTGGTTAACCGCTTCGACGTCTACAATCTCGTTAGCGACCCCACGACGTTGGGATATATGGAGCGAGTAAAGGCGCATCCGGCATCCCGGAAATGGGAAGCGGCCGCACGAGCGGAACCGTGGATCGTTGCCGAGGAAGAAGTCTGATTCGACTTCCTTGCGAGGAGGAGTCGAAAAATTGCGCTCGGGGACTGGTCAAGCGGCAGTTCGCCATGTATAAGCGCGCCAAATTTCCGTGATTAACATCTGTTTTATACGGCCATTTCGGCTGCTGAACAGTGTTTTGCCCGATAAGTGGAGAATGAAATGGCTGTACCTAAAAGAAAAACGAGCCCGTCCAAGCGTGGCATGCGCCGTTCTGCTGACGCCCTCAAGACGCCGACCTACATCGAAGACAAGAACTCCGGTGAACTGCGTCGCCCGCACCACATCGACCTGAAGACCGGCATGTACCGTGGTCGTCAGGTTCTGACCCCGAAGGAAAGCGCATAAGCGCTGACATTGGCGGACCGAGTTAAAGGGCTGGCTTTGCCAGCCCTTTTCTTTTGCATGCCTGACATCTTCTCGACGGAGAGGTTGGTATTAAGTCGGCGTGGTGATCTCTGGCGTCACGTGGCGCATGTAGCGATCACTCATTGAAGAGGGAGCGCATTTGTTCATGCTTGCCGCCATTCCATTGCTGATCCTGCCCTTTGCCATCTACAACCTTGCCATGCTCGGCCTTTTCGGCGGCACGGCTGGCCTCGGTGCCGGCGTGATGTCGCTGTCCATGCTGTCCGGCGCGACATGGGCCATGAGCTTCGGCGATCTCCTGATCGTCGTGGCCTTGCTTCTGCTTTTCGTGGAAATTCTCAAGGCGACCCGCACCGGCACGCGGGCGCTGATGGACCATCTGTTGTCGATGGTGCTCTTCATCGCGTTCCTGGTCGAGTTCCTACTGGTCGCCCCGGCGGCCACACAAATCTTCTTCATCCTGATGACGATCAGCTTCATCGACGTCATCGCCGGCTTCTCCGTGTCGATGCGATCGGCCGGCCGGGACGTTTCAATCGGTCTTTGAAGCGGACTGAAGAAGAACGCTCACATCGCCGCGTGCCGATGAGGACCGCGGCGCCGTCGCGATACGCTCAGCCGAGATTGTCGAGCTTGGTCTGAAGGGCGCGCAATTGCTCCTTCAACTCGTCGATATCCTTGGCTTCCGCCTTCTTGGTCTCCTTGACCGGAGGCGAGGCGATGAACGGCGAAAACATCTGCATCGCCTGATGGAACATCTCTGTGTTGCGCCGAACCTGCTCCTCGACCAGTTGCAGCGGCGCCTGCAGGTTCTTGCCGAGCGGCGTGTCGCCGAAGGCCTTGTTGATCTGCTCCCGCATCTGCACCTGCTGCTCGGTGAAGGCCTGCATCGAGTGCTCGAGATAGCTCGGCACGACCATCTGCATCTGGTCGCCGTAGAAGGAAATCAGCTGGCGCAGGAACGAAATCGGCAGCAGCGTGTTGCCGGTCTTGGATTCCTGCTCGAAGATGATCTGCGTCAGAACCGAATGGGTAATGTCTTCGCCTGATTTGGCGTCCTGTACGGTAAACTCCTCGCCCTTCTTCACCATCACGGCCAGGTCGTCGAGCGTGACGTAGGTGCTGGTCCCGGTGTTGTAGAGCCGCCGGTTCGCATATTTCTTGATTACGATCTGGCCGTCGTTCTTCGCCATCAGGCTCTCCTCATTACCCGCGGTCCGTCTTTTTCTACTTTTCAGAGTATCCGCAAACGAATGCCGCTGACAATGTCTTTGTGCGATGCGGCGACGCAAGTGCGAAATCTCGCGGTCGGCAGGGGATGACGGTTTTGCGGCAGTGCATCAAGGCGTTTGACTTGCGCCCCGCGCTTTGCCAGTCTGCTGTCGTCACGCAAGAAAATCTGAGGAAACGTCCCCCATGAGCAATCCCTCCATCGTGATCGCCAGCGCGGCACGTACCGCCGTCGGATCCTTCAACGGTGCCTTCGGCAACACACCGGCCCACGAGCTTGGCGCCGCCGTCATCAAGGCGGTACTCGAACGCGCCGGCGTCGAGGCGAACGAGGTCGATGAAGTGATCCTCGGGCAGGTGCTGCAGGCAGGCGAAGGCCAGAACCCGGCGCGCCAGGCCGCGATGAAGGCGGGCATTCCGCCAGAAAAGACCGCCTGGGGCATGAACCAGCTTTGCGGCTCGGGCCTGCGCGCAGTCGCGCTCGGCATGCAGCAGATCGCATCCGGCGATGCAGAAATCATCATTGCCGGCGGCATGGAGTCGATGTCGATGGCACCGCATTGCTCGCACCTGCGTGGCGGCGTGAAGATGGGCGACTTCAAGATGATCGACACGATGATCAAGGATGGCCTGACGGACGCCTTCTACGGCTACCACATGGGTATCACCGCGGAGAATGTCGCCCGTCAGTGGCAGCTGACCCGCGAGGAGCAGGATCAGTTTGCGCTGGCGTCGCAGAATAAGGCCGAGGCCGCGCAGAAGGCGGGCCGCTTCGCTGACGAGATCGTTCCGTTCGTCGTCAAGGGCCGCAAGGGTGACGTCATCGTCGATCAGGACGAATATATCCGCCATGGCGCGACCATCGACCAGATGACCAAGCTGCGTCCGGCCTTCGACAAGGAGGGAACCGTGACCGCCGGCAACGCATCCGGCCTCAATGACGGTGCCGCCGCCACCCTGCTGATGACCGAGGCAGAGGCCGCCAAGCGCGGCATTCAGCCGCTCGCGCGCATCGTTTCCTGGGCCACGGCCGGCGTCGATCCGCAGGTGATGGGCACAGGCCCGATCCCGGCATCGCGCAAGGCGCTGGAGAAGGCCGGCTGGGCGATCGGTGATGTCGAACTCGTCGAAGCCAACGAGGCCTTCGCGGCACAGGCCTGCGCGGTCAACAAGGACCTCGGCTGGGATCCGTCGATCGTCAACGTCAATGGCGGCGCGATTGCGATCGGACATCCGATCGGCGCGTCCGGCGCCCGCGTTCTCAACACGCTGCTGTTCGAAATGAAGCGCCGCGGCGTTTCCAAGGGCCTTGTGACCTTGTGCATCGGTGGCGGCATGGGCGTCGCCATGTGCGTCGAGCGTCTCTGACCGGCCCGACCGCATGCGTCATGTCAGCGGGTTGATCTTTTCGGTCCTGTTTGTCGCTTCGTCGGCGAACCAGGGTCATGCGACATCTCCGCCGTTCGAACAGGCAAAAGTGGTCCAGTGCATGCTGGACCACACGACTGTCGATGACGAGACCGTTTTCAAGAACCTGATGATCGCTGCCCTCAACGACGACAGCGGCAGTGTCAAATCCTACGTCGTCCAGATGAGCAGTCTGTTGATGAACCTCGCGCTGACCAAGTGCGAGGTCGGAATGTCCATGCTCGCTGATCCGCAATTTCAGGCTGCGGCCAGGATCTACGGGCAGCATATGGGCGAAAAATTGATGAAGAAGGCCTTTGATAAACTGAATTAATCAAGTGGGAGGCGAGCATGAGCAGGGTAGCATTGGTTACGGGCGGGTCACGCGGCATTGGCGCCGCGATTTCCATCGCGCTGAAGAATGCAGGATACAAGGTTGCTGCCAACTACGCCGGCAATGACGAGAAGGCGCAGGCGTTCAAGGAGGAAACCGGCATCCCGGTCTACAAGTGGGATGTCTCCAACTATCAGTCCTGCGTCGACGGCATTGCCAAGGTCGAGGCCGACCTTGGGCCGATCGAAGTGCTTGTCAACAATGCCGGCATCACCCGTGATGCCATGTTCCACAAGATGACCCCGGAGCAATGGGGCGAGGTGATCAACACCAACCTGACCGGCCTGTTCAACATGACCCATCCGGTCTGGACCGGCATGCGGGACCGCAGCTTCGGGCGGGTGATCAACATTTCGTCGATCAACGGCCAGAAGGGCCAGATGGGGCAGGCGAACTACTCGGCCGCCAAGGCCGGTGATCTCGGCTTCACCAAGGCACTCTCCCAGGAAGGGGCTGCCAAAGGCATCACTGTCAATGCCATCTGCCCGGGCTACATCGGCACGGAGATGGTGCGGGCGATACCGGAAAAGGTTCTCAACGAGCGGATCATTCCGCAGATCCCGGTCGGTCGTCTGGGCGAGCCGGAGGAGATTGCCCGCTGTGTGGTTTTCCTCGCATCCGACGATGCCGGCTTCATCACGGGGTCGACGATCTCCGCCAATGGCGGACAGTTCTTCGTCTGATCCTGTTATCGCCCGCACTTTCGACGGCGCTCCGTTTGGGGCGCCGTTTCATTTTTATTGCCTGCTCGGTTCAAAGACAGAAGGTTAATGGCGCACCGGAATCTGTCCGCAAGTTGGAGAAAGCCGGTTTCTGGCCTGTTGTTTGCCGTGCGTCGACATACCATATGTTGTGGAGAACGAATGTGGAACGCAGTGATGTCTGTGATTCGTCGTCGATTCGTTCCGGCTTTGGTCGATGTGTTAACGCAGCGATTCCCATTCCCTGATTCCGGCGAATCAGCCTGATTCTTCGGTTAAAAGTTCCTAAACTTTCCAGAGTCTTGGATTCCGAATCCTTTGCCACCTTTAATGCTTCGGCAACCCAGATTAACGCTCGGGGTGCACGGCGCACGCGCTGCCAGAGACGTGATTCAGCATGTGGTGCAATATTGGCAGTTGCAATCTATATGTAGCCGTGAACATACAGTGAATCGAGTGGAGTCAGCGATTCGTCGCCGATTCGTTCCGTGGCTGTTCCGAACCTTAATTTCGCACGTCCAGATATGGTGGTGCGGGCAGGCGCTGGTTTGCCGGGAAATGGTTTTAGTTGCCGGCGCCCCTTGCGTTTGCCGCGGTGCGTGGGCATGTGTTTGCCGCCGGCGCGTAAAGGCGCCTCTTATGTTCTTGAATGCCCGGGATCGATGACGTGTCCGTTCACCCCATGATCCTGAGCGGCCGCGGCGTCACCGCGGTGCTCGGGCCAACCAATACCGGCAAGACGCATTATGCGATCGAGCGCATGATCGCGCACGATAGCGGCGTCATCGGGCTGCCGCTGCGGCTGCTCGCGCGCGAGGTCTATACGCGTGTTGTCGAAAAGGTCGGCCATCACAACGTTGCGCTGATCACCGGCGAGGAAAAGATCACCCCACATCGCGCCCGCTACTCGGTCTGCACGGTCGAGGCGATGCCGCGCGAAACGACGGCGTCCTTCGTGGCGATCGACGAAGTGCAGCTCGCCGGCGATCTCGAGCGTGGTCACATCTTCACCGACCGGCTGCTCTATCTGCGCGGCCGCGGCGAGACGCTGCTGCTCGGGGCCGCGACGATGCGGCCGATCCTCGAACAATTGTTGCCGGGCATCACCGTCGTCGAACGCCCGCGCATGTCGCAGCTGCTCTATGCCGGGTCGAAGAAAATCACCCGCCTGCCGCATCGCTCGGCCATCGTCGCCTTTTCGGCAGACGAAGTCTATGCGATTGCCGAGCTGATCCGCCGTCAGCGCGGCGGCGCTGCCGTCGTGCTCGGGGCGCTGTCGCCGCGCACGCGCAATGCCCAGGTCGCGCTCTATCAGGAAGGCGACGTCGAGTTTCTGGTGGCGACCGATGCGATCGGCATGGGATTGAACCTCGACGTCGACCATGTCGCCTTCGCACAGGACCGCAAGTTCGACGGCTACCAGTTCCGCAACCTCAATCCGGCCGAACTGGCGCAGATCGCCGGGCGTGCCGGGCGGCACCTGCGCGATGGCACGTTCGGCGTCACCGGCCGGGTCGATCCGTTCGACAACGAGCTGGTGCATCGCATCGAGTCACATGAATTCGATCCGCTCAAGGTGCTGCAATGGCGCTCCAAGGCGTTTGACTATGCGTCGCTTGCCGCGTTGAAGCGAAGCCTGGATGCCGCCCCGACAATTCCGGGGCTTGCGCGCGCTCTACCTGCGGTGGATCAGCAGGCGTTCGAACATTTGTCGCGCTATCCCGAAGTGGCCGATCTGGCGACGACGCCGGACCGGGTCGAAAAATTGTGGGAAGCCTGTGCATTGCCGGATTATCGCCGCATTACACCGGCTCAACACGCCGATCTGATCTCCACGATCTACGCCGATCTTGTCCGACGTGGCGCCGTGAACGAAGATTTCATGGCCGAGCAAGTCCGTCGGGCGGATTATACCGATGGTGAGATCGACACACTTTCGGCGCGAATCGCGCAGATCAGAACCTGGACCTATGTGTCGAACCGGCCCGGATGGCTTGCCGATCCGACACACTGGCAAGAAAAGACGCGGGAAATTGAAGATCGATTGTCCGACGCACTACATGAACGGTTGACGAAACGCTTTGTTGATCGCAGGACATCTGTGCTCATGAAGCGCCTGAGAGAGAATGCTATGCTGGAAGCTGAAATCAGTGTGAATGGTGACGTCTTCGTTGAAGGCCATCACGTAGGACAACTAACCGGTTTCCGGTTTACGCTGGCGACCGGCGGAGACGGACCGGATGCCAAGGCCGTGCAGGGTGCTGCGCAGAAGGCGCTGGCGCTCGAGTTCGAAGCGCGTGCGGCGCGTCTGCACGCCTCCGGCAATGGCGACCTTGCGCTATCGTCCGACGGACTGGTGCGTTGGCTCGGCGATCCCGTGGCTCGGCTTGCGGCCAGCGACCATGTCATGCGTCCGCGCGTCATCCTGCTTGCCGACGAGCAGCTGCAGGCCAATGCGCGCGAGCATGTCGTCGCCCGCATCGAGCGTTTCGTGAACCATCATATCGGCACGGTGCTGAAACCGCTTGACGATATCTCGCGCGCCGAGGATCTCGAAGGCCTCGCCAAGGGGCTGGCATTCCAGCTCGTCGAAAATCTCGGCGTGCTGTTCCGCCGCGACGTCGCCGAAGAGGTGAAGTCGCTCGACCAGGACGGTCGCGCCTCGATCCGCAAGTATGGCGTCCGCTTCGGCGCCTATCACATCTTCCTGCCCGCGCTGTTGAAGCCGGCTCCGGCCGAGCTCATTACGCTGCTCTGGGCGCTGAAGAACGATGGCCTCGACAAGGCTGGCTATGGCGATCTGATCCCGATGCTGGCCGCTGGCCGCACCTCGGTCGTTACCGATCCCTCGTTTGAGCGGACGTTCTACAAGCTCGCGGGCTTCCGTTTCCTCGGCAAGCGTGCCGTTCGCATCGACATCCTCGAGCGTCTGGCGGATCTCATCCGTCCGCTGCTGCAGTGGAAGCCGGGTGCGCAGCCGCGTCCCGAAGGCGCCTATGACGGCCGTCGCTTCACCGCGACGACCTCCATGCTCTCCATTCTCGGCGCAACGCCTGACGATATGGAAGAAATTCTCAAGGGGCTTGGCTACCGCGCCGATAGCGTGAAGGCCGAGGATGCCGCAGCGTTCCTGGCAAGCCAGGGCGTGGCGCCTGCAGCCCCGGCCGAGGCGTCCACGGAAGCTGCCGCCGACCACGACGATGCGGATGCAAGCGGTGAAGGCGAACCGGCTGAAACCGAGGCACCTGCCTCCGTCGAGCCGGCGACTGCCGAAGGCGAAGCTGCCGCTCCCCAGGCAACCGCGGAAGAGGGTGCCGAGGCTGCCGAAGCCAAGCCGGTTCTCCTCTGGCGTCCGGGCACCCGCCAGGACAATCAGCGCCAGGGTGGCCGTCACCAGGGCGATCAGCGCCGTGGCGGTCCGCGCCAGGGGCAAGGCCAAGGCCAGGGCGAGGGACGCGAAGGCGGCCGCAAGGCCGGCGCACCGGCCCGCGGCAAGCGGCACGACGGCAAGCCCGAGGGTGGCCAGCGGCAGGATCGCCATGATCGTCACGATCGCGGCGGCAAGCCGAACGCGGCCAAGTTCGAGGCGCGCCCGCCGCGCAAGGAGAAGCCGATCGATCCGGATTCGCCCTTTGCCAAGCTTGCCGCTCTCAAGGAGCAGATGAAGAAGTAGGAACGCCATGGAGAAACAGTCTGCGTCCAACCCGGCATCGCGCCAGCGTCTCGACAAATGGCTGTTCTTCACGCGCCTGTTGAAGTCCCGCTCGCTCGCCCAAAAGGCGATCGAGGCGGGGCACGTCACTGTCAATGACGAACGGGTCAAGCAGTCCTCCTTCCAGGTGAAGGCGGGCGATGTGCTCGCTGTGTCGCTCGAACGGCGCGACGTGATCGTGCGTGTGCTTCTGCCCGGCGAACGACGCGGCCCTTTCGATGAGGCGCGGCTGCTCTACGAGGACCTGACGCCGGCGGAGCCGCGGGAAAAGCTCTCGGCTTTTGACCTCGCGACGCGTGAGCCGGGGGCGGGGCGACCCACCAAGAAAGAGCGGCGCGAAACCGACCGGTTGAAGCCCGGTTTCAATCCGCTCGACGATTAGAAAACTCTGCCTTCAGCGCGGCGTTTTGCGCATTGAATATTCTTGCAAAGGGTCCATAAAGCCTTTACCTGACAACCCACGTTGAGTGCATCGGTCTTGCTTCGGCAGCTATGCGCGCCGGACATTCCTAGCATGCGCGGACATGAGCATCACCATTGATTGCGGTCCGCCATCAAACGTGAGCATTGGCTGGAGTACCTCATGACGTATGTCGTGACCGACAATTGCATTCGCTGCAAGTACATGGATTGCGTTGAAGTCTGCCCGGTGGACTGCTTCTACGAAGGCGAGAATTTTCTCGTCATTCATCCCGATGAATGCATCGATTGCGGCGTCTGCGAGCCGGAATGTCCTGCCGAGGCCATCAAGCCAGACACCGAGCCGGGCCTCGATATGTGGTTGAAAGTGAACGCTGATTTTGCCACCAAGTGGCCGAACGTCACCATCAAGCGCGACGCGATGCCGGAAGCCAAGGAAATGGACGGGGTCGAAGGCAAGTACGAGAAGTACTTCTCTGCCGAACCCGGCCAGGGCGACTGAGGCGCTCGGCCTCGGTCCGTGCGCCGAGGCTGGCGAGACGATAATGACCCCGGCGTCAAATCTGGGGAAAATCAGGCTCCGCCCTCGCATCTGCGAGAATGGCGGCTTGATGGCTGCCATGCAGCAAATTATTGATTTCCGCAGTTTTTTGTGATAGGGTCCTTCTACTGATCCACAGAGGGTGTTTTTGCGCGCCCGAAAACCTCACGAAAGCAAACGATCTCCACAGCGCGGTTTTTCCAGATACGCACCGTTGCGTCTCTCTATTGTGACCGCGTTTGATGGGATTGTTTGGGTTCCTTTGGACGGACCAGGATGGACCCACCCGGCGGTATCCCCGTCTATCCCGGGCCTCACTGACCCGGCCCCGGCCAAGAATGGCCGGGTGCGAAACAGGGAGTTTTTGAAACGAATGACGACCCAGCAGAAAAAATCTTCGACACGCCACGGCTTCAAGACCGGTGAATCGATTGTCTATCCGGCCCATGGCGTCGGACAGATCGTCGCTATCGAGGAGCAGGAAGTTGCCGGCATGAAGCTTGAGCTTTTTGTCATCGATTTCGATAAGGACAAGATGCGCCTGAAGGTGCCGGTCGCCAAGGCCGTCAGCATCGGCATGCGCAAGCTCTCGGAGACCGATTTCGTCGATCGCGCGTTGAAGGTTGTGCAGGGCAAGGCTCGCGTCAAGCGGACCATGTGGTCGCGCCGCGCACAGGAATACGATGCCAAGATCAATTCCGGCGATCTGATCTCGATCGCAGAAGTCGTGCGCGACCTCTACCGCGCAGAAAACCAGCCGGAGCAGTCCTATTCCGAACGCCAGCTCTATGAAGCTGCCCTCGACCGCATGGCGCGCGAAATCGCGGCCGTGAACAAGATGTCCGAGACCGAGGCTGTTCGCCTGGTCGAAGCCAATCTTAACAAGGGTCCGAAGCGCGGCAAGGCGATCGAAGAAGACGACGCCCAGGACGAGGCAGCTTAAAGAGCGCCAGTCCCATACCATCACGACAAGACAAAGCCCGGCCATCGCGCCGGGCTTTTTCGTTTGCACCATTCCTGCTTGCAGCTTTTTCGTCGGGGCGAGGGAACTTTTCTCGCCGGCGCGCATTTATCAAAGCCGGCAGGGATGCGCCGCCTTCCTGCCGGGGCGATCTGGGTGCTCTGATCTTCTGTCAGAATTCAGCTTCGTAGTTTGGAAGTAGGGCGCTGCACCGGTTCTTCAAGCTTCGGTGTCGTCGCACCAGCCGCCGTCGGCGTCGGTCGGGTCCTTCCGTCCGGCCCTTGGACTTCACCCGTTAGCGGCGTCCAGGCGCCCGCCATGGAGCGATCGATGAGGACTCTCACAGCAGACAGGCGCATGATCAAGATTGCGATGGAGGCGCCTTATCTCGAGCGTGAAGAAGAACACGCCCTGGCCACGGCCTGGCGAAACGATCACGATCAGGACGCCCGCAACAAGATCGCCATGTCGCATATGCGGCTGGTCATTTCCATGGCGGCAAAATTCCGCAATTTCGGCCTGCCGATGGGCGATCTCGTTCAGGAGGGGCATATAGGCCTGCTCGAAGCCGCCGCGCGCTTCGAGCCCAGCCGTGAAGTGCGCTTCTCGACCTACGCGACCTGGTGGATCCGTGCCTCGATGCAGGACTACGTTCTGCGCAATTGGTCGATCGTTCGTGGCGGCACCAGTTCGGCGCAGAAGGCGCTGTTCTTCAATCTTCGCCGGCTGCGCGCGCGGCTTGCCCAAGGCGATCGTCAGCTCACATCGCAGGCTATGCATGAGGAAATTGCCGCCGCACTCGGGGTCAGCATTGCCGACGTCCAGACCATGGATGCCCGCCTTTCCGGCAGCGACACCTCGCTGCAGGCACCGGTCGGTGGGGCGGATTCCGATGGGGGAGAGCGCCTCGACTTTCTCGCAAGCGACGCGCCGCTGCCTGACGAACAGGTGAGCGACATGATCGACGGCGAGCGTGCCCGCATCTGGCTGCACGACGCCATGGGTGCGCTGACCGAGCGCGAGATGCGGATCATCCGCGCACGACGTCTGTCAGAGGAAGGCGCAACGCTGGAGGAGCTCGGGCTCGACCTCGGCATCTCCAAGGAGCGGGTCCGCCAGATCGAGACGCGGGCGCTTGAAAAGCTCAGGGCGGCGCTGGCAACCAAGGCTCCGGCGCTGACATCGGTCGTGCACTGAAGCATTTTCGGGAGACGTGCCTACAGCGCCGCGCGTCTTATTAGACGCGCTAAGGTCGCTGTAGCACTTTGAATTGCTGCATGTTTTTATCCTTAAATCGAATAGGATTTAAGGAAACATGCAGTGGGTGGCCATCCCGTCCATAGGACGGGTGAACACGTGATGACGCAGTTGCACGTTCGCGCCGGAAACCTCAACGCGTCAAACGCGCGTCGGGCACGGCAAGCGATTTCGCATCTTTGACACGAAGACATAAGACGGCGTCGGACTGAATGGTGCGGCGCCGTTGGCGTTTATTCGGAAATGATCTTCACCCGGTCGCCCGGCTTGATGGTCGAGGTCACCTGCATGGCGTTGATCAGCCGGAACAGATCGAGCTTGCGGTCGGTACCCATCATCCGGGCCGACAGCATGGCGATCGTCTCTCCGGGCTTGACCACGGCGACGCGGATGCGCAGCGGCTTCAGCGACTGTGCTTCGGCCGGCGTCATCTTGCGGAACGTTGCGCGCAGCTGGTTTGCCGTCGGCTCCAGCGCGCGCGACCCTTTTGGAACGGCAGTCAGGAAGCGGTAGATGCGGTTGTCGATGCGCACGACCGTGACGTCGAAGTCCCAGCGATCGGCAGACGCGCGGGCCGTTGCGGCCTCAAGACCGTTGACGCTGATCGGACGGATGGTATCGGGCTGCAGGCCGGTCACCCAGCCGCTGGCGATGTAATCCGTCAGGCTCTTGCGGGCCGTATCGGCGATGCCGTCGAAACGGATCGCCACGTCGCCGGGGCCGGTTGCCAGGACCGCTTCTGCCTTGTTGTCGATCTGGAAGCCGGTCGGCACGTCGAAACGAATGCCGAGCTGGCCATGCATGAAGGTCTGGCCGCGGACATAGCCTTCCTGCGGGCTGTCGCCATAGAGCAGGCCGTCGATGCCGGCGAGATAATAGTCGCGCCCGCGGTCGCCGCTGGTGCCCTCGGCGCCAAACGCGCGCGCGTGCCGGCGCGCGAGATCGACGCGCTGCGGGGCATTCGGGTGGCTCGATAGGAAGTCGAGGCTCTGGTCTGCTTCCGGATCGACCGCGGAGAAGCGGCTGTAGGCGGCCATGGAATCGAGGAAGCGTGCCGCCGCATAGGGGTCGTAACCGGCCTCGCCCAGCATGCGCACGCCGATGACGTCAGCCTGGAGCTCCTGGTTGCGGGAGAAGGCGGCCAGACGCAGCTTGCCGCGCGCCAGTGCCTGCTTGCCGGCGAGATCCGAGGACAGCACCTCGGAGACGACGCGGCTGGCGATGACTTCCGCCTCTTCGCGCTGCTGGCGCTCGATGCCATGGTTGGCGGTGACGTGCGCCATTTCATGCGACAGCACGGCCGCAACCTCGGACGCGTCATTGGCAAGCGCAAGCAGGCCGCGGGTGACATAGAGATAGCCGCCGGGCAGCGCAAAGGCGTTGATCGCCGGGGAATTGAGAATGGTGATGCGGTAGGACTGCTGCGGGTTTTCCGAGACGGCCGTCAGGGCGCCGGCGATGCGGGCGACCAGCCGCTCCGTCTTTGCGTCCTTGTACTCCCCGCCGTAGCTCGCGACGATGCGCGGGTGTTCGCGCGCGCCGAGCTGGGCACGGGGGTCGTTCTTCTGGACTTCGTCGACGATCTGCGGATTGGAGGACGGCGATACGGTCGGCTCGTAGGTCTGCTCGATCACCGACTGGCAGGCGGAAAGCAGCGTCGTCGCAAGCAATGCAACCACAGCACGTGTCCGGAGGCCTCCGCGCTTGGGCGGGAACCGGTCGTTTCTGACTGTATGACTTTCCATGCCTCAGCCCGTTTCCCGTCCAACGCCACCCCACAACAGGGACTCGGGCGGCGTTGAAAGTCTTACTTTTTCAGCCGGATACGTCCGATCCGGCAAGAGTATTCCAGCCCTGGTCTTGCTGTATCTGATTTCAGCGCCACCTGCCTAGTTTACCCCGGTAGAAATAGTTGCCCCGTGGTATCACGGCAACGGATACGCGAATATTCGTGACGCTCCGGCCGGACAATCCGCGCGTCGCATGGCGCGGCGGTCAAATTGTGGCGGAGTACCACGCGCGCTAGAGCATTTCCGGTTTAGACGACGTCGCGGAAACGCTCTATCTGCCTGTTTCCACGCATTTCCTGACGGAAAACCGCTTCGCACTTTTCCTGGAAATGCTCCAAGATTCCACGTCGCATCACGCGTTGCCGAGAAAGCGGTTGATGGACGCCATATCGCGCCGTTCGAGAAAGCGCTCGACCGGGTCATGGGCGATGATACGCCCCTGGTCCAGAAAAAGCACGCTATCGGCCAGCGCCCTCACGTCATCGGGATGGTGCGTGATCATCAGGATCGTGTTGTTTTCCTGATCATGCAGGTCCTGCAGCAGTGCCCGCATACCGGCCCTCATGCCGGGATCGAGAGCGGCAAAAGGCTCATCCAGCAGCAGCAGCGGGCGATGTCGCACCAAGGCGCGCGCCAACGCCACACGCTGTCGTTCGCCGCCGGACAGCGTCGGCGGCAGGCGCTTGCCGAAGCTGTCGAGCCCGACGCGGCCGAGGGCATCGTCTATCCGTGCGCGATCAGCGACCGACAGGCGAAGCGAGGGGCTGATGCCGAAGCCGACATTGGTCGCGACGTCGAGATGTGCAAACAGGTTGTTGTCCTGAAAGATCACGGAGACGGGTCGTTCTGCCGGCGCCTGTCCCGACATCGTCTTGCCGAGAATGCGAACCTCGCCCCGGTCCGGCTCCTCGAAACCGGCGATGACATGAAAGAGGGTCGACTTTCCCGACCCGGAGGCCCCGGCAACTGCGACGATGCCACCTGGCTGAATGGCGCAATCGAAGTGCAGTGCGGTGGTGTCGTAACGAACGTCGACGCCAACAAGTTCTACCGCCGCCTGGGAATTCATGCGTTTCGTCCTTCCGGCACTCGCCTGTCGCCGGCCGTGCCGAGCATGGTGAAGATCAGGCAGATGAGGCCGAGGAAGAGCGCCAGACCGGCTGCATCCGCGGTGCGATAGCTGCCCATCCGGCTGTAGAGCAGCCATGGAAGCGTGACCATGTCCTGCGAACCGAACAGCGCCACTGCACCAAGGTCGCCGAGCGACAGCGCCATGGCGAAGGAGAACGCCATCAGCAACGGTTTCCGGAGCGGCGGCAAGTCGATCCATCGCAGGCGATGGAAGCCGCGGATGCCGAGGCTTGCTGTCAGTCGGTCGGTGCGTGCGGCATGTGTTGCCATCGCCGGTGCCAGGATCCGGTGCACGAACGGCAGCGCCATCAATGCGTTGATGGCGACGACGATGGCGGGGGCGAAACGGGCGACATCGCCGAAGGGGCGCAGGAGCAGAAACCATCCCGCACCGAGCACGACCGGCGGCACCAGCAGCACCAGCGACGTGCTGGCGGTGACAGTGCCCGCAAATGCCCTGGCCAAGGTCGGGGCGTGGCGACGCGCCACGACGATGCCGGCGGCGCGGATCATCGCGGCGGCCATGGTGACGCAAAAGAATGCCGAGAGGACGGCGATGACAATGCTGGTGACGAGAGCACGATGCACGGTCGGGTCGCCGGCAAGCTTCACCAGATCCGCACGCAGGCCGGAACCGACGACGGCGATCAGCGGTGCGCCGATGAAGAGCAGCGAGAACAGGATCCAGCCGGCGTCGGACGTCCGGGAGAGGCCGGTTCCTGCATCATAGCGTCTGGAGATTTTGCCCGCGGTTGCGCTTTGTGCAGGTTCGGTCGCGACACGCGTTAGAGCCAGGAGCAGGGCTCCGGTCATGACGATCTGTAGGGCGGACAGGGCGATCGCCCGCGGCGGGTCGAAATCGAAGCGCAGCGCCTGGTAGATCGCGACCTCGATGGTGCTGGCGGCAGGCCCGCCGCCGAGCGTCAGCACCAGCGTGAAGCTGGTGGCGCAGAGCATGAAGACGAGGCCGGCAGCACCTGGCAGCAATCCCCGAAGGACCGGCCACTCGACAAAGCGGAAGAGTGCGGCTGGCGGCATGCCGAGATTGGCGGCGGTTCTCCAGTATTCCGAAGGGATGCGCTCGAGCCCGGCGAGAAAGAGACGTGCGATAAGCGGCATGTTGAAGAAGACGTGGGCGAGCAGGATGCCGAAAAGGCCGTAGATGCTGATCGGCTGCTGCAGCCCGAGGCCGGCGAGGGCGGTGTTGAGCGCGCCCTGCCGGCCCCAGATCTCGATCAGCCCGAGCGCGCCGACAAGCACGGGCAGGCCGAGCGGCAGGGCCATCACCCGCAGAACCCAGACGCGGCCGGGAAAGCTCGGCCGGCGCGCAAGCGCCCGTGCGATCGGGATGGCAAGAACAACGGAAAGCAGCGTCGAAAGGCTCGCCTGCAGCAAGGTGAAGCGCGTTACCCGCCAGATATAGGCATCGAACAGCACGCTGTTGCCGAAGTCACCGCTCTGGAGCAAAAGGGCTGCAATCGCCAGGCCGACAAACAGCAGGATACCGCCGAGACTTAAAGTCCCGGCGGTCATCGTGATGCGATTTTCGGCAGGCGCGAACAAATGCGCCTCAGTTCTTGCTAATGGCGGCCAGCCATTCGTCGATCCAGGCCTTGCGGTTCGCCGCCACCTCTTCCGACGGCAGCAGGAAAGTCTTCTCCGGATTGACCAGCTTGCTAAAAGCCTCCGGCAGCGGCTCCTTGGTCGCCGCGACCGGCATCATCCAGTTGGTCGTCGGAATGATCGACTGGAACTCCGGGCCGGTCATGAAGGCGAGAAACTGCTTGGCAAGCTCCGGCTCCTTGGCGCTCTTGGTCATGCCGGCAACTTCGATCTGGATGTAGTGACCTTCCGAGAATTCGGCCGCCTGGTAGCGGTCGGTGTTTTCCGCCACCATGTGGTAGGCGGGCGACGTGGTGTAGGAAAGCACCATCGGCGCTTCGCCCTTGGTGAAGAGGCCATAGGCTTCCGACCAGCCCGGCGTTACGGTCAGTACCCTGTCCTTGAGCTTGGCCCAGGCGGCGCCGGCTTCGTCGCCATAGACGGCCTTGACCCAGAGAAGCAGACCGAGGCCCGGCGTCGAGGTGCGCGGATCCTCGATGACGATCTTCTGAGAGGCGTCGCCTTCGACCAGTTCCTTCAGGCTCTTCGGCGGCGTCTTCAAGGTCTGGGTGTCGTAGACGACGGCGAAATGGCCGTAGTCATAGGGAAGGAAGGTGTCGTCGGTGAAGTCGCCGGGTACCTTGACGTGGGCAGGCTCGATGCCGTGCGGCGCGAAGAAGCCGGTGGCCTTGGCCTCGGCGACGAGGTTTGTATCGAGGCCGAGCACGATGTCGGCCTTGGAGGCCGCGCCTTCGAGCTTGAGGCGGGTCAGAAGCTCGACGCCATCGGCGACGCCGACATAGGTGACCTTGCATTCGCAGGTCTTCTCGAAAGCTTCGGCGACCTTGGCACCCGGCCCCCATTCGGTGATGAAGCTTTCATAGGTGTAGACGGTCAGCGTCTTGTCGGCAGCAACGGCATTGGCCGCGAAGACAAGTCCTGCCGTCGCGGCAAGCGCTAGCCGGCTAAGAACCTTGAGTTGCGATGAATTGGACATGGCAGGCACCTCTCCCTAAAAATGATGTTGCATGGGAAAAGGGCGTATCGATCCGATCGCGTCTAATCCCTCCGCCGGTATGAGCCGGATCAGGTTCCGCGGGTTGGCGTTCAACGCCTCTCAGCCTTCGGCCGCCATGCGGTCGGAAGGCACCCCGTTAGAGCGGGTAGAGATTTACCGCCGAGCCGGTTTGATGGCAAGCGAAGTTTGAGGACGGCAAAAGCGCCCGCCCCGCATTTTCGCGCCGCGGCGCATGGGGTAAAATCGTCGGCAGAGTTTGCAGACGCCGAAGGAGCCTGCGATGACTGACATGCTCGTTCGCCTTTATGCACTGCCGGCACAAGCGAGATCACCGCTTGCTGACGGTATCGGCATTCACCGCGCAATGGCACCCGAACGAAGCTTGTTGTTCCCTGGATCGAGCAGACATTTGGCTCCGGCTGGGCGGGCGAGGCGGAGGCGGCCTTCAGATCGACGCCGACGTGCATGCACATCGCGGTGTTCGAGGACCGGATCGTCGGCTTTGCCTGCCACGATGTCACAGCGCTCGGTTTCTTCGGGCCGACGGGCGTCGACGAGGCCATGCGCGGACGGGGATCGGCGAGGCGCTCTTGCGCGTGAGCCTGACGGCGATGCGTGACGCAGGCTACGGTTACGCCATCATCGGCGGCGTCGGCCCGGCCGAATTCTACCGACGCACGGTCGGCGCCATCGAGATCCCCGATTCCAACCCCGGGATCTATGCGGAGATGCTGTTTCCCGATACCTTGCCCGAAGATCACTGACAACGAGGACGCAAAATCGCCGGATCGCGCCCTTGTTCGGTTTTCTTGCTTTTCCTTGCCCGTGCCTTTGCGCTATGGGCTTTGCCATGGCCCGATCCACCTTCACCATTCTGCTCGGCGGTGCACTGACCCCGACCGATCGCCTTGCGCGCCAGCTCGCAGGCAGCCGCTTCGTTGCGGCCGATGGCGGCATGCGGCATGCGCGGGTGCTATCCGTGACCCCCGACGTCTGGGTGGGCGATTTCGATTCGACCGAGGAGGCGCTGCTCGCGGAATTTGCCGATGTCCCGCGCGAGCCCTATCCCGCCGCCAAGGCTGCGACCGATGGCGAAATCGCTGTCGAGGCGGCGCTGTCGCGTGGCGCCGAAGCCTTGATCTTTGCCGGCGCGCTCGGAGGATCACGCAGCGACCATGCCTTCCTGCACCTGCTTCAGGCTGCTTCGCTGGCCGAACGTGGGTTGCCGGTGTTCATGACCTCGGGTGAGGAGGAGGCCTATCCGCTGCTTGCAGGCGAGATCGAAATCGATCTGCCGAAGGGCAGCCTATTCTCGATCCTCGGACTGACCGATCTCATCGGGCTTACGATCGTCAACGCGCGTTATCCGCTCACCGATTTCACGTTGCCGTTCGGGTCTTCGCGCACCGTTTCCAATGTCGCGGAGGGTCCCCTTCGCATTTCCCTCGACACCGGCCGGGCGATCGTTCTCGCCCGCCCCTATGACCTTTCCGGAGCCTGAGCCTTGGCGCCTCCCATTCTGAAACTCGACGATATCTTCCTGACCTTCGGTGGCACGCCGCTTCTGGCCGGCGCCAACCTGCAGGTGGAGCCGGGGGATCGCATCTGCCTTGTCGGGCGCAACGGTTCCGGCAAATCGACGCTGATGAAGATCGCCGCCGGTCTTGCCGAAGCGCAATCGGGCGAGGTCTTCCGCCATCCGTCCTCGACCGTTCGCTACCTGCCCCAGGCACCGGATTTCGAAGGCTACGACACGGTGCAGGCCTATGCCGAGTCGGGCCTTGGCCCAAGCGACGACCCGTATCGCGTCGCTTACCTACTGCAGCACCTGGGTCTGACCGGCGAAGAAGACCCGGCACGCCTTTCCGGCGGCGAGGCGCGCCGCGCAGCGCTTGCCCGGGTGATGGCGCCGGAGCCGGATATCCTGCTGCTCGACGAGCCGACCAACCATCTCGATCTGCCGACGATCGAATGGCTCGAAGACGAGCTGACCCGCAGCCGTTCGGCCCTGGTGCTGATCTCGCACGACCGGCGCTTCCTCGAAAAGGTCTCGAACGCGACGGTCTGGCTCGATCGCGGCCAATCCCGCCGGCTCGACCGCGGCTTCGGCCATTTCGAGGCCTGGCGCGACGAGGTGCTGGAGGCGGAAGAGCTGGAGCAGCACAAGCTCGGCAAGGCGATCGAGCGCGAGGAGCATTGGCTGCGCTACGGCGTTACCGCCCGGCGCAAGCGCAACATGCGTCGTCTCGGCGAATTGCAGGACATGCGCTCGCGCCATCGCGGCCACAAGGGGCCGCAGGGCTCCGTTCAGGCGGCGGCTTCCGACGCCAAGGAATCGGGCAAGCTGGTGATCGAGGCGGAGAAGATCACCAAGGCTTACGGCGAGCGGACGATCGTTGCGCCGTTTTCCATTCGCGTGCACCGTGGCGACCGGATCGGCCTTGTCGGCCCGAACGGTGCCGGCAAGACGACGCTTTTGAAGATGCTGACCGGGCAGATCGAGCCGGATACCGGCACGGTGAAACTCGGCACCAATCTTGAGATGGCGACGCTCCTCCAGAAGCGCGAGGATCTCAACCTCGACGATACGCTGGCCCACTACCTGACCGACGGCCGGGGCGAGAGCCTGATTGTCAACGGCGAGCAGCGCCATGTCACCGGCTACATGAAGGACTTCCTGTTCCAGCCGGAGCAGGCGCGCACCCCGATCCGCGAACTGTCGGGCGGTGAGCGCGCCCGGCTGATGCTGGCACGCATTCTCGCCCGCGCCACCAACCTGCTGATCCTCGACGAGCCGACCAACGATCTCGACATCGAGACGCTGGACTTGCTTCAGGAGGTCGTCGCCGGCTTTGCCGGAACCGTCATCCTCGTCAGCCACGACCGCGACTTCCTCGACCGCACCGTGAGCTCGACCATCGCGCCGGCCAATCCCGAAGCGCCTGACGGCCGCTGGATCGAATATGCCGGCGGCTACACCGACATGATGGCGCAGCGCAAGGGCGCGATCGAAGAGCGGCGCAAGACGGAGAAGGCGGAAAAGGCCAAGGTGGCCGATGCCGCTGCCCCCGCAGCCGAGGCACCGAAGGCCAAGGGCAAGCTCTCCTACAAGCAGAAGTTTGCACTCGAAAACCTGCCGAAGGAAATCGCCAAGGCGGAGGCGGAGGCAGCCAAGCGCGAGGAGCGGATGGCCGACCCCAACCTCTTTGCCAAGGACCCGAATACGTTTGCGAAACTGGCGAAGGAGCTGGAAAAGCTTCGCGGCGATCTCGCCCGCATGGAAGAGGAATGGCTGGAACTGGAGATGCTGCGCGAGGAGCTCGAGGGCTGAGCCTCGCCGCTCCCGCGTTGAAAGTTGGCAAGGGGTATGATAAGGAAAACTTATTATATCTCTCGTGAACGATCCTGATGCCGACAAAACTCGAATCCGAAACCATCGGCATGTTGCTGACCGATGTCTCCCGCCTTCTGCGTGGCGCTTTTGATCGCAAGGTCAACGCCATGGATCTCGGCATCACGCCCGGTGAAGCGCGCACGCTGATCCAGGTGGCGCTGACCGAGGGCATCAAGCAGGCGGAAATCGCCACGCGCATGGGCATCGAGCCGATGACGCTGTCGGCCTATCTCGACCGGCTGGAGGCGATGGAGCTGGTTGCCCGTCTGCCCGACCCGGCCGACCGCCGCGCCAAGAACGTCGTCATCACCGACAAGGCCGATCCGCTGCTCGCCGAGCTGATGGCGGGGCTGCGCGAGATGATGAATGCCTATACGGAAGGGCTCGACGAGGCGACGCGCGACATGCTCTGCGCCAACCTGCGTATCCTGCGCGAAAATTTGCGCGGCCTCGATCCGTGCGTCGCCGGCAAGGAGAAGGGTGCAAAGCCATGACGCGCCGCATGAGCGAACGGCGCACCAGCATCATCGGCGCCTTCCTTGTCGCGCTCGGCCCCGTTTCCATGGCGCTCTATACACCGGCAATGCCCGAACTGGTCCGCGCCTTCTCCTCCAGCGAGGCGGCGATCAAGATGACGCTGTCGCTCTACTTCGCAGGCTTCGCCTTCGCACAGCTGGTTTCGGGCACGCTCTCCGACGTCATCGGCCGCCGGCGCACGACGCTGATCTTCATGACCATCTACCTCGCCGGCAGCCTGATGGCAGCCTTTGCCCCATCGGTCGCGGTCCTGCTCGCCGGGCGCCTGGTGCAGGGCATCGGCGCCTCCGTCGGCATGACGGTTGCGCGCGCCATCGTGCGCGACCAGTTCACCGGCCTTCAGGCGGCGCGGATCATGAACATGATCGGCATGATGCTGGCCATCGGGCCGGCGGTGTCGCCGACGCTCGGCGGCCTGGCGCTTGGCCTCTTCGGCTGGCAGTCTATCTTCTTCCTGATGGTCGGCTTTGCGCTGATGGCCTGCGTTTGCGTGCAGTTCTTCATGGCCGAAACCGCGACGCCCGATCCGGCCAAGGGCCATCTGCGGCCGATCCTTGCCGCCTATCGCGAGCTTCTGACAGATACCCGCTTCGTCTCCTCGACCCTGGTGATTGCCGGCGCCGTCGGCGCGCTCTACGCCCAAGCGACGATGCTGCCCTTCGTCCTGATCGGCACGGTCGGGCTGACGCCGACCGAATTCGGCGTCGGCATGCTGATGCAATCCGGTTTCTTCTTCTCGGGCACGGTCACGGTGCGGCTGTTAATGCGGCGGTTCACGCCGCAGGCGCTGGTGCCGGTCGGTCTTTGTTTCATCGCGCTCGGCAGTGTGGCGCTCGCCTACACCATGCACGCGCTCGAACCGAGCTTCCTGGCGGTGATGGCGCCGGTCGGCGTCTACGCCTTCGGCATCGCCTTCGTCATGCCCTACATGATGACGGCGGCCATGGCGCCTTTCCCGCATATCGCCGGTACGGCGTCGGCGATGATGGGCTTCATCCAGATGGGCGCCGGCCTTCTCGGCGGCGCCTTGGCGGCCGTTGTCGGCGTGCCGGTGCTGGCGCTCGGCACGATCATTCCGAGCTTCGGCCTTCTCTGCGTGTTCAGCTATCTCTGGTATCGCCGCACCGTTCGCCTGACGCCATTGGCGGCGCCAGTCGATGGCACGCAGCCCCTGCCGGAAGCGGCTGAATAAGACGAAACGAAAAAGCCTCCGCGACCCGGGTCGCGGAGGCTTTTTCTTGTCAGGTGCTTGCCGCTTTTAACGGTTGCGTGCAGCCAGCGTGCGCAGGCGCAGCGCATTCAGCTTGATGAAGCCGGCAGCATCCTTCTGGTCGTAGGCGCCCTGGTCGTCTTCGAAGGTGACCAGCTTGTCGGAATAGAGCGACTTCGGGCTTTCGCGGCCGGTGACCATGACATTGCCCTTGTAGAGCTTCAGCGTCACTTCGCCTTCGACATGCTCCTGGCTCCTGTCGATCGCCGCCTGCAGCATCTCGCGCTCCGGCGAGAACCAGAAGCCGTAATAGATCAGCTCGGCGTAGCGCGGCATCAGCTCGTCCTTGAGGTGGGCGGCGCCACGGTCGAGCGTGATCGATTCGATCGCGCGGTGTGCCGACAGCAGGATGGTGCCGCCGGGGGTCTCGTAGACGCCGCGCGACTTCATGCCGACGAAGCGGTTTTCGACGAGGTCGAGCCGGCCGATGCCATTGTCGCGGCCGTAGTCGTTGAGCTTTGCCAGCAGGTTTGCCGGCGAAAGGCGCACGCCGTTGATCGAGACGGCGTCGCCGCGCTCGAAACCGACCTTGATGACGGTTGCCTTGTCGGGAGCCGCTTCCGGCGAGATCGTGCGCATGTGCACGTATTCCGGGGCTTCCTGCGACGGATCTTCCAGAACCTTGCCCTCGGAGGAGGAGTGCAAGAGGTTGGCGTCGACAGAGAAGGGAGCCTCGCCCTTCTTGTCCTTGGCGACCGGGATCTGGTGCTTCTCGGCGAATTCGAGCAGGTCGGTGCGGCTCTTGAACGACCAGTCGCGCCATGGAGCGATGATCTTGATGTCGGGGTTGAGCGCGTATGCCGACAGCTCGAAGCGAACCTGGTCGTTGCCCTTGCCGGTGGCGCCGTGGGCGATCGCGTCAGCGCCGGTCTTCTTGGCGATGTCGATCAGGTGTTTGGAAATCAGCGGACGCGCGATGGAGGTGCCGAGCAGGTAGACGCCCTCATAGACGGCGTTGGCGCGAAACATCGGGAAGACGAAATCGCGCACGAACTCTTCGCGCACATCCTCGATGTAGATTTCCTTGATGCCGAGCATCTCGGCCTTCTTGCGCGCCGGCTCCAGTTCTTCGCCCTGGCCGAGGTCTGCCGTAAACGTCACAACTTCGGCGCCGAGTTCGGTCTGCAGCCACTTCAGGATGATCGAGGTGTCGAGACCGCCCGAATAGGCGAGAACGACCTTTTTCACGTCTTTATGCGATGCCATGGTTTCCGTCCGTCTGGTCTTGGAAGAGGGCGGCGTGCCGCCTTGGAAATTCTGCGGCACTTTATCCGGAACACGCCTGGATACAAGCGGAAGAACGCTGCGACACCCAAATCCGCTGGCAAAAGCCGACGCTCCGGAATAGACGAGGTCACCGAGTGTTCCAGGAATCGCGCACATGGACTTCCTTCCCAGCCTGCCCACGCTGTTCGGCTTTGCTGCCGCCACGCTGCTGCTTGCGGCAACGCCGGGGCCGGACATGACGCTTTCGATCAGCCGCGCGCTGTCGCAAGGCAAGAAGGCCGCCCTATTCGTGGTGCTCGGGACGAGCTTCGGCATCGTCGTTCACACCCTACTGGTCGCCTTCGGCATCTCGGCGCTGATCACGGCCTCGCCTGCTGCGTTCATGGTGCTGAAGACCGGAGGTGCCGCCTATCTGCTCTGGCTTGCGGTTCAGGCGATCCGCCACGGATCGACGCTTTCGGTCAAGACCGTCGAAGGTTCCGGCGGTACGGCTCTTTCCAACGTCTCGTCGGGCTTCTGGGTAAACCTGCTCAACCCCAAGGTCATCATCTTTTTCATGACTTTCCTGCCGCAGTTCGTCAGCGCCAACGATGCATCGGTGACGGGCAAGCTTCTGTTCCTCGGCGCGATGTTCATCGTCATCGGCATGCCTGTAAACATGCTGGTGGTATTTACCGCCGACTGGCTGTCCTCCTGGCTGCAGCGCAACAAGGGGTTCATGCGGGCGCTCGACTACAGTTTTGCCGGCGTCTTCCCTGTCTTTGCGGTGAAGATCTTCATGACGACGGCGCGATAGGGCGTCTTCGGAGGGTTTCGCCCCTCATCTGCCTGCCGGCATCTTCTCCCCGCATGTGGGGAGAAGAGCACGTGCTGCATCGTTCGGCGGCAACGGCGATCGCCGGAGCAGCATGGGGAGACGTGTGAAACGGTAGATGGCACTTCACGCCGTTTGCCGGAGAACGGCTGAGAGATTGCCACTTGTCTCTTCTCCCCGTCTTTACGGGGAGAAGATGCCGGCAGGCAGATGAGGGGCAAGCTCTGATCGCCCCGTAAGCGACGGGGTCAGCCGATGAGCAGCGCGTCGTCGTCGAGCGTCTGGCCGCGGATGCGGCGGAACATGGCGATGAGGTCCTCGACCTGCAATTCCTTGCGGCTGTCGCCGGCAACGTCGAGCACGATCTCGCCGCCATGCAGCATGACGGTGCGATGGCCATAGTCGAGCGCCTGGCGCATCGAGTGGGTAACCATCATCGTCGTCAGCCTGCGCTCGGAAACGATCTTCTGGGTGAGGTTCATAACGAACTCGGCCATCCCGGGATCAAGGGCGGCGGTATGTTCGTCGAGCAGCAGCACTTCGGAGCCGGCAAGTGTCGCCATGACCAGCGAGACCGCCTGGCGCTGGCCGCCCGAAAGCAGGTCCATGCGGTCGCCCATGCGGTTTTCGAGGCCGAGATTAAGCTCGGCGATGCGCTCGCGGAAATGTTCGCGGCGCTTCGGCCCGAGCGCTGCCATCAGGCCACGCTTCTCGCCGCGCTTGGCGGCGAGCGCCAGGTTCTCTTCGATCGAAAGCGCACCGCAGCTACCGGTCAGCGGATCCTGAAACACGCGGGCGACAAGGCCGGCGCGAGCGGCGGTGCCCTTGCGGGTCACATCGGTCTTGCCGATCGTCACCTGGCCCGCACTCGGCAGCACGTCGCCGGCGAGAACGCCGAGCAACGTCGATTTGCCGGCGCCATTGGAGCCGATGACGGTGACGAAGGAGCCCTGCTCGATTGTGAGGTCGACGCCGTTCAGCGCCTGCTTCTGCAGCGGCGTTCCCTTGCCGAAGACGACCTGGATGTTCTTGACGCTGATCATGCCGCACCTCCGCGACGAAGTCGGGGAAGGATGAGGGCGAAGGTGACGAGCACGGCGGTCACGAAATTGAGATCGGAGGCCTGCAAGCCGAGCATGTCGGTCGACAGCGCCAGCTGGATGGCGATGCGATAGAGGATCGAGCCGAGCACGCAGCCGATCAGCGCGATCAGGATGCCGCGGGCGCCGAGCAGCGTCTCGCCGATAATGACGGCTGCAAGGCCGACGACGATGGTACCGACCCCGGAAGTGACGTCGGCAAAGCCGTTGGTCTGGGCAAAGAGCGCGCCGCCGAAGGCAACGAGCGCGTTCGAGATCGCCATACCGAGATAGATCTGCCGGTTGGTGTCGACCCCTTGCGCACGGGCCATGCGCGCATTGGCGCCGGTTGCCCGCATCGCAAGACCCGCATCGCTTTCGAGGAAGCGCCAGACGACGATGACGGCAACGAGCACCAGGATGCCGATGAACAGCGGGCGAACGTAGAAATCACGAAGCCCCAGGCCAAAGAACGGCGAGAGCATGGTGTCGGCGTTGATCAGCGCGACGTTGGGTTTGCCCATCACGCGCAGATTGACCGAGAACAGCGCGATCATCGTCAGGATCGAGGCCAGCAGATTGAGGATCTTGAAGCGCACGTTGAGCATCGCCGTGACGATGCCGGCGGCGGCACCCGCCACCATGGCGACACAGGCCGCGATCCACGGGTTGACGCCGGCGATGATCAGCACCGCGGTCACCGCGGCGCCGAGCGGGAACGAACCGTCGACCGTCAGGTCAGGGAAGTCGAGAACCCGGAATGCGAGAAAGACGCCGACGGCGACAAAGGCGTAGACCAGCCCCAGTTCGACGGCTCCCCAGAAAGCGATTTGACTCAAACCCCCGACCCTCTTTTTTTGCCGCGCGCCTTAAGCTTGTTCTATCAGCGCGGCGTCTCCGGTTGGCCATGACGTCCAGAGATCCGGCGTCGGCGCAGCTTCAAACTGTCAGAGCGCATCTTGCGTGCCCCGAGGGAAACGCCGTGCTCCAATAACGAACCGCCCTCGTATGGAACGAGGGCGGCCAAAACGCAATAAACTTGAACCTGAAAAGGCTCAAAGCCTTATTCGACAACGCGTGTAGCGCGCTTGACGACACTTTCCGGAAGGGTGACGCCCATCTTTTCAGCGGCCTTCTTGTTGATCACCAGGTCGGAACCGGCGGCAACCTTGACGGCGATATCACCCGGGTTTTCGCCCTTGAGGATGCGAACGACGATTTCGCCGGTCTGCTTGCCGACATCGTAGTAGTTGAAGCCGAGAGCCGCGAGCGAGCCGCGCGCGACCGAATCCGTGTCAGCGGTGAGGAGCGGCAACTTGGCTTCCTCAGCCACGGCGATCGCACCTTCGAGCGCGGAGATGATCGTGTTATCGGTCGGAACGTAGATCACGTCGGCGCGGCCGACGAGTGCGCGGGCCGCACCCTGGACTTCGGCCGACTTCGTTGCCGCGGATTCGACCACGGTCAGGCCGGCCTTTTCGGCTTCCGTCTTCAAGACTGCCAGAAGCGACACGGAGTTGGCTTCGCCGGAGTTGTAGAGGTAGCCGATCGACTTGGCGTTCGGCAGGATTTCCTTGATCAGCGCGACGTGCTCGGCGACCGGCGACATGTCGGAAAGACCGGTGACGTTGCCGCCCGGCTTGTCCATGTCCTTGACCAGTTGTGCGCCGATCGGGTCGGACACGGCGGTGAAGACCACCGGAATATCGCGCGTCGAGGAAACGACGGCCTGGGCCGACGGGGTCGAGATCGGAACGATGACATTAGGCGCTTCACCGGCGAACTGGCGGGCGATCTGTGCTGCGGTCGCCGGGTTGCCTTGGGCGGACTCGTAGAGGAACTTGAGGTTTTCGCCCTCCTTGTAGCCGGCTGCGGCCAGCGCGTCCTTCACACCGTCGCGTGCGGCATCGAGAGCCGGGTGTTCGACGATCGCGGTTACGGCGACGGTCACCTCATCGGCGCGTGCGGGCAGGGTAAATGCCACCGTGGCGGCAAGGGCGACGAGAAGTGAGCGCATGGGTGTCCTCCTAGATTGATTGCCCGCTTTCTTAGGAAACCGGTGACATGAAATCAATCGATAGGAACTGCATCACCCATCAAAGTTCTTCATCGATCACGACATGCCTGCGGTTGAGATGGTGCGGATCGACACAATCCGAGGGCGTTGCGATCGTCTTTGAGTCGTGAAAGGTGAAATGCGGGCGGAAAACCGCGCCGCACCCACCTGATGGCTCAGTCCTCGCCGTGATTGGCAATCATCATTGCTTCGAAGGCGAGCCGGTCGACCTTGCGCATGCGCTCGGATTCGGACTTCAGCTGGCCGCAGGCGGCCAGGATGTCGCGGCCGCGCGGCGTGCGGATCGGCGAGGCGTAGCCCGCCTGGTTGATGAAATCGGCGAATTTCTCGATCTGCTCCCACTCGGAACACTGGTAGTTGGTGCCCGGCCAAGGGTTGAACGGAATGAGGTTGATCTTCGCCGGCACGCCCTTCAAGAGCTTCACCAGTTCCTTGGCGTCCTCGAGGCTGTCGTTGACGTCCTTGAGCATCACATATTCGAAGGTGATGCGGCGCGCGTTCGACAGGCCCGGATAGGCGCGACAGGCATCCATCAGTTCCTTCAGCGGATATTTCTTGTTGATCGGCACTAGCATGTCGCGCAGGTCGTCGCGCACCGCATGCAGCGAGATCGCCAGCATGACACCGATCTCGTCGCCGGTCCTATAGATCTCGGGCACGATGCCGGAGGTCGAAAGCGTGATGCGGCGCTTGGAGAGCGACAGGCCCTCGCCGTCGGAGGCGATCAACAGGGCGGTCTTGACCTCCTCGAAATTGTAGAGCGGCTCGCCCATGCCCATCATGACGATGTTGGTGATCTTGCGGCCTTCCGCCGGCACGATCGCGCCCTGGGGCGTGTCGCGCTCCGGGAAGTCGCCGAGCCGGTCGCGCGCGAGCAGCAGCTGCGCCAGGATTTCCTCGGCCGTCAGGTTGCGCACCAGCTTCTGCGTGCCGGTGTGACAGAAGGAACAGGTGAGCGTGCAGCCGACCTGGCTGGAGATGCAGAGCGTGCCGCGGCCCTCTTCGGGGATGTAGACCGTTTCGATCTCGACCGGGCGGCCGGCGCCGCGGGCGGGAAAGCGCAGCAGCCACTTGCGGGTGCCGTCGCCCGAGGTCTGCTCCTCGACGATCTCCGGCCGGGCGATGGTGAAATGCTGCTTCAGCATCTCGCGCATGTCCTTCGAGACGTTCAGCATCTCGTCGAAGTCGGAAACACCGCGCACGTAGAGCCAGTGCCAGAGCTGGCTGACGCGCATCTTCACCTGACGCTCGGGAATACCTTTTTCGACCAGGGCCTTGGCCATGTCCTCGCGCAACAGCCCGATCAGCGAAGGCTTCTCGGCCTGCGGTGCGATGCGCGCCTGCGGTGCCTTGACGGTATCCACCCGGTTCAAGATTTCAGTGGCTGCCATGCTCTGGTGTCCTGTCGTACAGAAAACGCCCGTCCGGAGAAGGGTCCGGAGATTGTCCTGATGCTCGAATTGAAATCGGTCGAGCCTTCAAGCGCGGCCAATAGGGCGCGGGGGCTCTTAATTTGCCGGGGCTGTAGCATTGTTTTGCTCAAGAGTCACGCGCAGGCGTCAATCCTGAATGCAAAAAGGCCGGCGTCAGGCGCCGGCCTTGTGTTCTGCCAAAGTGGCGAGAGCCTACTTGCAGGCTTCGATCTGCTTCAGTGCAGCCGAGATGCCCGACAGCGAATAGGCGTAGGTGGTCGTGGTGCCCTTGCGCGACTTGGCGTTGACCGACATCGCCTTGCCGGTCTTCATCGCGGCAACGAGCGCCGGCTCTTCAGCGGCGTTCTCGACCCAGGCAGAGTTGCCCTTGGTGAACATCACGAAGGTGCGGCCGTCGATGACGACGTTGACCTTCGAGTTCTCCTGCAGCGGGTAGCCCATCATGGCCTGCGGCTCGTAGCTGATGTTCTGGCCGGGGCGCTGGGAAACGAGGAAGAAGATGTCGCCGTGGTCGACGCCGGCCGGGCTCTTTTCCTTCGGAACCGACAGGACATAGCAGACCTTGCCGCCGCCGGAATTGTAGGAATAGGCGCCCCAGGCGTTGAACTGCTGGATGCGCGTCGGAGACTGGGCGGCAGCCATGCTGGCGGTTGCCAGAACGAGTGCGATTGCGGTTGCGATCTTTCTTACAAACATGAGGTCCTGCCGCTTTTCTTGCTTTTCGATCACCCGAAACAGGTCAGACGGGCGACGCGTAGTCATGATTTCAATTGTTGTGACTTAATTCAGGTTACCAAACCGTCAACGAGGGCCAAAATCCGCTGGTTTCAGCCCCGAAACGAAGCATTTGTCGCCTTCGCTCCAGCATCCGCAGATCTGCCGTCCGTCAATTTTTTGGAGCGCTCTTCCGGCGTCGAGTGTTCGGCGCCTCGAACAGCTCTTCCGGATCGTTTCCTGCCCCATGCCATTCCAAACAACGCGCGTCTCAACCAAGACGTTTCGATGCGTGTCGTTCCAAAATGTCTATGCCACAAAGAATTGGGCAAGAGTTTGACTTTTGGGCAGGAATACGGCGGACACACGGACGGACCGCATTTTCCGCGGTCATTCCTCGGGATTGTCGGCCAGCGTCTCGTCGGCCTTGAGGTAGTGGGCTTCCTTGATTTGCCCGCTGATGGCGGCAAAGGCGGCAGTCAGAACCGCGACATCATCGGAAAATCCGACGACGGCGAGCACATCGGGAAGGAAGTCGAGCGGCAGCACGAAATAGGCCAGTGCCGCCAGCAGGATGCCGCGCGTGCGCGTCGGCGTCTTCGGGTCGATCGCGCAATAATAGGCAGCCACGAGTTCCCGGCTGAACGGTATCTGCCGGGCGGCGCGGCGAAAGGTCGGCCAGAAGCGTCGCTTGACGCGCTTTTCCCTGCGCTCCTGTTCGGATTCTTCGCCGGGCAGGAGAATTTCACCAATCTTTACGTCGTCCATCGCCTCGCTTCCGATGTTGCAACGCTCAACAATATGGGAAGTGCCAGATCCATTTCAAAATCTATTTCAAATGGTCGGGCATGCGGCCGGCCGCAGCCTTGTCCATTCTGGCAGCCAGCTTGAAGTCCAGTTCGGTGAGGCCGCTGGCGTCGTGCGTCGTGAGCGTCACGTCGACGCGGTTGTAGACGTTGAACCATTCCGGGTGATGATCGAGCTTTTCGGCAACGATCGCCATCTCCGTCATGAAGCCGAAAGCCTCGACGAAATTCTTGAAGCGAAAAGCTTTCCAGATGGAGGCGCCGTCTTCGGCGCGCACCCACCCTTCCATCTTGTGCAAATGCTCGGCGATTGCCGCCTCGTCGAGTTTCTCCGGCCTCATCCGTTCCTCCCTTTCACCGCGTCTGTTCCAAGGCTGTGCCGCCGCGTATAAGTCGGCTGGCCTCTTATCTCCTTGAAATGGATAGCATGAAACCGGTCCGAATTCTTTTTGTTTGTCTCGGCAATATCTGCCGGTCACCTCTGGCTGAAGGCGTGCTGCGCGAGCTCGCGGCGCAAAAGGGTCTGGCGTCACAGATTTCTGTCGATTCTGCCGGTACGGGTGGGTGGCATATCGGCGATCCACCGGACCGCCGGTCGATCGAGGCGGCGCGCCGGCACGGCATCGACATTTCCGGCCTTCGCGGGCGCAAGGTTTCAAAGGCCGACTTTGCGGCGTTCGACCTGATCCTCGGCATGGATGGGGAGAACGTCAAGACGCTTCGCCAGCTCGCGCCGGCGGGGCTTGAAGACAGGATCGATCTGTTTCTGAGCTACGCTTCGGGGCGGGACCAGGACGTTCCTGATCCCTATTATGACGGTCCCGAAGCGTTCAAACGCCTTTACCAGATGTTGGAGGCCGGATGCTCGTCGTTGCTGGAAAGGCTCGAAGAGCGGACTTCGTGAAGCGGAAACACCTCTTCGGTGAGGTAGGGGCCGCCGCCGACGGAATCGCGCGACGACAAAAGCACGAAACGTGAGACGGTGAAGGGTGAGGCCATGAAGTTGCCGCGTCCGGAGAGATATTCGACCACATCCTCGACGCGGCTGGAGCGCAGCCTTGCAAGCGTGACATGCGGCGTGAACTTGCGCGGGTCGGCCGGCAGCCGCAGCCTCTGGCAGATGCGCTCGATTTCGGCCTGCAGCGCGTACATTTCCGGGTGATTGCTGACCCCAGCCCAGACCGAGTGTGGCTTCTTCGAGCCGAAGGCGCCGGTGCCGGTCAGTTGCAGCTGGAATTCCGGTCTTTCGATCCGGTCAAGCTTGTCGATGATCTCGTCTGCGGTGCGCCAGTCGACGTCACCAATGAAGCGCAAGGTGATGTGGTAGTTCTCCACATCGATCCAGCGAGCTCCGGGAAGACCTCCGCGCAGCAATGAAAGACTCATCGCAACATTGCGCGGAATTTCGAGGGCGGTGAATAGTCTCGGCATGGCGAGCTCCCCGAATCTCTTGCAGATGTCTCAGCGAATCACGCATCGAGTCTGCAGGCAACTACTATTTGACGCTTGCGAATATTAACACTCTCTTAACTGTGGATGATTTGTTCACTCCGCCTTTGACAATGTTGCAATGAAACGTTCGACCACGGGCAGCGCCTTATCGACCATCGTGCCGACGCCGTTGCCGTTCGGGTGCATGCCGTCCTCAAGCTTGAGTGCTGCGTCGGTGACAACGCCGTCGAGGAAGAAGGGGTAGAGCTGCAGCCCGTATTTCTCTGCGAGTTCCGGATAGATCGGATTGAACCGGGCGGCATAGTCGGCACCCATGTTCGGCGGCGCCATCATGCCGGCGAGCAGCACGGCGATGCCGCGCTCCTTCAATCGTGAAATCATCGCCTCGATGTTCTTGCGGGTTTCTTCCGGCGGAATGCCGCGCAACGCGTCGTTGGCGCCAAGCTCCAGGATGACACCCTTGGTGCCGTCGGGTATCGACCAGTCGATGCGCGCAAGGCCGCCTGAGCTGGTGTCGCCAGAAACGCCGGCGTTCGCCACCGTGACATCGAGGCCCTTTTGCTTCAACGCCTTTTCAAGCCGGGCCGGGAAGGCATCCTCGGGAGGCAGCTGATAACCCGCCATCAGGCTGTCGCCGAAGCCGACGAGGCTGATCGTTTCGGCCCGTGCTGCCGCCGATAACGCAATTGTCATTGCGAGCCCCAAGAAAAACCGTTGAAATCCTTTTAATGCCATGGGTCTGTTCCTAAATCGCGGGTGCTGTTTTCTTATTCCCTTTCCGTTTCATATAGGATTGTTTCGCTTGGCCAGTACCATCATCGAGCTCAAAAATGCCGACCTCACCCTCGGCGAAGCCGCGGCCTCGGTGCATGTGCTGAAAGGCATGAGCCTGACAATCGACGCCGGCGAGTCCGTCGGCATCGTCGGGCCTTCCGGCTCGGGCAAGTCGACGCTGCTGATGGTGCTGGCTGGCCTTGAACGGCTGGACCGCGGCGAAATCATTATCGACGGCACGCCGCTGCACCGGCTGAACGAGGACAGGGTCGCCGACTTCCGCGGGCGCAACATCGGCATCGTCTTCCAATCCTTCCACCTCATCCCCAACATGACAGCCCTCGAAAACGTTGCCGTGCCGCTCGAACTCGCCAATGTTCCCGGCGCCTTCGAGATCGCGCGCAAGGAGCTTGTGGCCGTCGGCCTCGGCGAGCGCTTGAGCCACTATCCCGGCCAGCTTTCCGGCGGCGAGCAGCAGCGCGTGGCGATCGCCCGTGCACTCGCGCCGTCGCCGAAGCTGCTGATCGCCGATGAGCCGACCGGCAATCTCGATGACGAGACGGGCCGGCAGATCGCCGATCTGCTTTTCGCCGAACAGCGTGACCGGGGCATGACACTGGTGCTGGTCACCCATGACGCAGCGCTCGCGGCCCGTTGCTCGCGGCAGGTGCGGGTGCGCTCCGGCGAGATCATTTCCAGTGGCGCGTTCGAACCGGTCGTCGAAACGCAGCGCCAGGAAGCGGCATCCGCATGAGCGAGGCCCTCGCGATCCGACTGCGCCCACTGCTCGCCCTGCGGCTGGCGTTGCGCGAAATGCGCGGCGGCCTCAAGGGGTTCTATATCTTCCTCGCCTGCATCGCGCTTGGCACGGCGGCGATCGCCGGCGTCAACTCGCTGTCGCAATCGATCACCGCGACGATCGCGTCCCAGGGGCGCGAGCTGCTTGCCGGCGACATCCGCTTCGAGCTCAACAACCGGGTGGCAACGACAGAGGAGCGCGCGTTCCTCGACGGGCTCGGACCCGTCTCGGTTTCAGCGGGCCTTCGCTCCATGGCGCGTTTGCCCGATGGATCGAACCAGGCACTCGTCGAGTTGAAAGCCGTCGATGCAGCCTATCCGCTCTATGGCAAGCTGGAAAGCCAACCGGATCAGCCGCTTGGCAGTCTGCTGGCGCGGCAGGGCGACGTGTTCGGTGCGGTGGCCGCACCGCTGTTGCTTGATCGCCTCGGCATTTCCGTCGGTGATGAAATCCTGCTGGGCAATGCCCGCATCAAGATTTCAGGCAAGATCGTGCGCGAGCCGGATGCGCTCTCCGACGGATTCGGCTTCGCACCGCGCCTGATGGTTTCGGATGAAACGCTCAACGCATCGGGTCTCGTGCAGACGGGAAGTCTTGTCGAACACGGCTACAAGGTGAAGGTGAGCGATCCGACCCGGGTCGACGCGGTCCGCGGCGACGCCGAGACGCGCTTTCCGTCGGCCGGCTGGTCGATCCGCACCAGCTCCAACGCGGCCCCGTCGCTGACCGCCAATATCACCCGTTTTTCGCAGTTCCTGACGCTTGTCGGGTTGACGGCCCTGATCGTCGGCGGCGTTGGTGTCGCCAATGCCGTGCGCGCCTATCTCGACCAGAAGCGCAGCGTCATAGCCACCTTCAAGTGCCTGGGTGCGCCTGCCTCGCTGGTGGCGATGATCTATCTGTCGCAGATCCTCCTGATCGCTCTGATCGGCATCGCCATAGGGCTTGTTCTCGGTGCGCTCATTCCCTTCGTCGCCGCACAGTTTCTTGCCGATCTGCTACCGATTTCGACGGAGTTCAGGCTCTATCCCGGTGCGCTCGGCATCGCCGCCCTGTTCGGCGTGTTGACGGCGCTTGCGTTCGCCATCCTTCCGCTCGGCCGCGCACGCGGCATCCCGGCGACAGCGCTCTTTCGCCAGCAGGGCTTCGACCCCTCGGGCTTTCCCGCATGGCCCTATCTGGTCGGCGCGTTCGCCTGCCTGGGCGCGCTTGCAGGACTTGCCATCTGGACCGCCTATGACCGCTACATCTCGCTCGTGTTCCTCGGCGCGATCGCCTTCGCCTTCATCGTTCTGCGTCTCGTCTCGCTGCTGATCTCATGGCTTGCGCGCCGTAGCCCGCGCGTCAACTCGCCGTCGTTACGGCTGGCGATCGGCAACATCCATCGACCGGGCGCGCTCACGCCTTCGGTGGTGCTGTCGCTCGGCCTCGGTCTTGCGCTTCTCGTCACGCTTGCGTTGATCGACGGCAATCTTCGGCGCGAACTGACTGGCAGCATGGCCGAGCGGGCGCCCAATTTCTTCTTCGTCGATATCCAGGGAAGCGAAATCGAGGGGTTCCGCGCGCTGCTCAACGGATCGATGCCTGATGGCAAGGTCATCGAAGTGCCGATGCTGCGCGGCCGTATCGTCGCCTTCAACGGCGAGGACGTGAACAGTCGCAACGTCCCGCCGAGTGGCCAGTGGGTGCTGCGCGGCGACCGCGGCATCACCTATGCCAAGAACAAGCCGGAGAATTCGACGCTTGCAGAAGGCAGCTGGTGGGCGCCCGACCATAGCGGCGAGCCGCTGGTGTCGTTTTCGGCGGAAGAGGCGCGCGAGCTCGGATTGAAGATCGGCGACATGGTGACGGTCAACGTGCTTGGCCGCAACATCACCGCCAAGATCGCCAACTTCCGCAATGTCGAATGGGAATCGCTGTCGATCAACTTCGTGATGGTATTCTCGCCCAACACCTTTGCCGGCGCTCCGCATGCGTGGCTCGCAACGGTGATCGATCCCGGCGCGACGCCGGAGGAGGAGGCGACGGTGCTGAAAGCCGTGACCAACGCCTATCCGACGATCACCAGCGTGCGGGTAAAGGATGCTCTCGACATTGTGAACGCGCTTCTCGGGCAGCTGGCAACGGCGATCCGTGCTGCCGCCGCCGTCGCGCTCGTCGCCTCCGTCCTGGTGCTGGCCGGCGCGCTTGCTGCCGGCAATCGGGCGCGCATCCACGATGCGGTGGTGCTGAAGACGCTGGGCGCCACGCGCGCCACGCTGATCCGTGCCTTCAGCTACGAATACATCATCCTTGGCCTTGCAACCGCGGTCTTTGCGCTGTTTGCGGGCGGCGTCTCCGCCTGGTACGTCGTCAGCCGGATCATGAAGCTGCCGTCGAGTTTCCTGCCGGATGTTGCGGTTGCCACGGTCGTCATTGCGCTGGTGATGACTGTTGGCATCGGGCTTGCCGGCACCTGGCGTGTGCTGGGTCAGAAGGCGGCGCCGGTCCTGCGGGAGCTCTGAGCGGACGGAGTTAACCGTAAATCCCTGTCATACAAGGCCATAAACGCCCAGGCTGTGCCGAATCACGGGTCTGAAGGTCTTGTACGCAAGGGCTTTCGGCATCATATTTATCCACAGGCATGCTGGAGCCCCGCAGCGGCGCCTGGGCATGGGATGATGGCCGATCGGTCAGGTCATCCGCCCGACACCGTAAGTTCAACCGGGGCTTAAATGAGGAAACAATGGCTGATCTGAGAAACTACCAAACCCGAATGTCGCCCGCCGGCGCTCAGGCGGGTGCCGTGATCGACGAAGGCCTTCGCACCTACATGCTGAAGGTCTACAACTTGATGGCCCTCGGCCTGGCGATCACCGGCCTGGCAGCTTACGGAACATTCGCGCTTGCCGTCTCCAATCCGGCATTCGCCCAACTTCTCTATGCGTCGCCCCTGAGATGGGTCGTCATGCTCGCTCCGCTGGGTCTCGTGTTCTTCATGAGCTTCCGCATCAATAGCATGAGCGTTTCTGCCGCGCAGATGACGTTCTGGGTCTATGCGGCCCTGATGGGCGTTTCGCTGTCGTCGATCTTCATGGTCTTTACCGGCCAGAGCATCGTGCAGACGTTCTTCGTGACCGCCGCCTCGTTTGGTGCACTGTCGCTCTACGGCTACACCACGAAGAAGGACCTGTCCGGCATGGGCTCGTTCCTGATCATGGGTCTGTTCGGCGTCATCATCGCGTCGATCGTCAACATCTTCCTCGGCTCTTCGGCACTCGGCTTCGCAATCTCCGTGATCGGCGTGCTGATCTTCGCAGGCCTCACCGCCTACGACACGCAGAAGATCAAGGAAATGTACTACGATGCCGACGACAGCACCGTTGCTGGCCGCAAGGCGATCATGGGCGCGCTGACGCTCTACCTCGACTTCATCAACCTGTTCATGTTCATGCTGCAGTTCATGGGCAACCGGAACAACTAAGCCTGAAGAGATTGACGGAAAAGGCGGCTTCGGCCGCCTTTTTTGTTGCCCGGAAAAGGGCTTGATCCACGGGTGCGATCCATGTGACTGAATGAAAAAATCCAACCGTCAAGATCCTTCCATGTCCCTGACCCTGCGCGACGCCACCGTCTCCGATCTGCCCACCATTGCCGAGATCTATCGCGAATCCGTTCTGAACGGCGTGGCGACCTATGAGGTCGCGCCTCCGTCGCAGGCGGAAATGGCAGCGCGCTTCTCCACCATCGTCGGCCATGGTTATCCCTACATCGTCGCGATCGACGCGGCGGGCATGATCATCGGCTACGCCTATGCCTCGGCCTTCCGCACGCGGACGGCCTATCGCTTCCTGGTCGAGGATTCGATCTACCTGGCGCCTTCGGCACGGGGGAAGGGGGCAGGAAGGATGCTGCTCGCCGAGCTTGTTCGCCGCTGCACGGCGCTTGGATTTCGCCAGATGGTGGCGGTCATCGGCGGTGCCCATCCCGCATCGATCGCGGTCCATCAATCATTGGGTTTCGAACATCATGGGCTGATGAAGGCGACCGGCTTCAAGCATGGACGGTGGCTCGATACCGCGATCATGCAGCTTGCGCTGGGCGATCGAGCGACGAGCGATCCGCCCGAGGGCGTCTACCCGGATACGCTTTATCAAGCCTGAGGGCAGATGTCAGCGAAGCCAGAGCCGGCATGTGGGCCTGACTCTCCGATCGTTCCGATGTGGCGTCTCAGGTTTCGACCAGCTTGAGCGCCTTGTCGAAAACCTTCAGGACCTGTCCGAGCTCGTGCCCGCGCTTCAGAATCGTGCCGTGGACGTTGAGCACGCTAAAGGCACCTTGCTTGGCCGCCAGCTTCGGGTTTTTTTCGATGCGGAAGAGAGGCATCTCGCCCGCGCGCTTGAAAACGGAGAAGACGGCGCGGTCCTTCAGGTGGTCAATGGCGTAGTCGCGCCATTCGCCTTCGCCGACCATGCGGCCGTAGACCCACAGGATCTGGTCGAGTTCTCGGCGGTGAAAGGTGATGGGAGGAGCATTCCGGGCGTTCTTGTATTCCGAGAGATCGACGACCACTTCAGAAGTGGTCTGGCGCTGATGTCGCGCCTCGCCTCGCGGCAAATCCGGCTCATCGGTCATCGGCAATCCGGCCTTCTGTTGTGACAGAACGATAACAGTTTGCCTGACACGAGCCGAAAAGCAAGCCGGAACCGGCCGGAGCCGCTGGGTGCAGATGGCATTTCTTGCCTCTGCCCCATTTCAGTCAAATCGCCGCCCCAATTCACCGCAAAACTCGCGGGCGCTGACGGACAGAGTCGTTGCCACCGTATGTCCGGTCAGATCGTCATGCTGCGTGACCTTCAAAGAACGCAGTCATGGCCGGTTCGGTCCGGTAACTTCGAACCCTCAGCCCCAGCCCCTCGATGCTGCCGGGCCGAACCACCCCTTACAGCGCCGCGCGTCAAGTATGACGCGCAAAGGACGCTGTAATGGTTCAGGCATGCCGCCTATTTTCCCTAAATCGATTCCGACTTAAAGCGTCCTGCAGCCGCTCACAGTTTGCCCTGCGGGCCGGCGAGCACGGCAGTCGCGCCGATGATCGCGCCCGGGGTTTCAGCATCTTTCATCGACTGCAACAGCACCGCGCAGCCGCTTTTGCCACGCTGCTCCGTCAGGACGGTTGCAGGCAGGGTGAAGGTCGCAGGCTTGCCATCCCACATGCCAATGGTCTGGATATCGCGCACTGCGTGCCAGTAGGCGATCTTCTTGCCGCTGTTTTCGCCTTTCTCGACATTGACGATCTTCGCCCGGTCGAAATAGACGACGACGACATTTGCCTTGCCGTCACCCGCGCCGACCTTGATCGAAATCTCCTCGCCGTTGATCTTCGCATCAACCGGAACGGCAAGCCCCTTGCCGGCGGTCTTCATGGCGTCGAGCCGGGATTTGATCGCCTGCAGATTGGCGCCGTTGACGTGGTCGCGACCGTTGAGGATCGCCTGCGGTGTGTAGACGCCATTTCGACCCAGCATGCGGGCATAGGCATATTGCCGGTCTGTGTTCTCTGTCGAGGCGAGCGTGTCTTTCCAACCGAGATAGTTCCAGTAGTCGACGTGATAGGACAGCGCCACCACGTCGCCGTCATCGACCAGCTTCTTCAAGGCGGCATCGGCTGGAGGGCAGGAGGAACAGCCCTGGCTGGTGAAGAGTTCGACGACGCCTTTGATAACCTTGCCATCCTCAGCCATAGCCGGAACCGACGCTGCAGCAAAAAGCCCGAAAGCCATTGCAACGGGGCGAAGGAAATATCTGTCTGCGAATGTCATGGCGTCACTTCATTGGCGGCCGACAGGCCTACTTCACGGGGAAGTCCATTACATACGACGCCGATGCTTCAACGGGAAGTCACGTTGGAGTGAGGATATGGGCAGGCAACCTATAGGAAACGTGAAAAGGCCGGGACACCTTGCGGTATCCCGGCCTTTCAATGTTTCAAGCAACCAGAGCGATCAGGCGGCGAGGTCGCGCAGAACCGTCTGCAGGATGCCGCCATTGTTGACGTAGGTGACTTCATCGAGCGTATCGATGCGGCAAACGAGCGGAACGTCCTTCACGCTGCCGTCGCCATAGGTGATCTTGGCGACGCGCTTTTCGCGCGGCTGAACGTTGGCGAGATTGTCGATCGTGACGATCTCGTCGCCCTTCAAGGCCAGCGATTCCCAAGTCGTTCCCTGTTCGAAGACGAACGGGATGACGCCCATGCCGACCAGGTTCGAGCGGTGGATACGCTCGAAGGACTGGGCGATCACGGCCTTGACGCCGAGCAGGTTGGTGCCCTTTGCAGCCCAGTCGCGCGACGAGCCATTGCCGTATTCGACGCCGGCGAAGATGACGAGCGGAACGCCCTCTTCCTTGTACTGCATGGCCGCATCGTAGATCGACATCTCTTCCTTCGACGGATAGTGGATGGTGTAGCCACCTTCCTTGCCGTTCGGGCCGAGCATGTGGTTGCGGATGCGGATGTTGGCAAAGGTGCCGCGCATCATCACCTCATGGTTGCCGCGACGCGTACCGTACTGGTTGAAGTCGGCGACGCCGACGCCATGGTCGATGAGGTACGAACCGGCCGGCGAAGCCGCCTTGATCGAACCGGCCGGCGAGATGTGGTCGGTGGTGATCTTGTCGCCGAACAGGCCGAGAACGCGAGCACCCTTGATATCGGAGATGCCCAAGCCGGACTTGCCCATGCCAACGAAGTAGGGCGGGTTCTGCACGTAGGTCGAACCATCGTCCCAGGCGTAGGTCTGGCCCGGAGGAACCTGAACGGCCTGCCAGTTTTCGTCGCCCTTGAACACGTCGGCGTACTTGGTCGCGTAGAGTTCGCGGGTCACGTACTTGAAGATGAACTCCTGGATTTCCTTGGAGGTCGGCCAGATGTCCTTGAGGAAGACCGGGTTGCCGTCCCGATCTTCGCCGAGCGGCTCGTTGGTCAGGTCCTTCTGAACCGTTCCGGCGAGTGCATAGGCGACGACGAGCGGCGGCGAGGCGAGGTAGTTGGCCTGAACGTCCGGCGAAATACGGCCTTCGAAGTTGCGGTTGCCGGAGAGAACGCCGGCGGCAATCAGGCCCTTGTCGTTGATCGTCTTGGAGATCGGGGCCGGCAGCGGACCGGAGTTGCCGATGCAGGTGGTGCAGCCGAAGCCGACGAGGTTGAAGCCAAGCGCGTCGAGGTCCTTCTGCAGGCCCGACTTGGCGAGGTATTCGCCGACGACCTGCGATCCCGGTGCAAGCGAGGTCTTGACCCACGGCTTGGACTTCAGGCCCTTGGCAACGGCGTTGCGGGCGAGAAGGCCGGCGGCGATCAGAACCGACGGGTTGGACGTGTTGGTGCACGACGTGATCGCAGCGATGGCAACGTCGCCATGGCCGAGATCGAAGTCGGTGCCTTCGACAGCGTAGCGGTTCGAAAGCTGGCCCGGCTTCTTGTAGTCGCCTTCGAGGGCGGTTGCGAAACCGGATGCAATGCTTTCCAGCGGGATGCGGCCTTCCGGACGCTTCGGACCGGCCATGGCCGGAACAACGTCGCCGAGGTCGAGTTCGAGCGTGTCGGTGAACACCAGCTCGGAGCCGTCACCATCGCGCCACATCCCTTGAGCCTTGGAGTAGGCTTCGACCAGCGAAATGCGCTGTTCTTCGCGGCCGGACATGGTGAGGTAGTTGATGGTTTCGCTGTCGACCGGGAAGAAGCCGCAGGTGGCGCCGTATTCCGGACCCATGTTGCCGATGGTGGCGCGGTCGGCGAGCGTCATGTTGTCGAGGCCGGGGCCGAAGAATTCGACGAACTTCGAAACAACACCCTTCTTGCGCAGCATCTGCACGACCATCAGCACGAGGTCGGTCGCCGTCACGCCTTCCTTGAGCTTGCCCGTGAGCTTGAAGCCGATGACCTCGGGCAGCAGCATGGAGACCGGCTGGCCGAGCATCGCGGCTTCAGCCTCGATGCCGCCGACGCCCCAGCCGAGAACGCCGAGGCCGTTGATCATCGTCGTGTGGCTGTCGGTGCCGACGCAGGTGTCCGGGTAGGCCGTGATTTCGCCGTCTTCTTCACGGGTCCAGACAGTCTGGCCCAGATATTCCAGATTGACCTGGTGACAGATACCGGTGCCGGGCGGCACGACGCGGAAGTTCTTGAACGCCTGCTGGCCCCACTTCAGGAAGCGGTAACGCTCGCCGTTGCGCTGGTATTCCAGCTCGACGTTGCGGGCAAAGGCGTTCGGAGTGCCGAATTCGTCGACGATAACCGAGTGGTCGATGACGAGGTCGACGGGCACCAGCGGGTTGATCTTTTCCGGATCGCCACCAAGCGACACCATGGCGTCGCGCATGGCAGCGAGGTCGACAACGGCGGGAACGCCGGTGAAGTCCTGCATCAGAACGCGGGCCGGGCGGTAGGCGATTTCGTTTTCGGCGGTGCCCTTGTCGTTCAGCCAGGCTGCGACGTTCTCGATGTCCTTCTTGGTGACGGAGCGGCCGTCTTCGTTGCGCAGCAGGTTTTCGAGCAGCACCTTCATCGAGTAGGGGAGCTTCGAAACGCCGGCAAGACCGTTCGCCTCAGCCTTGGGCAGGCTGTAATAGACGTAGTCGACACCGTTGACGGTGAGCGTGGAGCGACAATTGAAACTGTCTAGGGACTTGGACACTGGATAATACCCCGTTCCGTCTGATCGCCAAAAACTGACGTACGAACGCCCGAGCGCAATGAAGCGCGAATTGGGATGCGGGTGCGGCCATTTCCGCTGTCCGTACGTGGAAATTCATTCCATGTTCGGCGCTAGGATGAAATTCACGCCGACCGCTGGCGTGTTGGCCGCCTTATAGATAATTTCTCCAAATCGTGCCAGACCAACCAAGGTCCAATCGGGACTTTTTTTTGCCCTGCGGCAAAGAGTGTAAAGGGAAACTGAAAATTCATGCGCCTGCTGGCTGAAGGTCTGAGTGCGAGGCGAGGCGAGGATCTGATTTTTAACGATATTTCCTTTGCTCTTAGTGCCGGCGAAGCCCTTGTGGTGACGGGTCCGAACGGGTCGGGAAAATCGACTTTGCTGCGTGTTCTGGCCGGTCTTCTCATGGCTGAAAAGGGCAGTCTCAAACTTGAGAATGGCCCTCCTGAAATGCGCCATCCGTCAGAGCTCAGCCACTATCTCGGCCACCGAAATGCGATGAAACGCGAGCTGACCGTCGCGGAAAATCTTTCCTTCTGGAAAAACTTCATGGGTGATTCGCCCGGTGGCTCGGGCAGGGACCTGGTCGAAGCGGTGGAAGCCGTCGGCCTTCCTGGGATCGCGCACCTACCCTTCGGCTATCTTTCGGCCGGCCAGCAGAGGCGCATGGCGATGGCCAAGCTGCTTGTCGCCCACCGTCCGATCTGGATCCTCGACGAGCCGACGGCGGCGCTCGACGCCGGTGCCGACAGGCTTTTTGCCGGATTGGTCAACGCGCATCTGGATCAGGGCGGCATCGTCGTTGCGGCCACGCATCAGCCGCTCGGGCTCGAGCGCACTGGGGAATTGCGGATGACCGGCTTTGCCGGCGTCGGCGGAGGCATGTGGCATGACGCGTAATCTGGCGATCGCGGGCAAAGAGATGAAAGGGGCGTGCAGGTGATCGCGCTCTTCCTCCGCGACCTCAAGCTTTCCATCCGCGCCGGCGGCGGCGCGATGATCGGCGTTTTGTTCTTCATGACGGTCGTCGCCGTCATCCCCTTCGGTGTCGGCCCTGACCTTAATCTTCTCGCGCGGATCGGGCCTGCCATCCTGTGGATCGGGGCGCTGCTCGCGTCGCTGCTCGGTCTCGACCGGCTGTTCCAGGCGGAGCGCGAAGACGGGTCGCTCGATCTGATGCTGATGCAGGAAACGCCGCTGCTCGCCACCGTGTTCGTCAAATGCGCGGCCCACTGGGCCGCCACCGGCCTGCCGCTGGTGATCGCTGCACCGCTGCTCGGCCTGTTCATGAACATGGACGAGCTTGCAATCGGCGCCACCATGCTGACGCTGCTTGTCGGAACGCCGGCGATCACCTTCATCGGTGCCGTCGGTGCGGCCGTTGCCGTGTCGCTGCCGCGCGGTGGTCTGCTGGTGTCGATCCTGGTGCTGCCGCTTGCCATTCCGGTGCTGATCTTCGGCGTCAGCGCCGTCTATGCGGCGATCGAGGACCCGGCCCCGTTTCTGCCGCCCTTGATGATATTGATGGCAATCACCCTGTTTTTTGCCGTCATCGGGCCGGTTGCCGCCGCCGCGGCGCTTCGCCATGCGTCCGACTGACGCGGATGGTGCGGGAAACCGATAAACTGTTTGCGGTTTTCCGTCTGTCTCCCGCTCTAACCTGTTAAAATCGATGACGTTTATGATCGTTGGGTTGATGCGACAGAAGAACCATCGTGATCTCGTGATTGACGGGGATCAATTGCAGCAAAGGGCCTTAGGCGTTAAAGAGCCATCATGAGCGAAAACAGCCTTGCTATCCGCAAATTCAGCGATCTCGCCAACCCGACGCGGTTTCTGGCGCTGGCCGATCGCGTCCTGCCGTGGTTTGCGGCGCTGACGGCGCTTTTCTTCGTCCTCGGCCTCTGGCTGTCGTTCACGACGGAAGGCGACTATCAGCAAGGCGAGACGGTGCGCATCATGTATGTGCATGTGCCGGCCGCCTGGCTGTCGATGATGTGTTACTCGGTGATGGCGCTCGCTGCCATTGGCACGCTCGTCTGGCGGCATCCGCTGGCCGACGTGTCGTCGCGGGCCGCAGCGCCGATCGGCGCCTGTTTCACCTTCCTGGCGCTCGTCACCGGCTCGCTGTGGGGCAAACCGATGTGGGGCGCCTGGTGGGTTTGGGATGCACGACTGACGTCGGTCTTCGTGCTGTTTCTGATGTATCTCGGGCTGATGGCGCTCAACCGCGCCATCGACGACCCGGCGCGTTCGTCGCGCGTCTCGGCCGTGCTGGTGCTGGTCGGCTTCGTCAACATTCCGATCATCAAGTTTTCGGTCGAATGGTGGAACACGCTGCATCAGCCGGCGAGCGTACTCAGGCTTGATGGCCCGACGATCGACCCGGAGTTTCTCCGCCCGCTCGTCGTCATGGCCATCGCCTTCACGCTTCTGTTCTTCACGCTGCACATCGCCGCCATGCGCAACGAGATCTGGCGCCGGCGTGTGACGTCGCTTCGCCGTCTGGCGGCCCGAAGTGCCGGCCGGGAGGTCTGATCCAAATGATGAGCCACGCTGCCTATGTTTTTGCCAGCTACGGGATCGCGACGCTGACCGTCGTCGGCCTCTGTCTCTGGGTGATCGCCGACGGGCGCGCGCGCCAGCGTGAGCTGCGCGAACTCGAAGCGGCTGGGGTACGCCGGCGTTCGGCGGAAGCAGCAACCGGAGAGCCGCGATGACAAGCACCCCCGCACCCGGTAGCGAGGAGCGCAAGCCCGGAGCCCTGCGTGTCGGCCTTGCGCTGCTGCCGCTGGCGATCTTCGCGGCGCTTGCCGCCATCTTCTGGAGCCAGCTCAATTCCGGCAAGGATGTCAGCGAAATCCCCTCGGCGCTGATCGGCACCAAGGCGCCGATGCTCGACATGTCGCCGCTCGAAGGCGCGACCCGGGACGGCCAGCCGATGCCGGCGCTGACCGACGCTGCCATCAAGGGCAAGCTGACGCTGGTCAATGTCTGGGCTTCCTGGTGTGTGCCGTGCCGGCAGGAGCATCCGTTCATTCTCGAACTGTCGAAGGACGAGCGTCTGACGGTCGTCGGCATCAACTACAAGGACCAGAACGAAAACGCCCTCCGGTTCCTGGGCGAACTCGGCAATCCCTTTGCAGCCGTCGGTGTTGATCCGCGCGGCAAGGCGGCGATCGACTGGGGCGTCTACGGTATTCCCGAATCCTATCTCGTCGGCGCCGACGGCACGATCCTTTACAAGCGCGTCGGTCCGTTCGACGAGAAGAGCGTGAAGGAAGGGCTGATGCCGGCGATCGAGAAGGCTGCCGCTGGTTCTTGAGCGGTTCAGGCCAAGTCCGCAATTGACCTCGTAACGTTTCGTGCAACGGCTACGATTCGCGCCTCATCCTGTGCTCGTCACAGGGATCCAGCCACGGTGCGTCCGCACCGTGAATGACCATGGGCTGCTTAATTTTCCAAGAAAGTTCGCCTTGCAGTCAGGGCGGAGTCTCGCGCGCCGCCGACGCGGCGCTGCTGGATCCCTGTGACAAGCACAGGGATGAAGGAGGTTGATTGTTCGCCTCCAGCCAACTTTCCGGGGGCGGGGATGAGCGAACCGCCGCCTTAAATCGCCGCCTGCCACTCGCGAATTGCATCCAGCGGCCAGACCAGCATCAGCACATTGAGGGTGAGGTTGTCGCGGATCAGCCAGCCGGTGAAGAGTTCGAAGCCGATGGCGATCAAAACGGTCAGCCAGACGGGCATGCGGGCGGCAAACAGGAAGCCGGCGACCATGGCCAGCGTGTCCATCGTCGAATTGAGGATGCTGTCGCCGAAATAGTCGAGCGAGATCGTCGCCGAGCGGTAGCGGTCGATCACCATTGGGGTGTTTTCGGCGATCTCCCAGGCGGATTCGATGACCATCGCCAGGAACAGCTTGGCGGTCAGTGCCTTGCCGCGCAGAAGCAGGTGGCCGAGGCCATAGAACAGGAAGCCGTGGATGATGTGCGACGGCGTGTACCAGTCAGCAATGTGCTGGGAATTGCCGCTCGATTTGACGACGGGTTCGAAGATTTTGACGTAGCCGCAGTCGCAGATCCAGATGCGACCCATCAGATGCTGGGTGATGACCTGGATCGCGAGAACGCCGACACAGGCCACGAACCAGAGCAGCGCCCGCCGGTTCTGACTGTCATTGCCGTCGATGGCTGTGCTCACTTGGCGCTATCCTGATCCAGCGAATGCTTCATGATCAACGGCATTTGCGCCAGTGTAAACAGGATGGTGATGGGCATCGTGCCCCAGACCTTGAACGCCACCCAGAAATCGGTGGAGAACGAACGCCAGATGACCTCGTTGAGTACGGCCAGCACCAGGAAGAAAATGCCCCACCGCACCGTCAGCTTGCGCCAGCCGTCTTCATCGAGCTTGAAGGCGGAGTGGAAGACGTAGCCGAGCAACGACTTGCCGAAGAGAAGCCCGCCGAGCAGGATCGTGCCGAACAGCGTGTTGACGATCGTCGGTTTCATCTTGATGAAGGTATCGTTCTGCAGCCAGAGGGTCAGCGCGCCGAAGACGAAGACGACGATGCCGGAGATCAGTGGCATCATAGGCAGCGTGCGCGTCAGCATCCAGGAGACCACGAGCGCAATCGCGGTGGCGGCCATGAACAGGCCGGTCGCGATGAAGATCGGGCCGCCGAGTTCGGAGAGCGTCGGGAAATGTCCGGCCAGCCACTCGCCGCGGGAATTGGCGAAGAAGAAGACCATCAGGGGTCCGAGCTCCAGCACCAGCTTCAACAGCGGGCTGACTTCCTTCTGCGGCTTGGTAGCCTCGATCGTCGACATTTCGGGATCCTGTTTTTGCATGTGCCTGCCGCTCATAACACCAGCTTTGCGGCAAAACCATATCAAGGCAGCCGGCTTGCGCAAACGCCACCGGACATTTCCGTAAATCGGAACCGATTTACGGGCAAATCATGCTGCCGATCAAAGATTGCCTCTTATGGCGCATTGCCTCGAACAAGACGTGGCGGACATCCGCCGTCACGCGGCGACGCCCGCGATCGCCTCGGCGAAATCCTTGGCCTCGAATGGTTCGAGATCGTCGATGCCTTCGCCGACGCCGATGAAATAGACCGGCAGCTTGTGCTTGGCGGAGATGGCGACGAGAATGCCGCCGCGGGCCGTGCCGTCGAGCTTGGTCATGATCAGCCCGCTGACGCCGGCGACGTTGCGGAAGATCTCCACCTGCTGCAGCGCGTTCTGGCCGGTGGTGGCGTCAAGCGTCTGCAGCACCGTGTGCGGTGCGTCCGGGTCGAGCTTGCCGAGCACGCGCACGATCTTTTCCAGTTCGGCCATCAGCTCGGCCTTGTTCTGCAGCCGACCCGCGGTGTCGATGATCAGCACGTCGGCCTTCTTTTCGCGCGCCTGCTGGAAGGCCTCATAAGCAAGGCCGGCGGCATCGGCGCCGAGCTTCGATGAAACGATGTCGGACTTGGTGCGATCGGCCCAGATCTTCAGCTGCTCGATGGCGGCGGCGCGGAAGGTGTCGCCGGCGGCGAGCATCACCTTGAGGCCGGCGCCCGACAACTTGGCCGCGAGCTTGCCGATCGTCGTGGTCTTGCCCGTGCCGTTGACGCCGACGACCAGGATGACATGCGGCTTGTGGCTGAGGTCGAGTTCCAGCGGCTTGGCGACGGGCGAAAGCACCTTGGTGATTTCGCCGGCCATGATCCGCGACACGTCCTCGCCGGACACGTCCTTGCCGTAGCGCTCGGAGGCGAGCGTATCGGTGATGCGCATGGCAGTCTCGACGCCGAGATCGGCCTGGATCAGCAGATCCTCCAGGTCCTGCAGCGTCGCCTCGTCGAGCTTGCGCTTGGTAAAGAGGCTGGCGATCTGGCCGGTCAGTTGCGACGAGGTGCGGGCAAGCCCGCGGCGCAGGCGCTGATACCAGGTAAGCTTGGGCTGTGGCGCGGCAACGGGCTCTTCCTGCGCGCGCTCGGCAGCGCTGGCAAAACCCTTCGGCAGGCTGGCGGCAATAACAGCTTCGGGGGCAGGTGCTTCGGGCAGCGGCGTTCCGAGGACCGGCTCCTCGGGGACCGCTGCCTCTGAAACTGGCGCCTCGAAAACACTGTCGTCTTGTTCGACGACATCCTCGACAGGTGCCGCATCTGCAGCCAGTTCATCGCTCGCATCGTCGCCGATCGGCTGATCTTCGACGGCTGCGATTTCCTCCTGCTCGGCCAGATCCTCTGGCTCGACAGGCGGCTCTTCCGGTGCTGTTTCCTGAAGCGCGGCGTAGGCCTCAAGCGCCTCTTGCGTTGTGGGCGACAGTTCTCCCTGTTCTGCCGCTGCATCCACGGGCACGACCGCGTCTTCGCTGACAGAGGTATTCTCGTCGTTGCGCGCCTCGTCCGATGCCGGTCCGCCCGCGGTCTCGATCTCGGCCGGCAGGATCGGGTCCTCGACGGCAAGCGGCAGGGCTTCGATATCAGACAGCGGCTCAAGCAGTTCTTCAGAGGCTTCTTCGGCCGCGGACTGCTCGGCAACGGGCTCGTCGATTTCTACGTCGACCGGGGCGATCGCCTCGGGGATAACGGGCTCCGGCGCCGGCGGCACTTCGGCCGGTACCGCTGCTGCGACGTCCGCTTCCGGCGCGGCATCCTGCGGCTTGGTTTCCTCGACAGTGCCCTTGCCGAAGGAGAAGATCTTCTTGATGAAACCGATTGCCATTCAGGGATTCCGCATGAGTCAGGCCGCAGCCATCTGTTTTACCTGCATCGTCAGATGCTTGCCATTGTGGCCGGTGATCGTGACCGGCACAAGCGCACGGGGTTTGAGGCCGGCGGCGTCGACGAGCGTGAAGTTTTCGGTGTGAGCGAGGCCGTTGTTTTCGACCAGCAGCGTCTGCGCGCTGCCGACCATGCCTTCGAGATGGCGGGCATAAAGGGCCGCGCCCGTCGCGCGAAGGCGGGCGGCGCGATCCTTGACCAGCGCCCGGTCAAGCTGCGGCATACGCGCTGCCGGCGTGCCGGGACGGGGGCTATAGGGAAAGACGTGCAGATGGGCGATGCCGCAATCCTTGGCAAGCCGCACGGCATTTTCAAACATCTCTTCGGTTTCCGTCGGGAAGCCGGCGATCATGTCGGCGCCGAGACTGATATCGGGGCGCAAGCGCCGGACCTTGTCCGTGAAGGCGAGGGCGTCGGCGCTCGAATGGCGACGTTTCATGCGCTTCAGGATCATGTCGTCGCCATGCTGCAGCGACAGATGCAGATGCGGCATGAAGCGCGCTTCGTCGGCAATCAAATCGAACAGATGGCCGTCGGCCTCGATGCCGTCGATCGAGGAAAGGCGCAGGCGGCGGATATCCGGCACCTGTTTGAGAAGCGTCTTTGCCAACAGTCCCAGCGTCGGGGTTCCCGGCAGATCGGCGCCGTAGCTCGTCGCATCGACGCCGGTGAGCACGATCTCGCTGTAGCCGCCCTCGACGAGCCTGCGTGCCTGGTCGACCACCGCACCCATCGGTACCGAGCGGGAATTGCCGCGTCCATAAGGGATGATGCAGAAGGTACAGCGGTGATCGCAGCCGTTCTGCACCTGGATGAAGGCGCGTACGTGACCGTCGATATGCTTGACCATCTGTGGTGCTGTGGCCCGCACGCTCATGATGTCGTTGACGCGCAGCTTTTCTTCCGCCGAGACGCCGAAATCGGGCAGCGATCGGTAGGAGGCGCTTTTCAGCTTCTCCTCGTTGCCGAGCACGGCGTCGACCTCGGCCATACCGGCGAAGGTTTCCTTCTCCGTCTGGGCGGCGCAGCCGGTGACAATGATGCGGGCATGCGGGTTGTCGCGGCGGGCGCGGCGGATCGCCTGGCGCGCCTGGCGCACGGCCTCGCCGGTCACCGCACAGGTGTTGACGAGGATGGCGTTGTTCAACCCCGCCTTTTCGGCTTCCGCCCGCATCACTTCGGATTCGTAGGTATTGAGACGGCAGCCGAAGGTTATGACCTCGACGCCGCTCAAAGCGCCCGGGCCTCGGCGGTTCCCGGTTCGGTTTCATCGCGCTGCCAGGCGCCGGTCGCAGGGTCGACGGTTCCCGACCATTCCCATTCGGCCGGGCCGGTCATGACGACATGGTCGTCCGCTTCACGCCACTCGATCGACAGTGGGCCACCGGGCACGTTGACGATCACCCTGCGGTCGGTGCGGTCGGTCCGGGCGGCGCTGACGGCCGCAGCACAGGCAGCAGAACCGCAGGCAAGCGTCAGGCCGGCCCCGCGTTCCCAGGTTCTGAGGTCCAGTTCATTTCGCGAAAGCACGCGCGCAATCGAGATGTTGGCCCGCTCCGGGAACATCGGGTGGTTTTCGAGCAGCGGCCCGAAGCGTTCGAGGTCATAGGACCAGACGTCGTTGTCGACCCAGAAGATCGCGTGCGGATTGCCCATCGAGGCAACCGACGGCGAATGCAGCACGGGATTGTCGATCGGGCCGATCTGCAGCTCGATCCGGCGCGTGTCGTGAAACTCTTCCGACAGCGGGATTTCGTCCCAGCCGAAGCGCGGGCTTCCCATGTCGACGGAGATCGTGCCGTCGTCGTGCTCCTTGGCTTCGAGCAGGCCAGCAACCGTATGGAAGAGAAAGGCCTTCTTACCGGTTTCGGCGGCAAGCGCCTGGACGACGCAGCGCGTGCCGTTACCGCAGGCCTGGGCCATCGAGCCGTCGGAATTGACGATATCGATCCACGCGTCGGTGCCGGCGGCCTTCGGATCGTGGATCGCCATGATCTGGTCGAAGGCGGTGGCCGGATCGGCGTTGAGCGATATGGCAGCCTGCGGCGTCACGCGGTCGCGGCGGCCGCGCATGTCGACGACCAGGATCTTGTTTCCAAGCCCGTTCATTCTGGCAAATTGCACGTTGTCGACCATGTCGCGATTGTCCAAACCAGCCTCGCCAAGCGGAGGCACCCTTCATTTGGGCTGTATATGGCGGAAAAGCCCGGAAATTACCAGTGCCGGCTTCCCAGTGCCGGCTTCATTGGCGCGTCGACGACGAAGGCGGCACATCGAAGATTTCGCCCGGGCGCATGGCCCTGAAGCGCGTGCGGGCAATCTCGGCCTCGTCAAGCGCCTGTTCGAGCGCCTTGACCGGTGCATCGACGCCTTCATCGGTCAAGCGGAAGGTTCCCCAGTGGTGCCCAGCCACGTGGTCGGCGGCGCAGTCGATCATGCCCTGCACCGCCTCTTCCGGGTTCTGGTGATGATCCTGCATGAACCAGCGCGGCTCGTAGGCGCCGAAGGGCAGGTTGGCGAGGCGGAAGCCGCCATGTTTTTCGCGGGCGGCGCGATAGTTGATGCCGCCGTGAAAGCCGGTGTCGCCGACGTGGTAAATCTTGCCAACAGGGGTTTCGATGACGAAGGCCGCCCAGAGCGCCATGCGGCGATCGCCGGAGCCGCGCGCCGACCAGTGATGGCAGGGCTCGGCATGGATCACCAGTTCGTCTTCAAGGTCCAGCCGGTCGCCCCAGTCGAGAACGGATATGGTCGCGTCCGGCACGGCGCGGCGGATGATTGTGTCGTTGCCGAGCGGCGTGACGATCAGCGGACTGTGCTCTTCGTTGAGGGCTGCCAGCGTATCGAGATCGAGATGGTCGTAGTGGTTGTGGGTGACGAGCACGAGGTCGATCGGCGGCAGATCGTCCATCTCGATGCCTGGCGCATTGCGCCGTGCTGGGCCGACGAAGGAAAACGGGCTCACCCTGTGTGCCCAGACCGGGTCGGTCAGTATGTTGAAGCCATGCACCTGGATCAAAAGGCTCGCGTGGCCGATCATCGTCACCCGCAGGCGGTCGGCCTCGATGCTCAGCTCCGGCTTTGCCTGCTGAAACGGGCTTGGATAATGCGTCGGCCACCTCACCTTGCCTCGACCGAGCTGCCAGCGCAGAAGGTCGCCCATGCCCCGCGGCTGCCGGCCATTGGGGTTGAAGAACCGCGTTCCGTCGAAGTGGTCGGAGGCGGGCCCCCGATAATAAGGATTGACCTTCGGCATCGTCGCTTTCCGGCGATTGTTTGGTGGCGGTGTCTGAAAAAGATAGGCGCTTGCGATGCGTCGTGACAGGGTGAGGGGACAAGGTTTAAGAAATTCTTGAAAATAGCAACTTGATTGCTATCGTGCCTCATGCTGGTTCGCTTCGACAAACAGGAACGTCTGTACAAGGCCATCAAACTGGTCCGGCCGATCCATCTCAATGTGCATCGTTCGATCGAGCACATGCTGGAAGGTTCGGGCATATCCGTCGCCGAAAGGGCGGTGCTCGAGCTTCTCTGCGTGGAGCCATTGACAGTGCCGGAGGCGGCGCGGCGGTTGTCGATGAAACGGCAGTTCGTGCTGCGCGTCGTCGTCGGACTGCTGGAAAAGGGACTTCTGGAAAAGCAACCCAACCCGGAACATCGACGCGCCTATTTCTGTGCGCCGAGCGTTGTCGGTCGCGACCTGTTCGAGGCCATCCACCGGCGCGAACTCGAATTGCTGCACGCGGTTCTGGGCGATATCAACCAGACCGAAGTGGTTGCGGCACTCAGGGTCATGACCCGCGTCGCGACGGCGTTCGATGAGCTGGCACGTGAACTTGGCGCAGCGGATGACAAGGAAGGCTCTTGACCGCCGGGATTGGTGCTGTGAGCGTCGCGGCGCAGTCCGTGCCTGAAATCCCTGCTGCCGGATTTGCCGGCCGTTCTTGACTTTTCGGCCGCTTTCCTGTTTATCGCGGCAAATTCCTTCGCAAGTTGATGACTTCGAAGCCACCGACCAGGCCCCGTAAAGGTATAAAGAGAGCCCGGAGGTCAACATCCGACAGCGCGTTGCGCCCTCGGGTGGTTTTTGGCTTTGCGCCTTGTTTTTCAGGCGAAGGAACCCACGTTTCCGGCTAGTCTCCATGCCACCGGAAACCAGAAGGAAGTGAGAATGTTCGAGAGCCTCCAGGACCGCCTTGGTTCCATATTGAATGGACTGACCGGCCGCGGCGCATTGTCGGAAGCAGATGTTTCCGCGGCGCTTCGCGAGGTTCGCCGTGCGTTGCTCGAAGCCGATGTCGCCCTCGACGTCGTGCGCTCCTTTACTGAAAAGGTTCGCGAGAAGGCCGTTGGCGCCGAGATCCTGAAATCGATCAAGCCCGGGCAGATGGTCGTCAAGCTCGTCCATGACGAGCTGGTCGAGATGCTGGGCTCCGAGGGCGTCACTATCGACCTCAATGCGCCGGCACCGGTCGTCATCATGATGGTCGGTCTGCAGGGCTCGGGCAAGACGACGACCACCGGCAAGATCGCCAGCCGGATGAAGACGCGGGACAAAAAGAAGGTCCTGATGGCTTCGCTCGACACCCGTCGTCCGGCCGCCCAGGAGCAGCTTCGCCAGCTCGGCGTTCAGGCCGGCGTCGATACGCTGCCAATCATCGCCGGCCAGTCGCCGACCGATATCGCCGCGCGCGCCGTGCAGGCCGCCAAGCTCGGCGGCCACGACATCGTCATCCTCGACACCGCCGGCCGTACGCATATCGACGAGCCGCTGATGATCGAGATGGCGGAAATCAAGCGGAAGTCCAATCCGCATGAGATCCTGCTGGTCGCCGATGCGCTGACCGGTCAGGATGCCGTCAACCTCGCCCGCAACTTCGACGAACGCGTCGGCATCACCGGCCTCGTGCTCACCCGTATGGACGGCGACGGCCGCGGCGGTGCAGCACTTTCGATGCGCGCCGTTACCGGCAAGCCGATCAAGCTCATCGGCGTCGGCGAAAAGATGGGCGAACTCGAAGAGTTCCATCCGCGCCGCGTTGCCGACCGTATCCTCGGCATGGGCGACATCATCTCGCTGGTCGAAAAGGCTGCCGAGAACATCGACGCCGAAAAGGCGGCCGCAATGGCCGCCAAGATGGCCAAGGGCAAGTTCGACCTGAACGACCTCGCCGACCAATTGCGTCAGATGCAGAAGATGGGCGGCATGGGCGGTATCATGGGCCTGATGCCCGGCATGGCCGGCATGAAGGACAAGATGGCCTCGGCCGGTCTCGACGACAAGCTGTTCGGACGCCAGATCGCCATCATCTCCTCGATGACCAGGGCCGAGCGCGCCAACCCGGACATGCTGAAGCATTCCCGCAAGAAGCGCATCGCCGCCGGTTCCGGCACCGATGCTGCCGACATCAACAAGCTTCTGAAGATGCACCGCCAGATGGCGGACATGATGAAGATGATGGGCGGCAAGGGCAAAGGCGGCATGATGAAGCAGATGATGGGCGGCCTTGCCAGCAAGATGGGCCTCGGCGGCCTTGGTGGCGGCGGCATGCCCGATCTGTCGAGCCTCGACCCCAAGCAGCTCGAAGCGTTGCAGAAGCAGGCGGAAGCAGCCGGCCTCAAGCCCGGCGGCATGCCGGGCCTTGGCGGCGGCGGCCTGCCCGGTCTCGGCGGCGCCAAGCTTCCGGGCCTTGGCGGTTTCCCCGGCCTTCCGGGCCTACCCAAGAAGAAGTGAGGATCGGTGAGAGATGATTGATCCCGAAATCAAAAAGGAATTGGCGGGTTACCGGCAGTCGATCGACAACATCGATGCCGCGCTCGTCCACATGCTGGCCGAACGGTTCCGCTGCACCCAGGCGGTCGGCGTTCTCAAGGCCAAGCACAATCTGCCGCCGGCCGATGCGGCGCGCGAAGAATACCAGATCGAACGTCTTCGCCACCTGGCGAAGGATGCCAATCTGGATCCGGATTTCGCCGAGAAGTTCCTGAACTTCATCATCAAGGAAGTCATCCGGCATCATGAAGCCATCGCCGCCGATCGCACGCATTCCGCGGGCACCGTCGGCACCACCCATTCCGCTTGAACGAAGCGGTCAAGAAAGCCTGCAAGGAGTTACTCAAATGGCACTGAAAATTCGTCTCGCCCGTGGCGGTTCCAAGAAGCGTCCTTACTACCAGATCGTCGTTGCCGACGCCCGCAGCCCGCGTGACGGCCGCTTCCTCGAGAAGATCGGTTCCTGGAACCCGATGCTCGGCAAGGACGACGAAAAGCGCGTCGAGCTGAACGCCGAGCGCATCAGCCACTGGATCGCCCAGGGCGCCCAGCCGACCGACCGCGTCATGCGCTTCCTCGACCAGGCCGGTATCGCTCAGCGTCCGGCTCGCAGCAACCCGAACAAGGGTCTGCCGGGCAAGAAGGCTCAGGAGCGCGCTGCTGAAGCCAAGCAGAAGGCCGAAGACGCCGCTGCTGCCGCTGCCGAAGGTGCCGCGGAATAATATCCGGCAAACGGATGAAGGAGACGGGCGGCATTTCCATGCCGCCCGTTTTCCGTTATGTGCACCCTGAAATCCCCAAACGGATACGGATGATGAGCAAACTCGAAAACCCGGTTCTGATGGCGACTGTCGGCGCGGCGCAAGGTTTGCGCGGCGAGGTCAGGGTCAAGTCTTTCACCGACGACCCGACGGCACTCGGCGATTATGGCCATCTCCATAGCGCCGATGGGCGCGTGTTCGAGGTGCTGGAAATCCGCGAGGCCAAGAACGTGGTCGTCGTCCGCTTTCGCGGCGTCAACGACCGCACGGCCGCCGAGGCGCTGAATGGCCTCGAACTGTTCGTCGATCGCGACAATCTGCCCGACGACGATCTCGACGAAGACGAATTCTTCTATGCCGACCTCGAGGGCCTCGAGGCCATCGACGGCAGCGGCAAGAGCTACGGCACCGTGACGGGCGTGTTCGATTTCGGCGCGGGCGACCTGCTGGAGCTCAAGGGGCCGGGCAAGCGCCCCGTGCTCATTCCCTTTACTGAATGGTCCGTTCTGGAGATCGATTTGGAAGGCGGCAAGCTGCTGGTCGATCCGCTGGCCGCCGGCCTCATCGACGACAAGGACGAGCCCGGCAGCCCGTTTTCGGCCAAGCGCAAGTGAGCGCCAAGGCAATGTCCTTCCGCGCAACGGTTCTCACGCTCTATCCCGAAATGTTTCCCGGCCATCTCGGCGCCTCGCTCTCCGGCCGGGCGCTGGAGCGCGGCCAATGGTCGATCGATGCCGTGCAGATCCGTGACTTTGCGGAGGACAAGCACCGGACCGTCGACGATACGCCGGCCGGCGGCGGCGCCGGCATGGTGCTGAGGCCCGACGTCCTCGCCCGTGCGATCGACGCGGTGTCGCAGGACGATCATCGCCCGCGGCTGCTGATGAGCCCGCGCGGTAGGCCCTTGACGCAGAAGCGCGTGCGCGAACTTGCCGACGGTCCCGGCGTGGTCATCGTCTGCGGGCGGTTCGAAGGTGTCGACCAGCGCGTCATCGACGGGCGCGCGCTCGAGGAAGTGTCGATCGGCGACTATATCCTCTCGGGCGGCGAGCCGGCAGCGCTGACGCTGCTCGATGCCGTCGTGCGCATCCTGCCCGGGGTGATGGGCAACGAGCTGTCGGGCGTTCACGAAAGCTTCGAAGGCGGGTTGCTGGAGCATCCGCACTATACCCGTCCGCAGGTCTTCGAGGGCAGGGAGATCCCGGCCGTGCTGACCTCGGGCAATCACGGCGCCATCGCCAAGTGGCGCGAGGCGGAAGCCCGTCGGCTGACCGAGGCGCGTCGGCCGGACCTGCTTCCTCAACCCGTGAAGAAGTAATAGGCGGCGAGCAGCAAGCCGACCGCGACGACCAAGGCGCGGATCACCGCCTGCGGCACGCGCCGTGCCGCCCAGACGCCGAGATAACCGCCGAGGGCGGCACCGGGAACCATGATCGCCGCATGCAGCCACGACACGACCCCGCCGGCGGCGAAGACCACGATGGCGATGGTGGCGATGACGATCGAGATGAAGTTCTTCAGCGCATTCAGGCGGTGATAGCCGCCACCGGTGGCAAGTCCCAACACCGCCAGCATCATGATGCCCATGCCGGCGCCGAAGAAGCCGCCATAGATCGAGGTTGCGAACTGGCTGACGACACCGGCCGGGCTGATCGCATGCTCGTCGATGCGGGCCTTGGGCTTCAGGAGCGGCCCGGCGGCGAAGATCGCCGTCGCGGCGATCAGCAGCCAGGGGACGAGCGCACGAAACGAGGCGTTCGACAGGGAGATCAGCAACACCGCGCCGGCAAGTCCGCCGACCGCCGAAATGACGCCAAGCAGGATCGCCTGGCGGCGGTCCGCGCGGATCTCCTTGGCATAGGCAAGGGTCGAGGTGATATAGCCGGGAAGCTGGATGATCGACGACGTGGCATTGGCGACAATCGGCGGCAACCCGCCAAGGGTCATGGCGCCGAAGGTGAGGAAGGTTCCGCCACCGGCAATCGCATTGACCACGCCCGACAGGAAACCGGCGACGAAAAGCAGAAGTACTTCGAAGAAATGCATGGTCTCCCCCATCGCCCCCAGCTCGGCATAGCCCGCGGGCTTTGCAGCCGCAAGCCCGCGATTGAATGCATTTCAATGCGCGTTATTTCGAAATCTCTGATAGAATTCGCGCCGAACGCCTCCATGGCCCGGAAAATATGGCTTGCGGGGATGACAAGCGGGTTTTCTTCGTGTAAGTGCCGCCCCGGTTCGGGTTGTTTGCCCGTCGACCACCAACAAAGAATGGTGAATCCGCTCCTGCCGGGGTCCGGCAACATCTGAAGGTACGTCCGACAGGTCGATCGAGAGCGCTCTGGCTGTTTCAGAAGAACTTGAAAGGTTAACCCGATGAACATCATCCAGCAGCTGGAAGCCGAACAGGCCGCCAAGATTGCCGCCAAGCGCACGCTCCCCGATTTCTCCGCAGGCGACACGCTGCGCGTCAACGTCCGCGTTGTCGAAGGCACGCGTACCCGCGTTCAGGCCTATGAAGGCGTTTGCATCGCTCGTTCGGGCGGCGGCATCAACGAAAGCTTCACCGTTCGCAAGATCTCCTACGGCGAAGGCGTTGAGCGCGTATTCCCGGTTTACTCGCCGCTCGTCGAGAGCGTTGAAGTGGTTCGCCGCGGTAAGGTCCGTCGCGCCAAGCTCTACTACCTGCGCGATCGTCGCGGCAAGTCGGCTCGTATCGTTGAAAACACCGGTACGCGCGCCCGCAAGCTGAACGACGCCGAGCGCCAGGCCGTTGTCGAGGAAAAGGCACGGATCGAAGCTGAAAAGATCGCAGCAGCTCAGGCTCTTGCAGCCGAAAAGGCAGCAGCCGAAGCCGCAGAAGCCAAGGCAGCAGCAGAAGCCGCCGAAGCCAAGGCAGCTGAAGCCGCAGCGGAATAAGATTTCAATCCTTTGGGATTGTAGGGAAGGCGGCCTCGGGCCGCCTTTCTTTTTTGGTACTATGCGCTTGTCTTTTCTTAGCAATCCGTGACATTTTTCGCTGCCACACTTTTCGGGAGCTCTTCCAATGACAATCCGTCGCCATGTGCTTGCGGGCATCGCAGCCGCACTTGCCGTTCCATTTGCTTTTTCTGCACCGGCTTTCGCCAGCGACCTGCCGGATCTCGGTGGCAAGACGGTTGTCGTCGTCACGGAAAATGCCTACCCGCCGCTGCAGTTCGTCGATCCGAAGACCGGTGAGGCGATCGGCTGGGAATATGATGCGATGAACGAGATCGCCAAGCGTCTGAACTTCAAGGTCGAGTACCAGAACACCAGCTGGGACGCGATGATCCAGGCTGTTCACGACGGCCAGTACCAGATCGGCATGACCGGCATTACCATCAAGGACGACCGCAAGGAGAAGGTCGACTTCTCCGATCCGTACATGCGCTCGCAGCAGTTCATGCTGGTGCGCGGCGACGAGAACCGCTTCAACGACGGCAAGAGCTTCGGCGCCTTCGCCGACGGTCTGGTCGGCGCACAGCCGGGCACCTCGCCGTTCTACACCGCCGTCTACGAAATGCTCGATGGCAACGAGCAGAACCCGCGCATCAAGCTGTTCGAAACCTTCGGTGCCACCGTGCAGGCGCTCAAGGCCGGCGACGTCGACGTCGTCCTGACCGACAGCGTTGCCGCCAAGGGGTATGTCGATTCGTCCGAAGGCAAGCTGAAGGTCGTCGGCGGCCCGCTCGGCACCGAGGATTTCGGCTTCATCTATCCCAAGGGTTCGGACCTGGTCGGCCCGGTGAACGCCGCGATCAAGGCGCTGAAGGAAGATGGAACCTTCGACGCCTTGGATAAGAAGTGGTTCCTCGACTACAAGATGGGCGGCTGATCGCAGGCCATGGCCTCCCCACAATCGACTGATAAGTCCGGAAAGGGCGACTATCCCTGGTGGCTGGTCGCCCTTCTGGTGATTGCCGTGGCGCTCGCCGCTGTTATCGTCACCAATGACATCTACACCGAAGTCTTCAACGTCGTCCTCAAGGGCATTGGCGTCACCATTTTCGTGACCCTGATGGGCTTCGTGCTGGCGACGACGCTCGGTCTCGGCATTGCGCTGATGGCGCTGTCGGAGCACGCGGCACTTCGCCAGATCGCACGCTTCTACACCGAGGTCATCCGCGGCGTGCCGATCCTCGTCCTGTTGTTCTACATCGCCTTCGTCGGCGCGCCGACGCTCGTCACGGTCGCCAACTTCATCACCGCGCCGCTGATATCGGCCGGCTGGATGGAGCCGGTGGTGGTGCGCGACATCTCGCTGATGTGGCGGGCGATCATGGCGCTGATGATCGGCTATTCCGCCTTCATCGCCGAAGTCTTTCGGGCCGGCATCCTCTCGGTCGACAAGGGTCAGGTCGAGGCAGCCAAGGCGCTGGGCCTGACGCGCTACCAGCGGTTTCGCCTGGTGATCTTCCCGCAGGCGATCCGCGTGATCCTGCCGCCGCTCGGCAACGACTTCGTCGCCATGGTCAAGGACTCCTCGCTGGTCTCGGTGCTCGGCGTCGCCGACATCACCCAGATGGGCAAGGTCTACGCCTCCGGTTCCTTTCGCTTCTTCGAGACCTATTCGATCGTTGCCTATGTCTATCTCGTCCTGACCATTGGCCTGTCGCTGGGCTTGCGGGGGATCGAGCGGCGGTTGCGGCGCGCCGAGCAGCGTTGAGGCTGCTTCCACCGATTGCCGAAGTGTCAAAAAATTGATATGTACGGCCTCATGGAATCCAAGTTCGGATGTCGAGAGCAAAAAATCGTCGTGCTGCAGGACCACAAGCGTCTGCCGGCACGCTTTTTTGCGCGCGTATCCGGGGCGCTGACAAGCCTCCTATCCTGATCCCTTGATCAGTGTTTCCGGCTGCCTTGCTGCCGGCTTTTCCCTTACTTCTGAAAATTCGATGGATATATCGCCATGAGCGCACCGCGTACTCTCTATGACAAGATCTGGGACGACCATCTGGTCAACAGCCAGGACGATGGCACCTGTCTTCTCTACATCGATCGTCATCTCGTTCATGAGGTGACGAGCCCGCAGGCTTTCGAGGGCCTGCGCATGGCTGGCCGCAAGGTCCGCGCTCCGGAAAAGACGCTCGCCGTCGTCGACCACAACGTGCCGACCTCACCTGATCGCCATCTCGGCATCAAGAACGAGGAGAGCCGCATCCAGGTCGAGGCGCTCGCCACGAACGCAGCCGAGTTCGGTGTCGAATACTACTCGGAAAACGACAAGCGCCAGGGCATCGTGCACATCGTCGGCCCGGAGCAGGGCTTCACGCTGCCGGGCATGACCATCGTTTGCGGCGACAGCCACACCTCGACGCATGGTGCCTTCGGCGCGCTGGCGCATGGCATCGGCACGTCGGAAGTCGAGCACGTGCTTGCGACCCAGACGCTGATCCAGCAGAAGGCCAAGAACATGCTGGTGCGCGTCGACGGCCAGCTGCCGCCAGGTGTGACCGCCAAGGACATCATCCTTGCCATCATCGGTGAGATCGGTACCGCCGGTGGCACCGGACACGTCATCGAGTTTGCCGGCGAAGCGATCCGCTCGCTGTCGATGGAAGGCCGCATGACCATCTGCAACATGACGATCGAAGGCGGTGCCCGCGCCGGCCTGATCGCGCCCGACGAAACGACCTTCGAATACATCAAGGACAAGCCGCGCGCGCCGAAGGGCAAGGCCTGGGAAATGGCGCTCGACTATTGGAAGACGCTGCACACCGACGAAGGCGCGCATTACGATCGCGTCGTCGTGCTCGACGCTGCCGATCTGCCGCCGATCGTCTCCTGGGGTTCGTCGCCTGAGGACGTCATCTCGGTTCAGGGCATCGTCCCGAACCCGGACGAGATCCCGGAAGAAAACAAGCGCACCTCCAAGTGGCGCGCGCTTGACTACATGGGCCTGAAGCCCGGCACCAAGATCACTGACATCGCCATCGACCGCGTCTTCATCGGCTCGTGCACCAACGGCCGCATCGAGGATCTGCGCGCCGTTGCCGCTGTCGTCGAAGGCCGCAAGGTTGCGCCGACCGTTTCGGCGATGATTGTTCCGGGCTCCGGCCTCGTCAAGGAGCAGGCGGAAGCCGAAGGCCTCGACAAGATCTTCCGGGAAGCGGGCTTCGACTGGCGCGAGCCGGGCTGCTCGATGTGCCTGGCGATGAACGACGACCGGCTGAAGCCGGGCGAGCGCTGTGCCTCGACCTCCAACCGTAACTTCGAAGGCCGCCAGGGCTTCAAGGGACGCACACATCTGGTATCGCCGGCAATGGCGGCGGCCGCAGCGGTCGCCGGACATTTCGTCGACATTCGTGAGTGGAAGTAAGCTGGCGCGAGTGGAAATAAGCCGGTTCCTGAGCTTTCCGGCGTTGATGGCCGCCCTTCGGGGCGGCCTTTTTTGTGGTTCACTCCTACAGCGTCCTTTGCGCGTCAGATATGAGGCGCAAAGGACGCTGTAGCGCATTAAACCTGCTGCATAATTTCCTCCTTAAATCGATTCCGATTTAAGGAATTATGCAGTACGGGGACAAAACGTCGAAGCGATGCCAGAATGGACCTGACGGAGTAGATCGTACTTCGCTGCGAAGGAGGACGTGATGGCCGGGGATCGCGGGGCGAAAACATACCGCCTGATGCTGTTGCGCCATGCCAAGTCCGCATGGCCGGACGGCGTGCCGGATCACGACCGGCCGCTCGGCGAGCGCGGCCGCAAGGCGGCGCCACTGATCGGCGCAGATATGAAGCGCAAAGGGCTGATCCCGGGGCTCGCGATCGTTTCCACTGCGCGACGTGCGCGGGAAACCTGGGCGCTGGTTCGGGATAACCTGCCGCCGCCAATCCCCACCCGTGAGACGCGCGACATGTACGAAGTTGGGGCACCCGCCATTCTGGCGACCATTCGCGCCGTTGACCCTGATATCCGTAACCTGCTTGTCGTTGGCCACAATCCGGGCATGGAGGAACTTGCGCATCTGCTGGCCGGATCGGGCAGGCAGGAGGCGCTCGCGCGCATGCGGGAGAAGTTTCCGACAGCGGCGCTTGCCGTACTCGCGTTCGACGGCTCCAGTTGGGAGGACCTGGCATCGGGCCGGTGCCGTCTCATCGATTTCGTCACGCCGCGCCAACTCGCCTGAGGCCGCGCCGGCTTGCCTGATTGGATCAGATCTTGTGTTTTGCCAGCCTGCGCACAAGGGCGGACGGAAGGCGCTTTGCCAAGACCTTGGCCGCCGGTTGCAGCCGCGCCATGACAAGCTCGCGCAGCAGCCAGCCGCGCCAGGAGAACGCGAAAGCATAGTCGCTGACGGCAACCAGCCCGTCGGCGTGCTGCATCTTGTAGCCATCCGCTGGCGCCAGCAGGTCGAAGACACGGCTGCCGCGATCGGCGGCGGCCGCGAATGTCCGGTGGATCAGCAGCCGCCCGAGGCCCTCGCGGTCATAGCCAGGGTCGGTTGCCAGCACGTGTCCGAAGGTGTGGCCCTTGCAATCGAAGGACAGATCGACGCCGATCGGCCGCCCATCGCAGGCGATCGTCGAGGCGCAGAGGCCGGCGCCGGGATCGCCGGCCAGGTCCTCGAAGAACGCTTGGAAGCGGCTGTCCATGACGGTCGGCGACAGGATCGCGTTTTCGAGCAGCCAGTTCTTCTTGATGGTGATGGCAGCGGCTGCGGCCGTTGCGGCTGTTGACCCCGGCTCCGGCTCGGTAAAGGTGATGTCGCCGTGCTCTCGCAGCCTTCGCAGCCGGCGCCGATAGTTCGAGCGCTCGCGTGCGGAATAGGCGATGCCGGGGCCATCGGCTGTCACCCGCCGTGACAGGCTTGCGAAAGGCGCCTGCACGTCGCCAGGCAAGGAGGCGCCGCTTGGGATCACCGATCCGCATAGGGCAGCATCCGCTCTTACCCGCCGTGCTTCGAAGAGATCGGCGCCGAGCGATGCGACGGCGTTCCAGCCGGCTTCGAGCAAGGCGTGTCTGTTCTCGCCGGCCTCGACGAGCACGTCGCCGAATTGGGTCACCGGCGCTCCCATGAAACCAAGCACATCAAAACCAAGCTTGCGCCGGCGCACCAGTGGCCAGAGGGTGACGAGACGCCCGTCGATACGACCGATGAGGATGCAGAGCTGCGTCTTTGGATCGAGATAGTGCCGCGCCCAGTGTCGCAGGAAGATATGACGCTGGAACACCTGCTGAGGCTCCGCCGTCCGCTCGAACAGGTCGTCCCATTCCTTGTGCAGGGCCTCGAAGCCTTCGAGACTTGTGACGCAACTGATTTGGAGATTGTCGCCCAAAAGCTGAGAGCTCGGAGTTATCTCAACTGCGTCGGCGATCGGCGACGTCGCTCGGCCGGGCATGGCTCAGCCGCTTCGGAAGTGATTGACGAGCCGCCGCGTTCCTCTGATCGGGAAACGGGCAAGATAGGCAACCATGAGGGCGGGGTGGAGAGCGGCGAACGGGGCATCGTTCTCGACCAGATGCCGGATCGCGAGAACCGGCATCGGCGAGCGCAGTGGTCGGAAGTCCGGGTTCCACAGGCCGCGATCCTCGGAGCCTGCATGCATCATGCCGATCATCCGGGCGCGGGCGAGTGAATAGAACCGATGCCGCCGCTGGATGCGCTTCAACATCGCGATCCCATCCGCATCGGCGCAGTCAGGAAAGCCAACGATCACCGTGCGGAAATGCTTCATCGCGGGTTTGCAGGGGATGGCTTCGAGTTCGCCGAATGCGCCACGGATGAGCGCAAAGACCGTGTCTTCGTCCTCGGCGCGCGCGTCAGAAATCGCCAACCGGACGGTATCGATCTTGGCGGCCTGGCGGGTAAAGGGGCAGACAGCGCCGGTTCGTCCGAGATCGGAATGGCCGGCCATCAGATAGGATTCGACCCAGTCGAGCAGCTGCGCAATGTCGGAACCTTGCGAGACGCCGTCCGCGCTATCACGAACCTCTTTTATCCCGAAGAACCGTCCGTCGGTCGCCGGTATCGCTTTGGCCGTCTTGGTCAGCATCGGCAGCACTCGTCCTGCAAATCTCGCTTGAGGCTACATAGACACCAGAGCTTGCGGAAGTGTTGATGGTTGTGGCCGGTGAGGTTTCTCGCGTGATCTATGCTTTCCGAATTCTTCTTTCGATCGCCGGTCATGCCTCATATTGCAGCGTCGACATTAGACAACTTTGACGACGGTGCCGCGACGCAGATGCGGGATCAGCCGGCGCATGGCGGCAAGGCTTATGGCGACGCAGCCCTCGGTCGGCTCGTATCCGGGGCGGATGAGGTGAAAGAATATTGCCGACCCGGCATAACGGCGCCGGCTGGTCAGGTTCCAGTCCATCACCAGGCAGATGTCGTAGAGCCTGTCCGTGCGCATCATGTCCTCGTGGCTCGGCGCGAAGGGCGCATTGGCTGGACGGTTGTAGCGGGCATGACTGGGAGCGTCGCACCAGAGCATGCCGTTACGCGTGGCCCGCATCGGCAGCGGCGTCGGCGGCAGCAGGATGCGGTCGCGCCTGACATAGCCGCCGATGAGTTTCATCGCGGCGCGCGGCGTGGCACCGTCGCCCTCGCGCTTGCGGCTGGTAATGCCGCTGCGGCCGATGGCCGCTTGCTCCGTGCGGCCATCGAAGGTAACCAGCGCACGCCTGCGATCAAGCGGGGCAGGCCGGACGGTGATGACGGATTTGACTGGCCTTCTTCCCGACGTTTTCTTGCGCATCTCTCTCACAGATTTTTGAATTGTCCGTGATTTGGCGGGCACCATAAGCACGGTTGCATATATAACGAGGTTCCAAAACCGGTTCGCTTGCCAACACGGGCATTTGAGCTAGTTTGAAACCGGAAGCAAACAGGAATTGTCCCATGGCGACCCGTACCATTCTTCTTGTCGACGACGACAATGACCTGCGCGAAACGTTGGTCGAACAGCTTTCGCTGTACGAGGAGTTCGATCTTCTTCAGGAAGCGACTGCCGGCAAGGGGATACAGGCGGCGCGCGCCCAGCAGGTCGATCTGCTGATCATGGATGTCGGTCTGCCCGACATGGACGGGCGCGAGGCGGTCAAGCTCTTGCGCAAGGGCGGCTTCAAGGCGCCGATCATCATGCTCACCGGTCATGACACGGATTCGGATACGATCCTCGGTCTGGAAGCCGGCGCGAACGACTATGTCACCAAGCCGTTCCGCTTCGCCGTCCTCCTCGCCCGTATCCGCGCGCAGCTGCGCCAGCACGAACAGAGCGAAGATGCGACCTTCAGTGTCGGTCCCTACACGTTCAAGCCGAGCCAGAAGCTGCTGACGCTCGAAAACGGCCAGAAGATCCGGCTGACCGAAAAGGAAGCGGCGATCATCCGCTATCTCTATCGCGCCGACCAGAAGGTGGTGACGCGCGACGTGCTGCTCGAAGAAGTCTGGGGTTACAATTCCGGCGTGACGACGCATACGCTCGAAACACATGTCTATCGGCTCCGCCAGAAAATCGAGCGAGACCCTTCCAATGCCGAGATTTTGGTGACAGAGAACGGCGGCTACAAGATCGTTCCGTGAGGCGGCGACGTCCGATGATTTCTCCGCACGTCAGCTGCTTCGGACTATTTGCATCGATTGCTATGCTCTTGGGTTTCGAACCCCGGAGCATCGTGATTCAGGGAGGTTAGCCGTTTGGCGCTCAACGACGACATCGTTCTTCTGTCCAATGTGCCGCTTTTTGCCGATATCAGCGAGGACAAGCTGAGGCTGATTGCCTTTGGCGCCGAACGTCGACGCGTGTTCAAAGGGCAGGAGCTGTTTCGCGAGGGCGCTCCGGCCGATTGCGCCTTTGCCATTGCCAGCGGCAGCCTCTCGCTTTCGAAAGCCAATGCCGACGGCGCGATGGAGGATGTCACCACCGTCGGCCGCGGCGCGCTTCTCTCGGAACTGGCGCTGATCTCGATGGTGGAACGCAAGTTTACCGCGACCGCGGACGAAGACAGCGAAGTGATCCGCATCAATCGCCCGCTGTTCCGGCGCATGCTGGAAGAATACCCGGAAGTTGCCGCCCTCGTGGAGGCGCGCATCCGCGAGAACCTGCAGGCGATGATCCGCCGCGCAGGCGCACTGGCCGGCCGTTTCGCCTGACGCACTCCCGATAGACGGTCGCACGCCAGGCGTTTTCACCTACCATTTGTACTTGAGCGTGCCGAGCACGGTGCGGCCCTGGCCGAAGTAGCAGTAACCGTCGGTGCAGACTTCTTCGCGCCGGTCGCCAATGTTGGTTGCGCTGACGGCCAGCGACAATCCGTTCAGATCGGGATTTTTCACGCCGAAATCATAGGCGATCGACGCGTCGAAGTAGACGGCGCCGCCGTTTTCCGCCGTATTGTCGTCGGAGGTGAAGGACTTGGAGGTGGCGCGGATACCGCCGCCAAGGCTGAGACCGGCGAGCTGCGTATCGTCTGGCACGAGGTAGTTCACCCAGAGGGATGCGATGTTGCGCGGCTTGGTCGAGGGCACGTTGCCGATCAGTGCGGGATTGACGTTCCCGGTGATCTCGGCGTCGTTGTAGGTGTAGGCGGCGATCAGGCTGAAGCCATTGTCGAATTCGCGTCGCGCCTCGACCTCGAAGCCCTTGGTGGTCACCTCGCCCGAAGATTTGTAGTAGTAGCAGACGGGCAGCGACGCGTCCGCGACATATTGCGGCGCCCCGGTTTCGACGATCCGGTAGACGGCGGCGCTCAGCGAATAGGCCTCGCCTTCCGGCTGGTATTTGATGCCCAGTTCGATCTGCTCGCCCGTCGTCGGATCCAGAACCGTACCATCTGCCGAGAGCTGCGTGCTCGGCACGAAGGACGTGCCGTAGCTGGCGTAGGGCGCAATATCGTTGTCGAAGAGGTAGAGCAGGCCCACCTGGCCGGTGACTTCACCGTCGTCCTTGCGGTCGACTGCACCGGTGTTCTTGTTGGTGCTCGTCTGGTCCACCCAGTCGTGGCGCAGGCCGGCGACGGCGCGCCAGTTGCCGAATTCCGCCTGGTCCTCAGCATAGATGCCGGTCTGGCGCAGATCGCGGCCACTGAAGCTGGTGAGCGCGGGCGTCGGGCCGGTGATGCCGAAGGTCGGATTGTCGAGGTCGAAGCGATAGGCCGGATCGCTGGCGCCAAAGCCGAGCCCGAAGTCTGACGTGATCCAGGTATAGTCGAGGCCGGTCAGCAGTGTGTGCGAGATGGCGCCGGTATCGAAGGTCGCCAGCAACTGGTTGTCGATCTGGTAGGCGCGCTGATTGTCGGTAATCGCGACCGGCGACCGCTCGTAGACATTGCCAGTTGCCGTGCCGAACTCGAGATAGCGGGCGTCCAAATCCATGTCGCTGACGCGGGCGTGCTGACGGAAGATCAGGCCATTGTCGAATTCGTGCTCGAGCTTGAAGCCAGCCTGATACTGCCGCACCTTCTGGTGATCGTATTCCGGATCGCTGTAGCGCAGCAGCTTGCCGCCATATTCGAACACCCGCGGGCTGGCATCGCTCTCGCCCTTCTGTCCGAGGCCGTAGACGGTCAGCGACGTTGCCTCGTCCGGCTTCCAGGTGAAGGAGGGCTGCAGCAGGTAGCGGTCGTCGGCAACGTCGTAGCTGGTTTCGCCGTTCCGCAGCAGACCGACGATACGATAGAGAAAGTCGCCTTCGGCGGTCGCCGGGCCGCCGAAATCGAAGGCCGTCTGGGCGCGGCCGATCGTGCCGTATTGAACTTCGACCTCGCGGTGCGTGTCGTCCTGCGGCATCTTGGAAATGCGGTTGACGATGCCGCCGACACCGGCGGCGCCGTACAGCACCGACACCGGTCCCTTGATGATCTCGATGCGGTCGAGACCGTAGATCTCGGTCGGGAAGGTGCCGTAGTTCATATAGGGCTGGCGCAGGCCGTCGCGGAAGTCGCCGGTTGTGGTCGTCTCGAAGCCGCGAATGTAGATCTGGTCGAAGCGCGGGTCGAAGCCGAAGGCGCCGGTGGTAACACCGGCGGCATAGCGGGTTGCCTGGATCATGTCCTGGGCGCCACGCTCCTCCAGTTCCTTGCGGGTGACGACGGAGACCGAGCGCGGGGTCTCGACCAGTGGCGTGTCGGTCTTCAGCGCCGTGATATTGCGCGACGGTGCGATGGTATAATTGTCCTCGGCGATGCTGGTGGCCGCCTGTGCGGCCGAAACCTCGATCTTCTGCAGCCGCGTCGTCTTCTCACTCGTGGCCGTCTGCGCGGTGGCGGAATTTGATAGCAGTCCGATCGTGATCGCGAGTAGTGCCGTTGTTGCCGAAAGGGAACGAAGCGAGGTGCGAACGGGTCTGTTCGGAAAAATCTTGCGCATGATCTGGCCCCTTTTGCGGGCGCACGAAAGCCCTCCGGACTGGCCCGGAGCGAAGCACCCGAAAATCAATGGAAACGACGGCTGCTTAGCCGCCGGAGGCGGTGTCCCCGCCGCTCGCAAAAAGGGATAATCGCTTCGAAAAACAGGATCAAGAAAAATATGAGATTTTTACTCATCTTTTCTTGATGCAGCTGATCGTGCTACAGCGCCGCGCGTCTTATTAGACGCGCGGCGCTGTAGCACTTTGAATTGCTGCATGTTTTTATCCTTAAATCGAATAGGATTTAAGGAAACACGCAGTAGAGCGTTGCCGCTCTAAATATCGAAATGCGCGATCACCGGCACATGGTCCGACGGCCGCTCCCAGCCGCGCGCTTCCCGCAGGATATCCACCTGCGTCAGCTTCGGCGCGAGGTCGGCCGACGACCAGATGTGGTCGAGGCGTCGGCCGCGGTCGGCCGCTTCCCAATCCTTCGCGCGGTAGCTCCACCAGGTATAGAGCTTGGTCGGCGCCGGCGCATGCTGGCGCATCAGGTCGACCCAGGCGCCGCCGTTCATCACCGTGTTGAGGCCCTCGGTTTCGATCGGCGTATGGCTGACGATCTTCAGGAGTTGCTTGTGCGACCAGACGTCGTCCTCGAGCGGCGCGATGTTGAGGTCGCCGACGAGGATGGAGGAGATGCCCGCCTCGGCTTCGGCGTGCAGCAGCTTCATCTCATCGACGAAATCGAGCTTGTGGCCGAACTTCGGGTTGATCGACCTGTCCGGTTCGTCGCCGCCGGCGGGAACGTAGAAATTGTGCAGGCGGATCTTCTTGCCGCCCGCCTCGAACACCACCGAAAGGTGGCGCGCATCGCCGACGCCGCAATAGTCGCGGCGGTCGCTAAGCTCGTGCAGGGGCAGACGCGAGATCGTCGCGACGCCGTGATAGCCCTTCTGGCCGTGCATCTCGATATGGTTGTAGCCGAGTGCCTTGAGTGGCTTTGACGGAAACTGGTCGTTCGGGCACTTGGTTTCCTGCAGGCAGAGAATGTCGGGCTGCCAGGTCTTCAGCAGATGTTCGATCAGCGGCATGCGCAGGCGAACGGAGTTGATATTCCACGTGGCGACGGAAAGGGCCATTGCTCATTCCCCATGATTGGGTAGGTCCGGGCGTTCGACGAATGGAAAGCCGGCTCAGGACGGATATGTTTTCGATGTCGGGGAGGTTTAAGCAGGTCTGGCGCGTCGGGACAAGGAATGCATGAAAAGGTCGCTGCGCACTTTGACGCGCTGCATGTTTTATCCTTAGATCGGATCCGAGGACACATGCAGTGGGCGGCCAATGTCCACAATGCCTATGCTGAGGCGGTCTTAGCCGCCCCGTTTGTTGCGAACCTCGTCGTAAGGAATCTTGAACACCTTGTCGTCGAGCGCGATGCCGGTCCGGACGTTGAAGATCATCACCGACGTGTCCTTCTTCTGCGCATCGGTGATCGTCCACTGGCGCAGGTCGTAGGTCTTCGGATCGAACATCATGGTGATGGTCGAATCGCCGAAGATCGAGCGATCCCCGAGCACGATGGTGATGAGGTCTGATTCTTCCTTGACGTCGCGCACCATCTTGCCGGTCAGGTCGATCCGCTCGCTGAGCAACAGGTTCAGCGGCGTCTTGGAGAGCGGGTAGATATCCCAGGTCTTCAGCTTCATATTGCCGATGACCACCGACTTGCCGTCGGAAATCACGCGCATCGGCGAAGGCGCCTCGTAGTTGAAGCGGATGCGGCCGGGGCGGCGGATGTAGAACTTGCCACCGGTCTGCTCGCCGCGCGGGCCGAACTGCACGAATTCGCCGGACATGGTCTTCACCGACGAGAAATGATCGGCGATCTTCTGGGCGGAGGCCGGGGCCTGGGCAAAGGCCTTGGTGACGTCAAGACCGGCGCCACCCATGCCCGCGAGCGCCGCGAGGCCGCAAACGAATACACGGCGCGACATCGCCGGATTGCTGCCCAGGGTGGTTTTCGTCTCTGTCATCACAGTCTCCTTCATTTCCTGAATCATCTGGAGCGCAAGTGCGGCACCTTCAAGGCGTTTTTCATGGCCTTCGGCGGGCCGCGCTCTCACATGACCGTTACCGGGCATGGATCATCGCCCGGGACGAAAGCCGGGTTTACCGGCCAGTGATTTCCGCTTCGGTCGGCACGAGGATTTCCCGTTTGCCGGCATGGTTTGCCGGGCCGATGATGCCTTCCTGTTCCATGCGCTCGATCAGTGAAGCGGCCCTATTATAGCCTATCCCGAGGCGACGTTGCACATAGGATGTGGAGGCCTTGCCGTCGCGCAGAACGATCGCCACCGCCTGGTCGTAGGGGTCGTCGGAATCGGCAAGATTGGACGTGCCGGCGGGGCCGCCGCCGTCATTGTCCTCGTCGTCATCTTCGGTGATCGCGTCGAGATATTGCGGTGTGCCCTGGGTCTTGAGATAGGCGACGACTTCCTCGACTTCGGTGTCGGAGACGAAGGGACCGTGGACGCGCTGGATGCGTCCGCCACCGGCCATGTAGAGCATGTCGCCCATGCCGAGCAGCTGTTCGGCACCCTGTTCGCCAAGGATGGTGCGGCTGTCGATCTTCGACGTCACCTGGAAGGAGATGCGGGTCGGGAAGTTGGCCTTGATCGTACCGGTGATGACGTCGACCGACGGGCGCTGCGTCGCCATGATCACATGAATGCCGGCAGCGCGCGCCATCTGCGCCAGCCGCTGCACCGCGCCTTCGATGTCCTTGCCGGCGACCATCATCAGGTCGGCCATTTCGTCGATGATGACGACGATATAGGGCATCGGCGACAGATCGAATTCCTCGGTCTCGTAGATCGCCTCGCCGGTCTGGCGGTCGAAGCCGGTCTGCACCGTGCGGGTGATCGCATCGCCCTTGGCCAGCGCCTGCTCGACGCGGGTGTTGAAGCCGTCGATGTTGCGCACGCCGATCTTCGACATCTTCTTGTAGCGCTCTTCCATCTCGCGCACCGTCCACTTGAGCGCGACGACCGCCTTCTTCGGGTCGGTCACGACGGGCGAAAGCAGGTGCGGGATGCCGTCATAGACGGAGAGTTCGAGCATCTTCGGGTCGATCATGATCAGGCGGCACTGGTCGGGACGCAGGCGGTAGAGCAGCGACAGGATCATGGTGTTGATCGCCACTGACTTGCCCGAGCCGGTGGTGCCGGCGACGAGCAGATGCGGCATCTTGGCGAGATCGGCGACCACCGGTTCGCCGCCGATGGTCTTACCGAGCGCCATGGCCAGGCGCGCCTTGCTGGTCTCGAAGTCGCGCGAGCCGATCAGTTCGCGCAGATAAACGGTTTCGCGGCGCTGGTTGGGCAATTCGATGCCGATGGCGTTGCGGCCCGGCACGACGGCGACGCGGGCAGCAATGGCGCTCATCGAGCGGGCGATGTCGTCGGCAAGGCCGATGACCCGGGAGGATTTGATGCCCGGCGCCGGCTCCAGTTCATAAAGGGTAACGACCGGGCCCGGGCGGACGTGGATGATCTCACCCTTGACGCCGAAGTCCTCAAGCACACCTTCGAGCATGCGGGCGTTCTGCTCCAGCGCGTCGGCGGAGAGCGAAGCGTCGCGGGTGACGTTCTTCGGCTCGGCGAGGAAATGCATTGGCGGCAGCGCGAAATCGCCGTCATCGTCCTCGACGAAGGAGCGCTGCGCCTCGCGCTCGAGCCGCTGGCTGGTCTTCGGGCGAGGCGGCGGGGTGGCAACACGCGAGCCGGCCTTCGGCAGACCCTGCTTCGGCGGTGCTGCTTTCGGCGCCCAGTCGGCTGCTGCGTCAAGATCGTCGTCCTCGTCATCGGACAGAATGCCGGCGGGGCGGCGCTCGTCCATGTCGAAGGGCATGTCGTCATCGTCATCAGCCATGATCGGCGGTGGCGTGACGATGCGGCGCTCGGAACGGTCGAGCGAAGGTTCGATGCGGTCGCCGGCCATCGGCTTCGGCCGGACCGGCTCGTTCAGCGTGCCGAATTCGTCATTGTTGAAATCGTAGGGCTCATCGTACTGGCGCTTCGTCGGCGTGCGGGTACCGCTCATGCCGAAGATGCGGCGGACGCGTGCCTGCACGGTGTAGCGCAAGTGGGCGAAAGAGCCCATCAGCAGGGTGAAGGGGCCTTCGCTGTCGTCTTCGTCCAGTTCGTCGCGCACGGTGCGCGCCTTGCTCGGCGTCGGCGCCTCGATCTCGTCTTCGTCCTCCTCCTCGCCGACACCGATCAGGCCGGCGCTGTAGATCAGGCACCAGGCGGCAGGAGCGGCGAAGATGCAGGCAAGCACGGTAGCGAAGGTGCCGGTCGGGAAGGCGCCGGTGAACAGCGCGGGAAACCGCAGGATCATGTCGCCGAAGACGCCGCCGAGGCCGTTGGGCAGCGGCCAGGTGATCGGCGCCGGGACGCAGCTCAAGGCCGCGCCTGCAAGCACCGATCCGACGAACCAGAGGCCGAGGCGCTTGAAGATCTTGTCGAAGCGCTTGCCGCCGATCAGCACCAGCGCCCAGGCAACGGCCGGAAGCAGGGCGACGACGCTTGCAAGCCCGAAAAACTGCATGAAGATGTCGGCAAAGGCCGCGCCGGCATAACCGAGCACGTTGGTCGGCTCGTCGGAGGTGGCGTAGGAGAAGCTCGGGTCGGCAACGTTCCATGTCGATAGCGCCGCGATTGCCAGCGCCAGTGCGCCAAACAGCGCAAAGCCCGCCAGCGACGCGATCTGTCGCCATACGAATGTGGTTAGCACGAACCGGTTGGAACGGCTGTCAAGCGTTGCCGGATTGCTTCTGCTCATGTTGCCTGCTGCCCGTCTCGATCTTCAAGACACATTGCGTGCCATGGAATCAACCTAAGCGAAGCACGGTTAATGCGACATTAACCATGCGTGTATGCCGCTAAAATACCGGTGGGCGAGGCGTGCAATCCGCATGAAAGGGAAAAAAAGCCCGGATCAGTCGATCCGGGCCAAAGGCGATCCGTATCAGACGGACCGCGACGGGACGTTGAGCGGCGCCTGTTGACGGCGCCGCGATTGGCTTAGCTGTGGTAGGCGGCTTCGCCGTGGGACGAGAGGTCGAGACCTTCGCGTTCGGCTTCGACCGAGACCCGGAGCCCGACGATCGCGTCGACCACCTTGTAGAGGATGGCCGAGACCACGCCGCACCAGATGATGGTGATGGCGACGGCGGTGAGCTGGGTCATGAACTGGCCGCCCATGGTGACGCCGTCGGCATAACCGATGCCGCCGAGCGATGACGATGCGAAGATGCCGGTCGCCAGCGCACCGAAGAAGCCGCCGACGCCGTGAACGCCGAAGACGTCAGCGGTGTCGTCGTAGCCGAACTTGTTCTTCACCACCGAGACGAAGAAGTAGCACAGCGGCGAAACGATCAGGCCCATGACGATCGCGCCCATCGGGCCGGCGATGCCGGCGGCAGGCGTAATGGCGACGAGGCCGGCGATCATGCCCGAGGCTGCACCGAGCATCGAGGCCTTGCCGCGGGTGAAGGTTTCGACGACCGACCAGGAAAGGATGGCTGCTGCGGTCGCGAGGAAGGTGTTGACGGTTGCGAGCATCGCGCCGCCTGATGCCTCGAGGTTGGAGCCGGCGTTGAAACCGAACCAGCCGAACCACAGCATCGCTGCGCCGACGAGCGTCAGCGTCATCGAATGCGGTGCCATCATGTCCTTGCCGAAACCGGTGCGCTTGCCGACCATGATCGCGCCGATGAGGCCCGCAACACCGGCATTGATGTGCACGACGGTGCCGCCGGCGAAGTCGAGGGCGCCCATGCCGAAGAGCAGGCCGTTGCCGTCCCAGACCATGTGGGCGATCGGGAAGTAGACGAAGGTTGCCCAGAGGACGGAGAAGAGCACGGCCGCCGAGAATTTGATGCGCTCGGCAAAGGCGCCGATGATGAGGGCCGGCGTCAGCGCTGCAAACGTCATCTGGAACAGCATGAAGATGTATTCCGGAATGACCACGCCTTGGGAGAAGGTGGCCGACGTGCTGTCAACCGAGACGCCTGCGAGGAACATCTTGGCGAAGCCGCCGAAATAGGGGTTGGTCGAGCCGCCGAAGGCGAACGAATAGCCATAGACGACCCAGACGATCATCATCGTTGCGCCGATGACGGTGCACTGCATCAGGACCGACAGCATGTTCTTGGCGCGAACGAGGCCGCCGTAGAACAGCGCGAGGCCTGGGATCAGCATGAAGAAGACGAGCAGCGTGGAGATGAACATGAAGGCCGTGTCGGCCTTGTCGGGAACGGGTGCTGCGGTGGTGGCAGCGGCGGCTGCCGGTGCGGCTTCCTGGGCAAAGGCGACGACCGGTGCAAGAAGGGCGGCAGAGGCTGCGCCGATCCTGACCAGAGAGGTGGAAAGTTTGCTTGACGACATCGAGTAGTGCTCCCTGAACGGCGTGGCTTACAACGCTTCTGAATCGGTTTCGCCGGTGCGGATGCGCACGGCATGGTCAATGGAGTAGACAAAGATCTTGCCGTCGCCGATCTGGCCGGTCTTGGCGGCAACGGCGATCGCTTCCACGGCCTTGTCGACGACCTCCGAGGCGACCGCGATCTCGATCTTCAGCTTTGGCAGGAAGCTCACGGCGTATTCGGTGCCGCGATAGATTTCAGTATGTCCCTTCTGGCGGCCGTAGCCTTTAACCTCGGTTACGGTCAGGCCCTGGATGCCAACAGCAGTGAGGGCTTCGCGAACCTCATCGAGCTTGAACGGCTTGATAATGGCCATCACAATTTTCATCGGTTTCCCATCCTTGTTCGCCTCCGGTCGGAGGCCATCTCTCCTTGCTGCGGAACGCTGAAAGCGCCGTGCAACCGGACAGCTACATTCAAGGGGCGTGCCAGATTCGTCGTGGCACGCTAAACCTATGAAAAGGCATGGGAAAATTATCACGCACAGCGACGGTGCCGCGACGCGCTAAAAAATCGTCACTTTAGAAGATTAAAAAATAGGCAGAAAAGAATAAGTGCCCTATTCCTGTTCAGCTGCCTTTTTCCGGATCAGGCCTTCCTGCGCCACCGAGGCAATCAGCACGCCGGAACGGTCAAAAAGGCTGCCGCGGGTCATGCCGCGGGCACCATGGGCACTGGGGCTGTCCTGGGTATAGAGCAGCCAGTCGTCCATCTTGCAGGGGCGATGGAACCACATGGCGTGATCGAGGCTTGCAACCTGCAGGTTGCGATCGAACACCGACGTGCCATGGGCATAGAGCGACGTGTCGAGCAGCGTCATGTCCGAGAGGTAGGCAAGCACGGCCGCCTGCAGGTGGCGCTCGTCGGGCACATGGCCGACGGCCTTGACCCAGACGTCCTGGGTCGGCTTACCATCGTTGCGGGCGAAATAGTGGGTGAGCGAGACCGGCCGGATCTCGATCGGCCGTGGCCGCTCCCAGTAGCGGCGGATCGCTTCGGGGGCGTGCGCCAGGAACTTGTCCTTCAGCTCCTGCTCGCCCGGCAGGGTTTCCGGCATCGCCACGTTGGGGATGTCGATCTGATGTTCGAAGCCGTCCTCGTCATATTGGAACGACGCCGACATTGAGAAGATCGCCTTGCCGTGCTGGATGGCGACGACACGCCGCGTGGCGAAGCTCGAGCCGTCGCGGATGCGGTCCACCTCGTAGATGATCGGCACGGACGGATCGCCTGGGCGCATGAAATAGGCGTGCAGCGAGTGCACGTAGCGGCCTTCGTCGACAGTGCGCTGGGCTGCGACCAGCGCCTGCCCGATCACCTGGCCGCCGAACACGCGCTGCCAGCCGACCTGGGGACTGCGGCCACGGAACAGGTTCTCCTCGAGCTTTTCGAGGTCGAGTGTGGCAAGCAGCGCATCCATGGGCGTTGCGGTCTCAGTGGGGCGCGACATTTCGGCTGTCTCCGATGGTAGGAACGGCGATGGCATTGATCTATATAGGCATGAAACGATGCTCAAGTGCGACGGGAGAAAGCGGATGATCGATGTGTTGATTGCCGGTGGCGGCTATGTCGGCCTTTCGCTCGCGGTATCGCTGAAGAAGGCGGCACCGCATCTCGAAGTTTCCGTCATAGACGGTGCGCCGGAAGGCGCCTGGAAGCGCGACGAGCGCGCCTCTGCCGTCGCCTCGGCAGCTGAGCGCATGCTCGATGTTCTCGGCGTGTGGCAGGCGATTGTGCCGGAGGCCGAGCCGATCCGGCGCATGGTCATCACCGATTCGAAGACATCCGATCCGGTGCGCCCGGTTTTCCTCACCTTCGACGGCGAGGGGGAGGAGGGGCGGCCCTTTGCCCATATGGTGCCGAACACGGCCATGGTCGGCGCGCTGCGCGCCGCCTGCGAGGAGTTTGGTGTAACCGTGCGGCAGTCGACCATGGTCGAAACCTTCGAGAGCGGCGATCATGCGGTTGCGGTGACGCTTACCGGCGGCGAGCAGTTGGAGGCCCGTCTGCTGGTTGCCTGCGATGGCGTGCGCTCGAAGCTGCGCGATGCGGCCGGCATCAAGACGGTCGAATTCGACTATGGCCAGTCGGGCATCGTTACCACCGTCGAGCATGAGCGCCCGCACGAAGGCACGGCCGAGGAGCATTTCCTGCCGGCCGGCCCCTTTGCCACCCTGCCGCTCAAGAACAATCGCTCGTCGCTGGTGTGGACCGAGCGCACTGCGGACGCGGAGCGCCTGGTCAAGGGCGACGATTTCCTCTTCGAAGAAGAGCTGGAGCGCCGCTTCGGCCACAGGCTTGGCCATCTCAAGGTTGTCGGCGGCCGTCGCGCCTTTCCGCTCGGCCTGACCCTTGCGCGCGATTTCGTAAAACCGCGGTTTGCGCTTGCGGGCGATGCCGCCCACGGGATCCACCCGATCTCCGGCCAGGGCCTCAATCTCGGCTTCAAGGACGTGGCGGCGCTGGCCGAGACGATCGTCGAGGCGGATCGTCTCGGGCTCGATATCGGTTCGCTTGCTATCCTCGAGCGCTACCAGAGCTGGCGCCGGTTCGACACCTTCCGCATGGGGGTGACCACGGATGTGCTCAACCGACTGTTTTCGAACGACATTACACCCGTCAGGATCGCCCGCGACTTCGGTCTCGGTCTTGTCGATCGGCTGCCGTCCCTCAAAAGCTTCTTCATCCGCCAGGCGGCCGGCGTTGCCGGCGACGCGGACCCGCGGCTGCTTTCCGGCCAGCCGATCTGAGGGGTCAGAAGATGGTGAGATTCTCGATCCGGTAGACGAAAAGCGCCCAGAGCCAGCCGGGCGCGACATCGACGACGGCAGTGAATTTGTCTTGCAGATCCTGGTACGACAACAGCAATGTCATGCCGATCGCGATCGTCCACGTGAAGCAGATGCGTAGATTTCTGCGGCTGAAGAACTCGTAAAATCCGTCCTCGTCGTATTCGGTCCCGGCGACCATGTCCCAGAAACCGTAGTTCGCACTCAGCATGTCGTCGATGGCGTGATTGCGCCAGAACTGGCCGGGCGCGGCATTGAAGCGATCGGGAATGAAATTGAACGACGAGCGGAAGACATGGACCGCCGCGCCAAGCGCGGTCAGAGTCACGATCGCGACGACGTAGTGCCAGATGTTCATCGTGTCCCGCCGAGCTACCGATAGTCCAGGCAACTTACGGGCTATTCCTTGACTGATCGTCAAAGGATGTGGGATCGGCCGCTGGCGTCAGTCCTCGATCTTGCGTGCCTCGGAGATCAGCATGATCGGCACACCGTCGCGGATGGGATAGGCGAGCCGTGCCTTTTCCGAGATCAACTCATTGGCTTCGGCGCGATAGCTGAGCCGGCCCTTGGTCAACGGGCAGACGAGCAGTTCGAGCAGTTTCGGATCGACCTTGCTGGCGTTGACGTCCATGACCCCTCGCTTACTGCAGAATGTTGTCGACATCGCCGAAATTGCGCGCAAGCACGATCTCGGTAATGGCAATCAGCGTCTCGGCGCGGGTCTTGAGGTCGGGGGCCTCCAGCAGCGCCTGTTTTTCTGCCGGTCCGTAGGGCGACATCATCGCCATGGAGTTGACCAGCGTGCGGTTGCTGGCGCGCTCGACACTCTCCCAGTCGGCCTTCAGCTTGTTGGCCTCCAGATAGGCCCTGAAGGCTGCCAGCAGCGCCGAGCGATCGACAAGGCTTTCATCGTCGCGATTTTCGAGATCGGCCGTGAAGGGCCCGATACGGAAGCGGCGATAGCCGCGTGTGCCGGCCACCTCGTTAAACAGTCGGTAGCGGCATACGCCGGTCAGCGAGGTGATGTAGCGGCCGTCGCCGGTTTCGGCAAAGGAGGTGATGCGGCCGATGCAGCCGACCTCGCAGAGCGCGGGCACCGGCCCGACGCCGATGTCGTTGCGGCCTTCGCAGAAGGAGGGCTGGACAATCCCGACCAGCCGATTGCCGGAAAGAGCGTCGTCGAGCATCGCCAGGTAGCGTGGCTCGAAGATGTTGAGCGGCAGCTGGGCACCCGGGAGCAGCAGCGCACCGGTCAGCGGAAACACCGGAATGATCTCCGGCAAGTCCTGCGGACCAAGATAACGTGCATTTCCGACATGCATTCCAATTGACCTTGCAGATGTCCGGTTCTGCCCCGCCACGCCCATAGGCATAGCCAACCAGATCAAGAAATGGTGCGCCCTTCGAAAATCTCAAGGGAAAAACGCACCGATCTTGCTGCTCTGCTCAGGAAAAGAGGATCGACGACAGCTTGCGGCGGGCGGCGATCGTCGCCGGGTCTTTCGGGCCCCAGACTTCGAAGAACGAGACGAGCTCGCGCCGTGCGCCATCGTCGTCGAAAGCCCGGTCGCGCTTCATGACCGTCAGCAGGTGGTCGGCCGCGCCATTGCGGTCGCCTTCCACGTTGCGGATCTTGGCGAGCATCATGCGCGCCTCATGGTCGTCAGGGTTTGCCGCCAACCGCTGTTCCAGGGCGTTCGGATCGCCGAGCTTGCGGGCTTCTTCGATCTGGTCAAGCTTCTTGGCGATCGCGCTGATGCCGGCATCCTTGGCAAGATCTTCCGGCAGGCTCGTAAGCGCTTCGCGCGCTTCGGCGATCTGGCCAAGCGTGATCATGCAATCGACCATGCCGGCAATAGCCACCACATTCTCCGGGTCTGCCTGCAGCACGGCGCCGAAGAGCCCGGCGGCGTTCTCGGCATCGCCCGCTTCGAGCAACCCCTTGGCGTCGGCAAGTGCTGCCTCGATCTCGGCCTTGCTGTCGTCGACGGCGGGGCCGGCGATCTTTTCGATGAATTGCTTGATCTGGCTTTCAGGCACGGCACCCATGAAACCGTCGACCGGTCGCCCACCGACGAAGGCGATGACGGCGGGGATCGACTGGATGCCGAGCTGGCCGGCGATCGACGGATGGTCGTCGATGTTCATCTTGACGAGCTTCACGCGGCCGGCGGCTTCCGTCACGACCTTTTCGATCACGGGGGTCAGCTGCTTGCACGGTCCGCACCAGGGCGCCCAGAAATCGACGAGAACAGGCTGCTGGCGCGAGGCGTCCAGCACGTCCTTGCTGAAGTTGGCGGTCGTCGTTTCCTTGATCAGGTCGCCGCCCGGTGCGGCGGCCGCGGCCGGCTGGCCGCCGAAGGAAGCCGAAGCGGTCATCTGGTTGCCGAAGGACCCTGCATAGGGATTGTCGTTGCCCGTCATTCTTCTCTCCTCGCCGGCTCGTGATCCGGCTTCCTGCATTCGCGCCAAAGATCGTATGTCAGGCTGTCACTTTCAAGACAAGCGGTTCATGTCCCGTCGCTTCCATGAAGCGCAACAGGTCGTTCGAGCCGATCGAGGTCGTCGCGTCGTTGGAAAGCGGGTGGCAGTTGATCACATCGAACTTCATCAATTCCTCGTCGATGATCACCTTGACGTTGCCGCCGGTGTCGTTGATGGCGCCGAGTGCGGTCACCGCTCCCGGGATGACGCCGAGATATTCCATCAGCTTCTCCGGCTTGCCGAAGGAAACCTTGCTCGCAGCACCGATGACCTGGTGTACCGTCTTCAGATCCACGGTCGCGTGTTCCTCTACGGTCAAAAGGAAGTAGTTGTCCTTCTTGTCCTTCACGAACAGGTTCTTGGTGTGACCGCCGGGGATTTCGTCGCGCAATGCCACCGATTCGGCCACGGTGAACACCGGCTCGTGTTTTTTGGTGCTGTGTTCGATGCCGAGGTCGTCGAGAAAGCGGAAAAGTTCGTCCGCGGTCTTCGGCTGCGCTTCGTTCATGAGGGTGATTCTCCTGCCGCTCCGTTTTTTTCCAGTCTGCTTTAGGGGAGAACGGCCGCGGCGTGCAATCTCAGAGACGGCGGCGCGGCGCGAAAACGCGGCATTTGCGGGCTTCCCGGGGAGGCTTCCAAAAAATATTCGCTTTCTCGACATTTCCCTGTTGCATTCCAAAATCGCTTAGGCCATATAGCGCCCGTCGCCGCAAGACAGCGCGGCACCCACGGTCCACCGACTACCCCCGGACCGAGGTAATGAGCGGGTGTAGCTCAGGGGTAGAGCACAACCTTGCCAAGGTTGGGGTCGGGCGTTCGAATCGCCTCACCCGCTCCAATTTTCCCAACCATTTTACTTGTAAATGCTTTTGGCTTCGGCCAATGCATTCGCCCCGGGCGAAACGCAGCAGCCGTCTTGTCTCTGCTGTCAGCGCCGATGCGCTCGCCTGTCAGCTCTTCATGAAGACATAGTCGGTTTCCTGGCGGCGGAGTTCGCCGGGGCGCAGAACCGCGTTCGGAAAGCCCTCGTGATTGACCGCGTCCGGCCACACCTGGGTTTCAAGGCAGAAACCGGCAAAGGCGCCGTAGCGGCGTCCTTCGAGGCCGGGCACCGGCACGTCGAGCTTGAAGCCGGTATAGAGCTGGACGCCAGCCTCGGTCGTCAGCACTTCCATCGTCACGCCGGAATTGAGGCTGCGGGCAAAGGCGACTGAGTGTTTTGCCATGCGCTCCGGCGAAAGGCAGAAATTGTGGTCGTAGGCGATGCGTTCGCCCTCGGTCTGGCGCTTGAGCGAGGTCATTTCCCTGAGATCGAAGGCGGTGCCTTCGACCGGGCGGATTTCGCCCGTCGGGACCTGGAACTCGTTGGTCGGCAGATAATGGTCGGCGGCGATCATGATGTCGTGGCCAAGCGCGTCCGTGCCGCCATCGAGATTGAAATAGCTGTGCTGGCAGACATTGGCGAGTGTCGGCCGATCGGTCTCCGTCTCGTAGACGACACTGAGCACGCCGCCGGCTTTGAGCTGGTAGGTGCAGCGGATCTGGCAGCTGCCGGGATAGCCGGCGCGGCCGTCCGGGTCGGTGATCGCCAACGTGACGCTGTCCGGTGTGTGGCTGACGATCGTCCAGTTGCGCTTGCCGATGTTGTCGCTGCCGCCATGCAGGTGGGTCACACCTTTTTCATTGCATTCGAGCTGGTAGGTTTTGCCGTCGAGCGTGAAGCGACCGTCGCCAATACGGTTGGCGCAGCGGCCGGGCGTCGCGCCAAAATAGGGGGAATGGTCGAGATAGCTTTCGAGATCGGTGAACCCGAGCACCAGCGGCGGCTCATGGCCATCCAGCCGCAGATCCTGGATCACGCTGCCCCAGGTGAGGATATAGGCAGTAAGGCCACCACCGGAGAGCACGACACGATGAACCGGCTCACCCGATGGCAGGTGTCCGAAGATTTCCGTATCCGCATGCTTGTCCATCGCCTGGCTCCCCCACAGCGCCGCGCGTCTTAGCAGACGCGCAAAGGTCGCTGTACACTCTAGAACTGCTGCATGTTGTATCCTTAAATCGGCTAGAGCGCCGTGCGTTCAGATGAACACACAAAGGACGCTCTAGCACTTTGATTCTAGAGCATCTTATCCGCTTTCAGTGATTCCACTTGAAAGCGGGATGCTCTACGATTTACGGAAACATGCAGTCCTCACGACAAGCAACCTGCGTCATTTCAGGTGGATCGGCAACCGGAAATCGAGATTTTCTGCGGTAGATTCAGCGTGATAGTTGTTTCGTCGCGTCCTGCAGTCCGGCAAGCGTCAAGGGAAACATCCGTCCGCCTACGAGGCTCCTGATCATGCCGATCGACTGAGTGTAGCCCCAATGCTGCTCGGCAACCGGATTGAGCCAGATAGACCGGGGAAAATGGGCGGCGATACGCGAGAGCCAGAGCCCGCCGGCCTCGTCGTTCCAATGCTCGACCGAACCGCCGGGGTGGCTGATCTCATAGGGGCTCATCGATGCGTCGCCGACGAAGATCGCGCGGTAGTCGCTGCCGAAGGTGCGCAGCAGCTCCGCCGTGCGGGTGATGTCGGCGCGCCGGCGGCGATTGTCCTTCCACAGGCCTTCGTAGACGCAATTGTGGAAGTAGAAGTGCTCCATGTGGCGGAATTCGCCGCGTGCCGCCGAAAACAGCTCCTCAACGATGCGGATATGGTCGTCCATCGAACCGCCGACGTCGAAGAACATCAAGAGCTTGATAGCATTGCGCCGTTCCGGCCGGGTGACGACATCGAGATAGCCGTGCTCGGCGGTGGCGCGGATCGTGCCGGAGAGGTCGAGTTCGTCGGCAGCACCCTGGCGCACCCAGCGCCTGAGCCGTTTGAGCGCCACCTTGATGTTGCGCGTGCCGAGTTCGACCGTGTCGTCGTAATCCCTGAATTCGCGCCGGTCCCACACCTTGACCGCGCGCCGGTGCCGCGAGCCGTCCTGGCCGATGCGCACACCTTCGGGATTGTAGCCATAGGCGCCGAAGGGTGAGGTGCCGGCGGTGCCGATCCATTTGGCGCCGCCCTGGTGGCGCCCTTCCTGTTCGCTGAGCCGCTGGCGCAAGGTCTCCATCAGGGTCTCGAAGCCGCCAAGGCTTTCGACCAGGCGCTTCTCTTCCTCGGTCAGATATTTTTCGGCAAGCTTGCGCAACCACTCTTCGGGGATTTCACCCTGCGCGAACTCGTCTGGCGGATTGATGGCCTCAAGGCCGGAAAAACAATGCCGGAATACGCCGTCGAAGCGGTCGATATGGCGCTCATCCTTCACCAATGCCGTGCGTGCGAGAAAATAGAACGCCTCGATATCGAAGGTGGCAATGCCCGCCTCCATGCCCTCGATCAAGGACAGGAATTCCCGGAGCGTCACCGGGATCTTCGCGGCCTTCAATTCGAGGAAGAAGGGGATGAACATCCGCGGCTCCGGCCCTAGCTTTCGTTCCTGCCGATCAGGTCCATTTCGTAGGGCGTCGTCTGGTACATCTCGTTGATCCAGTTGCCGAAGAAAAGATGCGCATGGCTGCGCCAGCGGTTCTGCGGCGGCAGGGTTGAATCATTGTGCGGGAAGTAGTCATGCGGCATCTTGATCGGTACGCCCGCATCCACATCCCGGAAATATTCGTCCGATAGCGAAGTGGAATCATACTCTACGTGATTGAACATGTAGAGGCGCTTGCCCTTCTTCTCGTGCACGAGGCACACACCCATCTCCTTCGATTCCATCAGGATCTCAAGGTCGGGCACCGCATCGATGTCGGCGCGGCGCACTTCGGTCCAGCGCGACACCGGCACGGCGAAATCGTCGGAAAAGCCGTTGAGATAGACGGAGGAGGGCTGCAGGTTCTGGTGGCGGTAGACGCCGAAAGCCTTCTCCTTCAGCGGATATTTCGGCACGCCATGGAAATGATAGATCGCCGCCATCGCGCCCCAGCAGACGTTCAGCGTCGAATGCACGTTGGTCGTCGTCCAGTCGAGGATGCGCTTGAGTTCGTCCCAATAGGTGACGTCCTCGTATTCCAGCGTTTCGACCGGGGCGCCGGTGATGATGAAGCCGTCGAACTTGCGGGCCTTCACCTCCTCCCAGGTCTCGTAGAAGGCAAGCAGGTGTTCCTCGGAGGTGTTCTTCGCGCGGTGCGCGCCGATGCGGATCAGCGACAGCTCGACCTGCAGCGGCGAGGCGCCGATGAGGCGCGCCATCTGGATCTCGGTCTTGACCTTGTTCGGCATGAGGTTCAGCAGCCCGATCTGGAGCGGGCGGATATCCTGACGGATCGCCACGGTCTCGGTCATCACCCGCACGCCCTCGGTCGCGAGGGTCTCGAATGCGGGCAGCGTATCGGGTATCTTGATGGGCATGGGGCTTCCACTCGATCAATACAAAAAAACCGGCGGCGATTGATCGCGACCGGTCCTCGGAAAATCCACGTTTCCTCGGCCCTTTAGCGATTTGTTTAACGTGGCTGCAAGCCGGCCGGCCAAATCACCACGGATTGTTTGATAGCGCGGCAAGGCCGCGGGGGTCAATGAAAAACGATTCGTGTGGGTTGGCCCCTCATCCGGCTGCCGCCACCTTCTCCCCGCAGGCGGGGAGAAGGGACATTGCCGCGGCCGTTCGGCTCCCTTTCAGGCTTACAGCAGGTGATGAGGTTGCGGTCGCCGCGTTCCCCCGCCCCGCTTGCGGGGAGAGGGTTAGGGTGAGGGGCAATCTGTTGCTAGGTGCAGCAAGTCCAGACCGTTCTGCATGCCATATCCCAGCCGCTTGCCGGCCTCGCTCTGACTGAGCCAGAAGAAGCGAAAGCGGATCGGCGGGCCACCGCTCTCCGGCGTCATTTCGCGGTGCAGCCAGGGTTCCTTTTGTTCGCCGGCTAACGGCCCATGGAAATAGTGCCGGCGATGGCAGATTTTCCGGCCGTTCTGCGTGAAGTGATAGTCCTGCGTTTTAAATGGCAATAATGCCGGCGGCGGCGTCAGCCCGGTCTCCTCGACAAATTCGCGGAAGGCCGCCGCTTCAGGGCTTTCTCCCGGTTCTATCGTGCCGCCCGGGACCTGCAGATCTACATCGGGAAAGTCCGGCTCGTCGAAGACGAGCAGATGCCCTCGCCAGGTGGCGTAGATCAGGACCTTGTTGGCCGGTCTCATCCGTCGCGGCGTGCCATGAAGGCCAGGCGCTCGAAAAGGTGGACGTCCTGCTCATTCTTGAGAAGCGCGCCGTGCAGCTTCGGCAGCATGGTCTTTGGATCGGCGCGCAGGTCGGCCGGGTCGATCTCGTCGGCGACGAGCAGGCGGATCCAGTCGAGCGCTTCGGAGGTCGAGGGCTTCTTCTTCAGCCCCGGCACCTGGCGGATATCGTAGAAGGCGGCAAGGGCTGCCGAAAGCAGCGTCTTGCGGATGCCGGGATAGTGCACCTCGACGATGCGGGCGAGCGTGTCTGCGTCGGGAAAGCGGATATAGTGGAAGAAGCAGCGGCGCAGAAAAGCGTCCGGCAGTTCCTTCTCGTTGTTGGAGGTGATGACGACGATCGGCCGCTGGCGGGCGTGGATCGTCTCGTTGGTCTCGTAGACGTGGAACTCCATCCGGTCGAGTTCCTGCAGCAGGTCGTTCGGAAACTCGATGTCGGCCTTGTCGATTTCGTCGATCAAGAGCACCACACGCTTCCCGGCCTCGAAGGCCTGCCAAAGCTTGCCCTTGCGGATGTAGTTCTTGACGTCGTTGACGCGCTCGTCGCCGAGCTGGCTGTCGCGCAGGCGCGAGACGGCGTCATATTCGTAAAGTCCCTGCTGCGCCTTGGTCGTCGACTTGACGTTCCATTCGATCAGGTCGAGTCCCAGAGCAGCTGCAACCTGCCGCGCAAGCTCGGTCTTGCCGGTGCCGGGCTCGCCCTTGACGAGCAGTGGCCGTTCCAGCCGGATCGCGGCGTTGACGGCGATCATCAGGTCCTTGTCGGCGATATAGTCGGCGGTGCCTTCGAATTGCATGGGCTTCTTCCGGTCATAGTGATGCGGAAAACGGTCCTGCGGGCGAGGGCCGTCGTCATGCTTCTGCAGTAGCGCATAAGCGGTGCAGGTGTCACTGCCGCTGGCTGCGACCCGTCAGACGTCAGCCGCGGAAGGCGGTAACCTCGATCTCGATCAGCATTTCCGGGCGGATGAGATCGCAGACGATCATGGTGGCGGCAGGGCGGATTTCGCCGAACATCTCGCCGAAGATCGGAAAAACCCGGTCGGCGAAACTGGCATCGGTGACGTAGTAGTGATTGCGCACCACGTCTAAGAGCGAGAAGCCCGCCTCTTTCAGCGCGCCCTCGATCGTCTTCAGGCAATTGTGCGCCTGCTCTTCCACCGTTTCCGGCATGGTCATGGTGGCGTAGTCGTAGCCGGTGGTGCCGGAGACGAAACACCAGTCGCCCTTGGCGACGGCACGCGAATAGCCTGCCGTCTTCTCGAAGGGCGAACCGGAAGAGATGAGCTTGCGCGTCATCCCGTCGCTCACGCCCAGGGGCGCGAGGCGGTGGTCGACTTTTCGAAGCTGTCGATGGCCGTTGCCTTCTCCAGCGTCAGGCCGATGTCGTCGAGGCCGTTCAGCAGGCAGTGGCGCTTGAAGGCATCGACCTCGAACTTGACCGTGCCGCCGTCCGGACCAGTAATTTCCTGGGATTCCAGGTCGACCGAGAGGATGGCGTTGGAGCCGCGCGAGGCGTCGTCCATCAGCTTGTCCAGGTTCTCCGGGCTGACGACGATCGGCAGGATGCCGTTCTTGAAACAGTTGTTGTAGAAGATGTCGGCGAACGAGGTCGAGATCACGCAGCGGATGCCGAAGTCGAGAAGCGCCCACGGTGCGTGCTCGCGCGAGGAGCCGCAGCCGAAGTTGTCGCCGGCGACCAGGATCTTGGCGTTCTGGTAGGCGGGCTTGTTGAGCACGAAATCCGGGTTGACCGAGCCGTCCTCGTTGTAGCGCGCTTCGGCGAAAAGTCCGGTGCCGAGGCCGGTGCGCTTGATCGTCTTCAGGTAATCCTTCGGAATGATCATGTCCGTGTCGACGTTGACGACGGGGAGGGGAGCGGCGACGCCGGTGAGCTTGACGAACTTTTCCATAACTTCAGGCCTTCGATTTCAGCGAAATGTTGCGTAAGCGTTTAGATCAGTTTTGCGCCGAAATGAAGGAAAATCTATCCCGAAGATGCTTGCCGGGCGGGTGAAATCGCCTGCCCGGCAAGTGTTGTCGCGGTTGTTTTATCCGTTGGGCGCCTTGCCCGAGGGTTTTGCCGAAATCGGCCGGTGTCTGGCTTCGGTCTCAGCCTGTCTTGACTCTAGCCTGCTTTTACTGGGGCGTTCAGCGCCCAGAGCACGCCGAAGGGGTCGCGCAGCTGCCCGTAGCGATCGCCCCAGAACATCAATTCGATCGGCATCACGACTTCGGCGCCGGCGGCGACCGCCTGGCTCCACCACGCGTCGATGTCGTCGACCGGCAGCATCAGGCTGAAGGCCTGCGGCTTTTCCAGGGCATGGCCGTATTCCGGATAGGCGTCACTGAGCATCAGCGAGCTGCCGTTGATGTGGAGATGGATATGCATCGTCCGGCCCTGGTCGTCGACCGGTTGCCGATAGGCTTCCTTTGCGCCGAAGGCGTGCTTGTAGAATTCCGCCGCCTTGGCCGCGCCGTCGACCTGGAGATAAGGCACCAGGCCGTTGAGGGCCTTCGGCAGCTGGTTTGCGTCTGTTTTCTGCGTCGTGCTGTCCATGTCATGCTCCTGTTGAGGGAATGATGCAGTGGCCATGACCTTTGCTGGCCTGACCCAAGGACGAACGCAAGCGGGTCTTGCCGACACGGGTGTCGCAAAAAAATCGAGCGAGATTGGGCTGCCGCGTCGGGCAGACTCAAGCATTTCGGGAAAAATGCGAAGCGGTTCCCGTCAGGAAGTGCGTAGAAACAAGGAGATAGAGCGCTTCCGCGACGTCGTCTAAACCGGAAACGCTCTGGAGATCGATGCCTAGAGATCGATGATCGTGCCGCGACCGTCGTTCCAGATGCGCATTTCGCGCGGGGCGGCGCCGGAGGTCGGGCGGGCCGTTGCTCGAGCCTGCTTCAGGTTCAGCCGGGCGGCAATGGCGCTGCCGATCGCGACAACGGCGGCGATGCCGGCGAGCGCAAGCGCAAGCGATGCGGTGAAGACGAAGGCTGCCAGCGTAATGGTGATGGCGAGAGCCGTAAAAAGAACAGAACGTATGCTTTGCATGATCGTCACCTTTCTGCTCGGGATGTGGGTGTTGCCGCCGCCGCTTGCAAGAGGGGTGCGGCCGTTCGCCTCGTCTTGCGGAAAAAAGGAAAGGCGGGCACAACTGGCCGCATGACAAAATCGATCGAACATCACCCCGTTCGCCTGCGCCGTTCGGTGCTTTCAGTGCCGGCCGACAATGCCCGCGCACTGGCCAAGGTTGCGGAACTTGCGGCCGATGCCGCGATCTTCGACCTTGAGGATGCGGTGGCGCCGGAGCGCAAGGCCGAGGCGCGGGACGGCCTCGTTCGCCACCTCGTCGAAAACAGGCCGGATTGTGAGGTCATCATCCGCATCAATGCGCTCGGATCGGGCTTCGGCCAGCAGGATCTGGCGGCGGCCGTTTCGGCAAAGCCTGACGCAATCCTGCTGCCCAAGGTCGAAAGTCCGGCCGATATCCAGATCGTCGCCGACTGGCTGGCCGATAACGATGCGCCGGAGGCGTTGCGTCTCTGGGCGATGATCGAAACGCCGCGCGGTGTCGTCAATGCGCCTGTTATCGCCGAGACCGGCCGCACCTTCGGCGGCAGGCTCGATTGTTTCGTCGTCGGCCTCAACGACCTGCGCAAGGAAACCGGTGTTCCCGACCGGCCCGGCCGTCCGTACCTCATCCCCTGGCTGATGCAGATCCTTTTGGCCGCACGCGGGAGCGGTCTCGACGTCATCGATGCGGTGTTCAACGATTTCCGTGACGCCGACGGTTTCGACGAGGAGTGCCGGCAGGGGCGCGACATGGGCTATGACGGCAAGATGCTGATCCACCCGCTGCAGATCGGCCCGGCCAACGAACGCTTCGGCGTCGAGCAGGCGGCCGTCGACGAGGCGCGCGCCATCATCGCCGCCTTCGCGCTGCCGGAGAACGCGGAAAAAGGTGTCATCAATCTTCATGGCCGAATGATCGAGCGGCTGCATCTCGATCAGGCCCTGAAGCTCGCCGCCAAGGCGGAGATGATTGAAAAACGAAAGGCAAGATTTTGAAACTTTACCGCTTCCTCACCGGCCCCGACGATGCGTCCTTCTGCCATAAGGTGACGGCGGCACTGAACCAGGGTTGGTCCCTGCACGGCTCACCGACCTACGCCTTCAATGCGGATACGCAGCACATGCAATGCGGACAGGCCGTATTCAAGGAAGTCGAAGGCAAGGACTACCACCCCGACATCAAGCTGTCGGAACAGTAAAAAGCAGGAACGCTTCGACTTTCCGGCCGGAGCGTTTTTTTGTTTTCCGATTGTTTTTCGGGGGCTCTGCCTCGGAGCGGATGGGGGCTTAGTTGCCCACGTGCTCCACGCTCGCCTCGATCCGTTCCATATCGTCGTCGGAGAGGCCGAAATGGTGGCCGATCTCGTGGATCAGCACATGGGTGATGATGTCGCCCAGCGTTTCCTCGTTTTCCGCCCAATAGTCGATGATCGGGCGGCGATAAAGGATGATCCGGTTCGGAAACTCACCTGTCTCCATGGTGAAACGTTCGCTGATGCCACGGCCTTCGAACAGGCCGAGCAGGTCGAACGGCGTCTCCAGCGCCATGTCCTCGAAGACGTCGTCGCTTGGAAAATCGGCAACCTCGATGATGAGGTCGGTCGTCAGTTGGCGGAACTCCTGCGGCAGGTGGCTGTAGGCTTCCACTGCGAGTTGTTCGAATGTCGTGAGCGTCGGTGCGTGGCGTTCCCGCCAATCATCGGTCTGGTCAATGCGGGCCATAGGCACTCCTTGTTGCCCTCCATATAGCGATTTTGCCTTTGTTTTTCGAGTGTTGAATTCCGGCTGGGGTGGGCGAGGAATAAATTCTTAAACTTGGCTGTTGACTCATGTGGTCAGCTCTGGAATCTATAAGAACATAACAGGAACATCTTAAATGGGAGTTGACCGTCATGGCCGAGAACGCCGTGCAGCGGGAGACCGTTCTTTCGCTTCGCGAAACCATAGCCAGGATCGAAAATCGCAGGCTTGCGGGCGTCGTGAAGGCGGTCAAGGCGGCCGATCCCGCAGGCTTTCGGCGCAAGGAAGAAGGTCACCAGTCCTCCGGCCGCAAGGTCCTGCCGCTCGGCATTCCCGAACTCGACGATATCCTCGAGGGCGGCCTGCCGCTCGAGGGTATGACCGAGATCCGCAATTCCGAGACGCGCGATGCCGGCGCTGCGGCCGGTTTTGCAACCGCGCTCAGCGCCCTTTGTCAGCAGGCGCGCCAGCAAAAGGGCGATGCCGGGGCACCGGTTCTGTGGGTCAGCCAGTCGCTGGCCTCGACCGAGGCCGGCCTGCCCTACGGTCTTGGTCTCAAGGCTTACGGGCTCGACATTCGAAGCCTGATCCTCAGCCTGCCGCGCACGGTGAAGGACGCGCTGTGGATCGCCGAGACGGCGCTTTCCGTCCCGGCCTTCTGTGCCGTCATTCTCGAAATTCGCGGCAATCCGGCATCGCTGGCCTTGAGCGAAAGCCGGCGCCTGCATGTTCGCGCGCGCGCCGGACGCATTCCTCTTCTTCTTCTGCGTCAGTCCGGTCACGAGGAGGCGAGCAGCGCCTTCTTCCGGCTTCATATCGAACCGGCGCCCGCCCGCGAGCGCGCCCTCCCTGACGGTTCGATGCTTTGCGGCAGCATCGGCCATCCCGTCTTTCACGTCATTGCCGAAAAAAGCAGGTCTCCTGCTCCCGTCGGCCTCTTCCTGGAGTGGAACCCCCATGACCGCCGCTTTTACCCCGTCGAGCCCCTACCAGCCGCTGCTGCGGCAGACCCACAACCAGCGCATTCTGTCGCTCGACTTTCCGCATCTTCCGGCCGACCGGGTGGCGCGGAGCCGCTGGGGAACCTCCTGGCTTTCCCGCGGGCGTCCTGATCATCCGCCTGTCGTCTTTGCCGACCGGGTCAGGAATGCGATGCGCCTCGTCGCGCTCGATGGCCTTGCCGAGAAATCAGGATTCCAGTTGGGCCAGGGCGTTGCCGAGGCGCGGGCCATGTGTCCCGAGGTCGATGTGCTGCCCGCCGACCGGGCGGCGGATCGCGCCCTTCTGGAAGGGCTTGCGGACTGGTGCAGCCGCTACACGCCGCTGGTGGCGCTCGACGGCGAAAGCGGCCTTTATCTCGACATTACCGGCTGCGCCCATCTTCTCGGCGGCGAGAAATCGCTTCTCGACGACCTGCTCGCCCGGCTCTTTCATCTCGGCATCGAGGCGCGTGCGGCGATCTCGTCTTCGGCAGGGCTTTCCTGGGCGGTGGCGCGCTTCGGCTCGCAAAGCGTGATCGCTCCGGAGGAGGCCGTACGCGTGCTTGCGCCACTGCCGATGGCTGCCCTCAGGCTTCCAGTCGACATGATCGAAACGCTCGGCCGGGTCGGGCTCAAGCAGGTCGGCGATATCATCGAGGCGCCGCGGGCGCCGCTTGCCCGCCGCTTCGGATCCATTCTGCTCCTGCGCCTCGATCAGGCCATGGGGCTGGAGGACGAGCCGCTCTCGCCGCGGCTCCCCGTTGCCAGCCTCTCGGCCGAGCGGCGGCTTTCCGAGCCGGTCCAGGGTGAGGACGATATTCTCGGCCTGACGCAGGAGCTGGCAGCAAGGCTGAAGCCGGAGCTGGAAAAGCGCGGCGAAGGCGGACGGCTGTTCGAACTGCTGCTGTTTCGCGTCGACGGCCGGGTCTTTCGCATCGCTGCCGGAACGTCTTCGCCGCTGATTGAACCGAGCCGCATTGCCGGCCTTTTCCGCGAGCGGCTGCAGGCGGTGCACGAGGATCTCGATGCCGGTTTCGGTTTCGAGATCCTGCGGCTGTCGGTTCCCAAAAGCGAAAAATACGAGGTGATGCAGGAGGATTTTTCCGGCACGCCGGATCGGCAGCAGCCGCTTGCGGCCTTTGCCGACAGGGTCATGGCGCGGCTGGGCGCAGAAAGCCTGTTTCTGCCCGTCCTGTCGCAGAGCCACGTGCCGGAGCGTGCCGCCGCCTTTCAGCCGCTTGCGGATGTGGAAATGCTGAAGACGGTCGAGGAAGCCGCTTCCACTGTTCCGGCCTGCCTTAGGATGGCTTCCGTTCGACCGCAGCGGCTGTTCCAAAGTCCGGAGCCGGTGGAGGCGGTGGCCGAGGTGCCGGAGGGCCCGCCCAGAAGCTTTCGCTGGCGGCGGAGCCTTCATCGCATAGCGCGCGCCGAGGGTCCTGAACGGATCGCGGCCGAATGGTGGGTCGATGGCGAAAAGGCGGCCGAGCGGGATTATTTCCGGGTGGAGGATGAAAAAGGCCGGCGCTTCTGGCTGTTTCGAGAAGGGCATTATGGCGGGCCCGCACAGCCGCGCTGGTTCATGCATGGGGTCTTCGCATGAGCACGCCCTATTTCGAGATCGGCGCCTGGTCGAATTTCTCCTTCCTCGAAGGAGCCTCCCATCCGGGCGAAATGATCGTTGCCGCCAGCCGCCTTGGTATTTCCGGCCTTGGCGTTGCCGATCGCAATACGGTGGCGGGCGTGGTGCGCGCTCATGCGCAGGCCAAGGTGGAGGCGTTTTCCTTCCAGCCCGGCGCCCGGCTTTCCTTTGCCGAAGACATCCCGGATGTGCTCGCCTATCCGCGCAACCGTCGGGGCTGGGGCAATCTCTGCCGCATGCTGAGTGCTGGAAACCTGCGGGCGAAGAAAGGCACCTGTACGCTCTACGAGACCGACCTTGTCGAATGGGGCGAGGATATCCTGATTGCCGTCCTGCCCGACCCGGTGATCGGGGCGTCGGAGGCTAAAAACCTTGCGGAATTTCTCAAGCGGCTGAAGCCGCATTTTGCCGACCGGCTCTATCTGGCGCTGGTGCCGCGCTATGACGGTTTCGATCAGCTTGTCTTTGCCGGGCTGGCGACCATCGCCCGCAACGTGGGCACGAGGCTGATCGCCACCAACAGTCCGCTGTTTCACGCGCCGGCGCGCCGGCCGCTGGCCGATATCGTCACCGCCATACGCGAGCATGTGACGGTGGCGCAGGCGGGGTTCCGGCTTCAGGCGAATGCCGAACGCCATCTGAAACCACCGGCGGAAATGGCGCGCATCTTTCGCGACTACCCCGAGGCGATCGCCAATACCGGGCATTTTTTCCGCCGGCTGAATTTCACTTTGGCGGAACTCGAATACCAATATCCCGATGAGAGTTTTGCAGGCGAGACGACGACACAGACCCTCAGGCGGCTGACGATGGAAGGCGCCCATGTGCGTTATCCCGAAGGCATTCCCGCGAAGGTCTCGACCCAGATCGAATACGAGCTCGAGCTGATCGCCAGCAAGCGCTATGAGCCCTACTTCCTCACCGTGCGCAACATCATGGAATATGCGCGAAGCGTCGACATTCTCTGCCAGGGCCGCGGCTCGGCGGCAAATTCGACGGTCTGCTACTGCCTTGCCATCACCGAGGTCGATCCGCTTTCGACGACGCTGCTTTTCGACCGGTTCCTGTCGACGGAGCGTGACGAGCCGCCGGATATCGATGTCGATTTCGAGCACGAGAAGCGGGAAGAGGTGATCCAGCATATCTATAGGACGTACGGCAAGGAGCATGCGGGGCTTACGGCCGCCGTCATCAGCTACCGGGCGCGGTCGGCCGGTCGCGAAACGGCCAAAGCCTTCGGCTTTTCCGAGGACGTGCAATCGGCGCTTGCCGGTTCGGTCTGGGGTTGGTCGGCCGCCGACCTGTCGGAACGGGAGGCCAAGGCCGCCGGTCTCGATGTCAAGGATCCAACGACGGTGCGAGTGCTCGACTATGCCACCGCGCTGATGAGCTTTCCCCGCCATCTCTCTCAGCATGTCGGCGGTTTCGTCATCACCCGCGATCGGCTCGACGAGGTGGTGCCGATCATGAACACGGCGATGCCCGACCGCTACATGATCGAGTGGGACAAGGACGACCTCGATACGCTGAAGATCCTGAAGATCGACGTGCTGGCGCTCGGCATGCTGACCTGCATCGCCCGGGCGTTCAAGCTGATGGAGCGGCATTACGGCGTGAGGAAAGACCTGCACACGCTGTTCAAGGATGAGCAGGATGACGTCTACGACATGATCTGCCGGGCCGATACGATCGGCGTCTTCCAGATCGAGAGCCGGGCTCAGATGAGCATGCTGCCGCGGCTCAGGCCTCGTGTCTTCTATGATCTCGTCATCGAGGTGGCGATCGTGCGGCCCGGACCGATCCAGGGCAACATGGTGCATCCCTATCTGAAGCGGCGGGAGCAGCGCAATCGCAACATACCCATCGAATATCCGAGCAAGGAGCTGGAAGTGGTTCTGGAGCGGACCCTTGGTGTGCCTTTGTTCCAGGAACAGGCGATGCAGATCGCTATTACCGCGGCAAATTTCACGCCGGGCCAGGCCGATCAGCTCAGGCGGGCAATGGCGACCTTCAAGCGAACCGGCACCATCCACACCTTCGAGCAAAGGATGGTCGAGGGCATGGTCAACAATGGCTACGACAGAGATTTCGCCGTACGTTGCTTCAAGCAGATCGAAGGCTTTGGCGAATACGGCTTTCCCGAAAGCCATGCTGCGTCCTTCGCGCTGCTCGTCTATGTCTCTTCATGGCTGAAGACCTATTATCCCGATGTCTTCTGCGCAGCACTTCTGAACTCACAGCCGATGGGCTTTTACGCTCCCGCCCAATTGGTGCGGGACGCGCGCGAACATGGCGTGCGGGTGCTGCCTGTCGATATCAACCATTCGAATTGGGATGCGGACCTCGAGAGGGGCGGGCATGATCGTGGTGCGGTGGAGCCGCGCCATCGGGACATGCTGGGTGTGATCAAGACGGAAAAGGCCATCCGCCTCGGCTTCAACCAGGTCAAGGGGCTGAGAGAGATGGAGATCGTGGACAAGCTTATCGCCCATCGCGGCCGGGGCTATACCTCGGTTCGCGATCTCTGGCTGCGCTCGGGATTGCCGCGCTCCGTGCTGGAGAAGCTTGCCGATGCGGATGCGTTCCGTTCGATCGGGCTCGATCGCCGCAACGCGCTTTGGGCGGTAAAGGCGCTGGATGAGAAAAGTGCTGCCGAGCGGTTGCCGCTCTTCGAGCAGGCGACGCAGGACGAATTCCAGCTGGAGCCGGCAGTTTCGCTGCCGGTGATGCTGGAGGGCGAGCAGGTCATCAACGATTACCGCTATCTCTCCTTCTCGCTGAAGGCGCATCCGGTTTCTTTCCTCCGGGCGGAGTTTTCGGGGCAGGGGCTGGTCGAAAACCGCGCGCTTGCCACGGCACCCGTCGGCCGAAGAGTGACGGTTGCCGGGCTGGTGCTCGTTCGCCAGCGTCCAGGCTCGGCCAAGGGCGTGATCTTCATGACGATCGAGGACGAGACCGGCGTCGCCAATGCCATCGTCTGGCCGAAGGTTTTTGAAAAATACCGGCCGGTGATCATGGGTGCGCGTCTCGTCAAGATCCGCGGCCGGCTCCAGCGTGAAAGCGAGGTCATCCACGTGGTGGCGGAGTATATCGAGGATATGACCCCGATGCTCGGGCTGTTGCGCAAGGAGGAGCGCCGCTTCGGCGCCAACGATCGTGCCGACGAGGTGCTGCGACCGACGGCCGACGCGCGCGATAAGAAGGTGCTGAAGGAACTGCGCCTTGCGGCTGCCCGCCGTGCCGCCGGCGCCGATCATCAGGCCGTCGCGACCGAAATTGCCGACGTCATGCCGAAAGGCCGCAACTTCCATTGATGAACAGACACGATGGGCTCGGCTTGGCTTCGAAGGCTCGGTCCCTCACAGCCGTTTCATGACCCGTCCTTCCGGAGCTGGGCTTGCCGTACCGGATTTCGGCCACTCACGTTGGTCTTCCTGCGTAAAAATGTCGCAGTATCCTGCGGCAATCGCCGGAAATCCACAGAAAGAAAGGTCATCAATGCTACGCTAATATTCTGAAAATACGATGTTTTTTGTCATGTTTAGATTCGTTCTAATCTGCGTGCAAGTTCCGCTTGTGGAGTTTTTTGTTGACAATAAATGTCCTCTTTTGCTTTATGAGCGAATTCAGGACGTTGCGTTTCACAGGCAAGACGACATGCTGGTTTGCAGCTGCAATTTCATCACGGAAAAAGAGATCGAGGACATGATTGTCAGCCTTCTCGATGAAGACTGTTGGCAGCTGATCGTGCCGGCGAAAGTCTATCACGCGATGGAAAAACGCGGTCGCTGCTGCGGCTGTTTCCCCAACGTCGTCGACATCATCATCCGCACCACCGAGCAATATCACGGCCGTCGCGACTCGACGGATGTCGAGATATTTGATTTCATGGCCCGCCTCAAACAATTCCATGAAGACAACCGGAGGGCGGATTTTGAAAGGCGACAAAAAGGTCATCGAGCAGCTTAACGAAGCGCTCTATCTCGAACTCGGCGCCGTCAACCAATACTGGCTGCATTTCCGCCTTCTCGAAGATTGGGGCTACACGCTCCTTGCCAAGAAGGAACGTGCCGAGTCGATTGAAGAAATGCATCATGCCGACAAGCTCGTCGCGCGCATCATCTTCCTCGAAGGTCATCCGAACCTGCAGACGGTCGGACCGCTGCGCATCGGCCAGAACGTCAAGGAAGTGCTGAAGGCGGATCTCGCCGGCGAATACGATGCCCGCACGGCCTACAAGAAATCACGCGACATCTGTCATGACGCCGGAGACTACGTCTCCATGAAGCTGTTCGAAGAGCTGCTTGCTGATGAGGAAGGTCATATCGACTTCCTCGAGACCCAACTCGAACTGCTCGAAGCCATCGGCGAAGCGAAATACGGCCAGCTCAACGCAGCACCGGCCAACGAAGCCGAGATCGACTGAGCGTCTCGCACCATTCACACGAGAAAGCCGCCGATCACCTCGGCGGCTTTCTGGTTTTCGGGCCAAGACGATCTATGGCGCCCCGTTGCCTGACGCGCTTAGAGCATTTCCAGGAAAAGTGCGAAGCGGTTTTCCGTCAGGAAATGCGTAAAAACAAAGAGATAGAGCGTTTGTGCGGTTCCGTCTAAATCGGAAACGCTCTAAAGAATGGGCGCGCGGGCTGACGGTTCGCCCGCATGCAGACCCTCAAAGAGCCCGGTGGGGGTCTGTGAACCCTCAGGCTCGAGCGCATTTCTCCATGCGTCTTCAAACGGCGATGCGCCCTGCACCGAATTGGTATCGGGCCGGCCGGCGCCTGCTCGATACCAACCTGCCGGATATTGGCGATCGGCCCCAGAGTGGCATTGCTGCCGGGCAGGGCAAAACCTCAACCGGAACCAGGCGGTCGGTGAGGGTTGCCGCGGCAATCGCAAGACCAAAAGCGCGCGCTGCGAGCGGCCGCCTATCGTCCGCTGGCAGCTCGCAATCTGCGACGGATGCCAGGGCATCGCTTTGCGGTGTGCGTGTTGTCGGCTGGGTCCCCCGCGAAAGGTCGATGTCAGCGCAGACCCGGCCCCTGTTGCGAAAGGCGTAGTTACGGCGCCAGGTGGGCGAAGGCGGCAACGACCTCCTCATAGACCTTGCGCTTGAACGGTACGATCATCTCCGGCAGGTCGCGCATCGGCTTCCAATCCCAGGCGTCGAATTCCGGTTCGTGGCCGCCCGGCGGTGGGTTGATGGCGATCTCGTTCTCGTCGCCCTCGAAGCGGAAGGCATACCAGCGCTGCGTCTGGCCACGAAATTTGCCCTTGAGGCCGATGCCGATCAGGTGTGAAGGCAGGTCATAGTTGATCCAGCCCGGTGCCTCGGCGAGCAGCGAAACCGTGCGCATGCCGGTCTCTTCATAGAGCTCGCGATAGGCGGCCTTCAGCGGATCCTCGCCCTTGTCGATGCCGCCCTGCGGCATCTGCCATTGCTGCGGCGAGCCGTCATATTCGGAATTGCCGACGGCGATCCGGTGGCCGGCCCAGACGAGGCCGGCGCGGTTCAGCACCATGACGCCGACACAGGGGCGATAGGGCAGGTCTTCGGCCCGTAGGTTCTTGTCGTTATGCTTGCTCATCCGCTGTCCTCTCCTGGCTCAAGGCGTGACCCACTGCTCGCGCACGGCAGCGTATGGCCCTGAAGTGTTCGAACCTTTGTGAAGTCTCATCGCACCCATCTTTCGGGTTCGCAATGATTTCGTGCGCCTCGCCTGAGGCGCTGGGCTTCTGACATGGCGCCCTACATGCAGCAATTCAAAGTGCTACAGCGACCTTTGCGCGTCCAATAAGACGCGCGGCGCTCAAGGCACGCTTGACCTATCTCTGCTGCGGGTCCTTGACGAGTGCTGAAACGCCGACGATCTCGATGCCGCGCCCTTCCGCCTCGCCGGCCCACTGGGCGATGGCGGCCACGCTCTCGTCGAATGCGGAGGCGACACCGATGGCTGTACCGTTGCGCCGGGCGATGCGTTCCAGCTCGTCGAGTTTTTTCAGGATGGCGCTGCGGCTGAGCTCGCTGTCGACGGTCATGTCGGCGAAGCCATGCGGAACGTCAAAGGCATCGGCAAGCTTGCCGGACAGCGATTGCGCCGACGTGCCGTCGTCGAGGAAAAGCACGCCGCGTTTGCCGAGATCGCGCATCACCGGTTCGAGAGCATCGGCATCGGAGAGAAAGCGCCCACCGAGATAGTTCATGATGCCGGTGTAGTTGGTGATCTGCGCCATGTTCTTGTGCAGTTCGGCCAGGTTCTTCGTCGAACCAAGCGAGAGGCGGAGCGCGCGCGGTCCCGGATCGTTGTCGGGGTAATCGAAAGGCTCCATCGGGATCTGCAGCAGGATCTCATGGCCGCTGCGTCTTGCCTCCTGCATCCAGCGCTGCAGGCTGTTGCCGGCGGCGGCAAAGGCGAGGGTGACGTCGGGCGGCAGGTCGCGGATGGCCTTCTGCGTGCCGGTCTGGCTGAGGCCAAGGCCGCCGATCACAAGCGCGATACGGGTGCCGCGTGCACCCGACCAGGGTCGGGCATATTGATCCATCGGCCGCAGCCCGTCGGCGGCGGTGATCGGTAGCCGGCCCTCAGCGCTGTCTTCCAGCAGGTCGTCATTCGGAAGGGCGGCCATGCGCGGGTCCTGGCCGCGGATCGGGCCGACATTGATCAGCGCAGGCCCGCTGCCGTCGCGTTGGCGCGGCGTGAACTTGGTGACGGTCGCGCCGTCGTTTGTCAGGGTTTCCTCGACATGAGCGCCGGAGAAGGCGGTGCCCGGCTTCAGCGTGCCGCCGCTGGTGTTCGATGCTTGCCCGCTTGTGGAATTGGGTGTCTTTTGTGCCGTTTCGGCCGGTTCCGGCCCAACCATACCCGGTTCGGACGCCTGCCTGCGCAACCCATCCGGAGCGACGGCGTTCCAGACGGAAAGGCCGATTATGGAAAGGGCAAAGATGCCGACAAGGGAATAGCTGAGAAGGCGACGACGGTCGCGTCTTGGCGCGGTCTTTTCCCGGCGGTTCTGGCCAAGGGGGGCATTGAGATCTGTTCCCAAACGGAGCCTCGGTCGACCTGAAGGAGAGTTGCCGGTGAGGGATGCGCCGTTTTTAAGAGAATCGGCGGTTTCCGGCAGCACCTGCAGCCCACATAGTATAAAGGCGCCGGGTTGACCAGCCCGGCGCCTTCAATGGCTTACTTCTTGAGCTCTGCCTGCTCCGGGCTTGCCGGGAAGGCCGGATCGGTCTTCTTGCCGCGCAAGAGGTCAAGCGCGTAGTTGAGCTGCAGGTCGTCCTTGGTTTCCGGCGGTACATAGGCGACCGAGCCGGAACCTTCGTCGGTTTCGCTCTGTCCCTGGATGTGGCCACGCAGATCGGATTCGCCCTGGGCTTCGACCCTGCCAAGCAGTTCCGGCGGCAGTGGCTGTTCGACCTTGATGTCGGGCGTGATGCCCGTTCCCTGGATCGATTTGCCCGACGGCGTGTAGTAGAGCGCCGTCGTCAGGCGCAGAGCGCCTGCTTCGCCGAGCGGAATGATCGTCTGTACCGAGCCCTTGCCGAAGGAGCGCGTGCCGAGCACGGTCGCGCGCTTCAGGTCCTGCAGGGCGCCGGCAACGATTTCCGATGCGGAAGCCGAGCCGCCATTGACGAGAACGACCACCGGCTTGCCGTCGGTCAGATCGCCAGGCGTCGCGTTGAAGCGGCGGGTCTCGTCCGGATTGCGGCCGCGGGTCGAAACGACCTCGCCACGCTCCAGGAAGGCGTCGGAAACGTTGATCGCCTGGTCGAGCAGACCGCCCGGGTTGAGGCGCAGGTCAAGGACATAGCCCTTCAGCTTGTCGGCCGGTACTTCGGACTTGATCTTCTCGATGCCCTTCTTCAGGTCGTCGTAGGTCTTCTCGGTGAACGAGATCACGCGAAGATAGCCGACGTCGCCTTCGGTGCGGAACTTGACGGCGCGAACGGCGATCACGTCACGCACGATCGACAGTTCGATCGGCTTGTCGGCGCCCTTGCGCAGGATCGTCAACTTGATCGGGGTGCCGACGGCGCCACGCATCTTCTCGACCGCATCTTCAAGCTTCAGGCCACGAACGTCCTGGCCGTCGATCTTGGAAATGAAGTCACCGGCGAGAACGCCGGCGCGGGCCGCGGGCGTGTCGTCGATCGGGCTCGTGACCTTGACGAGGTCGTCTTCCATCGTCACTTCGATGCCGAGGCCGCCGAATTCGCCGCGGGTCTGGGTGCGCATGTCCTCGGCGTCGGTCGAGTTCATGTAGCTCGAGTGCGGATCAAGCGAAGAGAGCATGCCATTGATGGCATTCTCGATCAGCTTGTCATCCTGCGGAGGGGTGACGTACTGCGCGCGCACGCGCTCAAACACGTCACCAAAAATCGCCAGCTCGCGATAAGTCGAGGTATTGGCCGCGACGGCCGGAACGACAGCCGAATAAATGACGCCCATAGCGGTCGCACCCATCAGCGCCCCGACCAGAACAAGTGAAGCCCTACGTATCATTTCGCGCCTTTCCAACCTCTGCTGCGGTCCACCATGGTCGGGAATCAACCGGTTTTCCGTCTTTTCGGAATTCAATGTAAAGCGTCGGCCGGTCGGTTTCCAGCGCCAAGGCCGCAGCACTTGCGACTCTTTTCGCACCCATCGTCGCAAGCGGTTCACCCGCCACGACAAATTGTCCGGTCTGTACGCTCACCTTCTCCATGCCCGACAGCACAACATGGTAGCCGTCGCCCGGATTGAGAATGATCATCTGCCCATAACTGCGGAAATTGCCTGCATAGACGATCCAGCCATCTGACGGCGCAGTCACCAGCGCGCCGGGGTTGGTTTCCAACATGATCCCTTGCAGGGAGTGCCCTGTACCATCGGCATCACCGAACTTTCGCAAAAGCGATCCCGCGGCCGGATAGGCAAGCTTATTCCTCAGCTCCGAGAACACGTATGCTGGCGCAATGCGGTTTTTGTCGGGCACGGCGCTCCGGGCGAGCTCCCGCGCCGCTTCGCGCTCGGCCTCGCTCATGCGCAGGCGTTCCTCTTCCTGCGCGCGTGCGGCGGCAGCCGCGTCGCGCACCGAAGCGATGTCATTTTCGAGCGAACCGATGAGGCCTTCGAGATTGGTCGCCTGCGAGGCGAGTTCCTGCGCCTTGCGCTGTTCGGCGGCGAGTTCGGCCGCACTTTTCTGGCGCAGTTTTTCCTTTTCGGCCACGAGCATCGACATGCGACGCTCTTCCTCGGCATTGGCCGTCATCGCTGCCGTCAGCTCTTCGCGCTGCTTGCCGATGCCGGTTCTGATATCGGCGAGCGCCTTCAGGTCGGCGACGAGGTTGTCCGTTTCCTCGCGAATTCCGGGTACGACAGCGCCGAGCAGAATGGCGCTGCGAACGGAGCCGAGCGCATCCTCAGGCGTCACCAGGATCGCCGGCGGCGGGTTGCGGCCCATGCGCTGAAGTGCGGCGAGCACTTCGGCAAGCACCCCACGCCGGGCGCGCAGCGATCGGCGCACGGTATCTTCCTTGGAGCGCAACTCGCTCAGCTTCTTCTCTCCATCGACGATCTGCTGCTCCAGACCCTGCCGCTTCCTGGCAGAATCGACGATGGCGGCGCGCAATGCCTCATTGTTTTTGTCGATCTCGGCGATGGTCGCCGCCAGCTCGTCGGCGCGCTCCTGCGACAGCGTGATGGTTTTCGACAGCGCATCGAGCTCGCTGCGGGTGCTGTCTCGACGAAGCGTCAGGTTTGCCGCCGGATCGGGCGGCCCCTGCTGCTGGTCCGCCGCTGATGCCGCTGGCGTCGCCGGTGCATCCTGGGCGGCTGCCGGAAGCGCAGCAACAAGCACAAGCGCCAGCAGCGCCGCACTGCGGCCGGGCCGCCATGCTTCGCCACCGATCTTGCTGAAAGCGCTCATCATGCTTCGGCGCGTCATTCGTCCCTATGCATCCAACTGGAAATGCTTCGCGCTTACTTCCGCCAACCGGAACCGATTTTCGGAAAGCGTCATGCGCAGTTTCAACGTTTCTGAGCGCTCGCCGGGCATCTTTCCCCGGTGCGTGACGCTCTCCTCAAAAAGCCTAATCTGATTTGGCGGATGCGACCAACACATATTCTCGTTATCGCCGGTGCATGGCGCGTCTCAGACACGGTGATAGGGATGTCCGGAAAGGATGGTCACGGCGCGATAGAGCTGTTCGGCGATCAGAATGCGCACCAGCTGATGCGGCCAGGTCATCTTGCCGAGATTGAGCACGGCGTCGGCGCGCGAATGAAGGCCAGGGTCGAGCCCGTCGGCGCCGCCGATCGCGATCATCAGGTCGCGTTTGCCGCTATCGCGAAAACTGCCGAGCAGCGATGCGAAGCCTTCGGAATCGAGCGCCTTGCCGCGTTCGTCAAGCAGCACCAGCAGACTGCCGTCAGTGAGCGCTTTTTCAAGCTGGGCTGCCTCCTCCCGCTTGCGCGTATCGGAGTTGGAGGCGCGGCTTTCGTTGACTTCGACCACGCGGGAAAGCTCGAGACCGATCGCCGGACCGGCCTTGGCAAAACGATCGAGATAGCGGGCCGCAAGATCCTTTTCCGGCCCCGCCTTGAGGCGGCCGACTGCGAAAAGTCCGATACGCATGACCCAATCCGTCTCCGCCTGCGCTGGACCGCACTGCTGCACACCTCCTGAAACCGGGGTCGATTCAAGGAGAAGGTCATGCAGCGCACTAAAGCGTTACAGCGACATTTGCACGTCATGCCAGACGCGGCGCTGCAAGCTACGATCAGTCGCAACAATTATCCTGGCTGCGAACGCCGCTTCGGCGATGACAGCCACATTCCCAATATGTATGATCGCAATACGGTGCGTGCGGCGGCTCAGACGCCCGACGAACCGTGCGATCTCAATGCAGCGTGCCGTCCTCGATCTCCGGTGTCGCCCACATCTTCTCGATGTTGTAGAACTCCCGGATTTCCGGCCTGAAGATGTGAATGATCACATCGCCGGTATCGATCAGCACCCAGTCACCCGTTTCCAGACCTTCGACGCGGGCGTTGCCGAAGCCCTCGTCCTTCAGGTCCGTGGTCAGATGGTCGGCAATCGCCGCCACATGCCTGCTCGATCGCCCGGAGACAACGACCATGAAGTCCCCCAGCGCCGACTTGCCGGCAATGTTGATGGTAACGATATCTTCTGCCTTCGAGTCCTCTAGGCTTTCGAGGACCAGTTGAAGCGCACGGACAGCGGCTTCGTCGCTAGATCCCGTGCTGCGTGGGAACGCGGAGGCCGCATATCCCTTGGCGTGTGCTGTTGTCAGGGTTTTTCCTTTCCAGGTGAACAGAACAGGCACTTCCGATTCGACTGTTTCGCTCGAACCGTCAGTAAATGTAGGCATCAAACCAGAACGGTTTCAAGACACGAGAAATGAATCATTCGATTTCACGCCGTTCTGGCGGATCGAAGTGCCGTCGAACTCATCGAGGAGCGCGGCCCGTGTATGAAGGTCCAGGCGGGTGCCGGGTGAAAAGCAAGGCGCCGGGCATCGTCTTCGTCGATGCGGGCATAGTCGAAAGTCTTGGCCATGCGCGAGGAGAGATAGGCAAGCGTCGAGCCCGGCCGATCGATGACGGCGATCGGAAACGTGCGGGCGATTTTCTGCCAATTCTGCCAGCGGTGAAAGCTGCGCAGGTTGTCGGCCCCCATGATCCAGACGAAGCGGATATCGCGGTTGCGGGCCTTTACCATCTCGAGCGTGCGAGCGGTATAGCTCTGCCCCAGCGCCTTTTCGAAGGCGGTCACCTTGATGCGCGGATTCGGGGCGATCTTCTCGCTGAGCGCGATGCGATCGGCAAGCGGCGCCAGATTATTGTGGTTCTTCAGCGGGTTTCCGGGGGTGACCATCCACCAGAGCTGGTTGAGGCCGAGGCGCTGGATCGCCGTTTCGGCGACCAGCACATGCCCCTGATGCGGCGGATTGAACGAGCCGCCGAACAGGCCGACCACCATGCCGCTTTCGACATGGGGCATGCGCAGATAGCGGCCGTTCACTTCGCTGGACGTCACGTCAGGGCCTGACCTGTCCGGCGCCGCGCACGCGATACTTGAACGATGTCAGCTGCTCGACGCCAACGGGGCCGCGGGCGTGCATCTTGCCGGTGGCAATGCCGATCTCGCCGCCCATGCCGAATTCGCCGCCATCGGCAAACTGGGTGGAGGCATTGTGCAGCAGGATGGCGGAATCGATTTCGGCGAAGAAGCGCTCGACGACATCGGCATCCTCGGCGATTACCGCCTCGGTATGCGCCGAGGACCAGGTGTTGATATGTTCGATCGCGCCGGAAATCCCGTCCACCAGTCGGACAGAGATGATCGCGTCGAGATATTCCGTCGACCAATCCGCGTCCGTCGCCGGCCGCAAGCCATCGATGGTTCCGGCAAGCTCTTCGGACACCCGCACTTCGCAGCCGGCTGCGAGCAGCGCCTGAAGTAGCGGCCTTGCCAGCTTGTCCGCAGCATTGCTGTCGATCAGCAGTGTCTCGGCGGCACCGCAGATACCAGTGCGGCGCATCTTGGCATTGACGACGATCTTTTCGGCCATGGCGAGATCAGCGGATGCGTCGACATAGATGTGGCAGAGGCCTTCGAGGTGGGCGAACACCGGCACGCGCGCCTCGTTCTGGACCCGTGCGACGAGGCTTTTTCCGCCGCGCGGAACGATGACGTCGATCGTGCCACCGAGGCCCGAGAGCATGGCGCCGACGGCAGCGCGATCGGCAACCGGCACCATCTGGATCGCATGCTCGGGCAGGCCAGCAGCCTTCAGGCCTTCGACGAGGCAGGCATGGATGGCGCGCGAGGAATGGAAGCTGTCGGAGCCGCCCCGCAGGATGACGGCATTGCCCGCCTTCAGGCACAGTGCACCGGCATCTGCCGTCACGTTCGGGCGGCTTTCGTAGATCACGCCGATGACGCCGAGCGGCGTACGCACGCGCTCGATGTGCAGGCCATTGGGGCGATCCCACTCGGCAATGACGTCGCCAACCGGATCCTTGAGGTCGGCAATCGCGCGAATGCCGTTGGCCATGTCGCGGATCCGGCTCTCCGTCAGCGTCAGGCGGTCGATGAAGGACGCGGCGATGCCGGACTGGCGGGCGTTTTCAAGATCGATCGCGTTGGCGGCAAGAATCTCGTCGCGGCGATTGACGATGATCTCGGCCATGGCAACGAGGGCCGCATGCTTGCGTTCGGCGGTGGCGACGGCAAGCGGCCGGCTTGCCGCCTTCGCCTGGCGGCCGATCTCCAGCATGACGCCTTCGACGTCATCCTTATTCCTGACTTCATCAAGCATGGACTTCATCCCTCCGGCCGTCCTTCTCGTCGGCGCGCTTGCCGGTCATCACCAGATCGTCGCGATGCACCATGGCGGCGCGGCCGGCATAGCCGAGGATCGCCGCGATCTCTGCGGATTTCTTGCCGGCGATCTGGCGAGCCTCGTCGGCGTCATAGCCGGCAAGACCACGGGCGATTTCGCGGCCCGCTGCGCCGAGAATGGCAATGGTGTCGCCGCGGCTGAAGGTGCCCTTCACTTCGCGCACGCCGGCAGGCAGCAGGCTCTTGCCGGAGCGCAGCGCCTCCTCGGCGCCGGCATCGATGGCGAGCGTGCCGGCCGGCAGCAGCTGCCCGGCAATCCAGGTCTTGCGTGCGGTCACCGGTGAGCCCGATGGTGCAAACCAGGACGAGCGAGCGCCTTCCTCGATGGCCGCCAGCGGATGGTTGGGTTTGCCCGAGGCGATGATCATGGAGCAGCCGGCGGTGGTTGCGATCTTGCCGGCATCAATCTTGGTGCGCATGCCGCCGCGCGACAGCTCGGAGGCAGCCCCCCCTGCCATCGCCTCGATCTCGGGCGTGATCTCCGCGATCGTGTCGAGGAAACGGGCATCGGGGTCGAGATGCGGCGGCGCCGTATAGAGGCCGTCGATGTCGGAAAGCAGCACCAGGAGGTCAGCGCCGACCATGGTGGCGACGCGGGCGGCCAGGCGGTCGTTGTCGCCATAGCGGATTTCGGTGGTCGCCACCGTATCGTTCTCGTTGATGATCGGCACGGCGCCGAGCTTCAGCAGCTGGTTGATCGTGGCGCGGGCATTCAAATAGCGTCGACGCTCCTCGGTGTCGCCGAGCGTCAGTAGCACCTGGCCGGCGACGATCGCGTCTGTCGAAAGACTTTCCGACCAGGCGCGGGCAAGCGCGATCTGGCCGACGGCCGCGGCCGCCTGGCTTTCCTCGAGTTTTAGCGCGCCAGAAGGGAGTTTCAGTACGGTGCGGCCGAGCGCGATGGCGCCGGAGGAGACGACGAGCACGTCGACGCCCTTGGCCCTGAGGGCGGCGATGTCGGCACACATGGCGTCGAGCCAGGCCTTTTTCAGCCCGGTCGCGCGATCGACCAACAGGGCCGACCCGATCTTGATGACGACCCGGCGATACTTCTGAAGCGGCTTGCGGGTCTTCGTCATGTCAGGCGGTCTCTTCTCCGGACTTTGCCGCGACAATGACGGTGCGTAGCGCCCGCAATGCCTCGGTCATGCCCTTGCTGGTGGCGGCCGAAAGCAGGAGAGGCTGCTCGCCGCAGGCCTTTGCCAGCGCCTTGGCCTTCACCTTCAATTCGTCCTCGTCGAGCACGTCGATCTGCGACAGCGCGACGATCTCGGGTTTGTCTTCGAGCCCGCCGCCATAGGCTACGAGTTCGTGTTTCACGGTCTTGTAGGCCTTGGCGACGTCTTCTTCCTGGGCCGAGACGAGGTGAAGCAGCACGCGCGTGCGCTCGACATGGCCGAGGAAACGGTCCCCGATACCAACGCCTTCATGCGCGCCTTCGATCAGGCCGGGAATGTCGGCGATGATGAACTCGTTGCCGTCGATGGTGGCGACGCCGAGGTTCGGGTGCAGCGTGGTGAAGGGGTAATTGGCGATCTTCGGCCGCGCCCGGGTGCAGGCGGCAAGGAAGGTCGATTTGCCGGCATTGGGCAGGCCGACGAGGCCGGCATCGGCGATCAGCTTCAGCCGCAGCCAGATGGTTTTTTCTTCGCCTTCGAGGCCGGGGTTGGCCCAGCTTGGCGCCTGGTTGGTGGCGGACTTGAAATGGGCATTGCCGAAGCCGCCATTGCCGCCGGCGGCAAGCCGGTAGCGCTGGCCTTCGGCGACCATGTCGACGATCAGCGTCTCGCTGTCTTCCTCGAAGATCTGGGTGCCGACCGGAACCTTCAGCGTCACGTCGGCGCCGCCGGCGCCCGTGCGGTTGCGGCCCATGCCGTGCGTGCCGGTCTTGGCCTTGAAGTGCTGCTGGTAGCGGAAGTCGATCAGGGTATTGAGGCCGTTGACCGCCTCGACCCAGACGTCGCCGCCGCGGCCGCCGTCGCCGCCATCAGGTCCACCGAATTCGATGAATTTTTCACGACGGAACGACACGGCGCCTGCGCCGCCGTCGCCGGAGCGTATGTAGACTTTCGTTTCGTCTAGAAATTTCATTGGACTGCCATCTGTTCGGTGTATTTGCGCGGTCGTATTTTGCCGCCATCGATATAGGCGGTTCATCCGGAGGTCAAAGAATATCGTGCGTTTTGCCAGCTACAACATCCAATACGGCATCGGTCTTGACGGCCAGTTTGAACCCGAGCGCATTGCTGCGTCGCTTGGCGGCGCCGACATCATCGCGCTGCAGGAAGTGACACGCGGTTTTCACCGCAACGGCCACGTCGATCTGGTTGCCCGTTTCGAAGCGCTCTTCCCCGGTCATTTCTCAGCCTTTCATGCCCCTTGCGACATCGATATCGGCTCTTCGATCGAGGGCGGCCGCGCCGTCAACCGGCGCTTCCAGTTCGGCAACATGATCCTGTCGCGCTGGCCGATCCTGTCGACCCGGTTGATATCGCTGCCGCGCACCCGGACCATCAGCCCGATGAACCTGCAGCGCGGCGCCACCGAAGCGCTGGTCGCCACGCCGGGCGGGCCGCTGCGCGTCTATTCCGTGCATCTCGACCATGTGCTTCCCGCCGAGCGCATCGCCCAGATCCGCTTCCTCAAGGAGCGGCTGCTCGGCTATCCGCTTGAGGGCGGCGGCATTACCGGGGCTGCCGATTTCGGTCTTGCTGAGCCGCCGCATCCGGAGGATTTCGTCGTCATGGGCGACTTCAACATGGAGCCGGAGACGCCGGAATATTGCGCGATGGCCGGCTCGCGCGACGCTTATTACGGACGCTCGCTTCGGCTCGAAAATCCGGTCGACGTGCTCGCCCATCTCAACCGGCTGACGCCGGAAAGCTATAGCTGGGTTCATCCCGACAATCCTCAAAAGCGCATGCATCTCGACTATGGCTTCATCAGCACCGGCCTGGTGCCGCAGCTGAAGGACGCCTGGACCGATTACGACGCCAAGGGGTCCGATCATCTTCCTGTTGGTTTTGAACTCGCTTGACGAATATCCCCGCAAAGGCATGGCTTCGCGGGGATTGTTTCTTCAGTGTGGCCGGCGCAGATCTGCCGCGCTCAGCCGGGTCTCGATATGGGCGACCATGGCATTGCGGGCGAGCGCATAGATCTGGCTGCAGCCGGTGATCTGGAAGCCGAGCTTTTCCTGGACCTTGAGCGACCCCGGATTGTCGGCGAAGACGCCGGAATGCAGGGTCGTTTCCGGCATGCGCCGGAAGAAGCGCTCGATCGCCGCATAGGCTGCTTCGCTCGCCAGGCCCTTGCCCCAGTAGAACCGGTTCAGCCAGTAGCCGACATGCCATTGGCCGTGCCTGAGCTCGATGCCGATGCAACCGATATGCACGTCGTCGCCGGTGGTGATCGCCAGCGTCCAGTCGGGGGTGAGTCCCGAGGTCTGGCTTGCCAGCCAATCGAGCGCATCCTGCTGGTCGTAAGGTGCAGGCACACGCGAGAGCATGCGCGCCACCTGGAAATCGCCCAGCGACTGAGCGATCGCCTCGGCATCGCTTCGGCTGTGGGGCCTCAGCACCAGCCGCCTGGTTTCGATGACCGGGCAGGGCCCGGGGCCGGGACGGATCGCGGTGCGCGAGCGTTCGGAGGTGAGCGCGTTCATCGCATGCCTCCCCAGCTTCTGAGCGAAACCCAGGTCTTGCGGTCGAGCCGATACCATTCGACAGAGATCGAGCCGCCGAGCGCCAGGCTGCCGACCATGCCGCTGCCCTGGAACTGGAAGCCGCACTTCTGGATGACCCGGCGCGAGGCGAGGTTCATGACCCGGCAGCGCGCATCGATCTGGTCGATGTCACGGGTGCGAAAGGCCATGTCGGTGAGCGCCTGGGCAGCCTCTGTGGCATAGCCTTGGTTCCAATAGGGTTCGCCCAGCCAGTAGCCGAGTTCCGCCGTCTTGCCATCGGGGTGCGGCTCGATACCGCAACAACCGAGGAATGCGCCATTATCCGCTTTGGTAATCGCGTAGACGCACTTGCCAATCGTGCCGGCTTTGGCGCGTCGCACGAAATCGGCGGCATCGGCCGTCGTATACGGGTGCGGCATGCGCGAGACCATGGTGGCGACATTGGCATTGTTGGCAAGATGGGCAAGGGCGTCGATATCGTCTTCATGGGGCGCGCGCAGAACGAGCCGGGGTGACAACAATATCGGGCAATCGGTCCTTGACCGTTGGGGCCTCAGCCTTTGTTCGGGAGACCGTGATTGGTCTTCCCTCAGTAGCTCGGTTTGCATGGTTCGTCCTCCAGAAACGAAAAAAAGGGGAGTTGGGTATTGCCCCATCTCCCCTTTTTAGGTCTGGCTTGGAACCGTTAGGTGCGTCAGCCGGGTCGATGAGACGCCGGCTGTTTTAGAGCGCTACCGGCTTATTCCGCTGCTTCCGCTTTCGGCATTACAGACACGTACACGCGGCCATTGGCCTTCGTACGGAAGTCCACGTTACCTGCCGTAAGCGCAAAAATCGTATGGTCCTTGCCGAGGCCGACATTGGCGCCCGGATGCCACTTGGTGCCGCGCTGACGCAGAATAATGTTGCCGGCGATGACCTTCTCGCCGCCGAACTTCTTCACGCCAAGGCGCTTGGACTCGGAATCGCGACCGTTGCGCGACGAACCGCCAGCTTTTTTGTGTGCCATTGGTGTTCTCCTTTAAACCTTCGATCCCAAAACTCAGTTTGCAGCTTCAGCGGCGGCTTCAGACTTCTTGGAAGCCTTCTTTGCCTTGCCACCGGCAGCAGCGATGTCCAGGATGCGGACGGTCGTCTGGTGCTGGCGGTGACCGCGCGAGCGCTTGGAGTTCTGGCGGCGACGCTTCTTGAAGGCGATGACCTTCTTGGCGCGGCCCTGTTCAACGACTTCGGCGCTGACAACGGCACCTTCGACAAACGGAGCGCCGATGGTTGCATCGGCGCCGACGCCGACCATCAGGATCTCGGTGAATTCAATCTTGTCGCCTGCTACGCCTTCCAGCTTTTCGATGGTTACGACGTCGTTGGCTGCCACGCGGTACTGCTTACCGCCGGTCTTGATGACTGCGAACATTCTTTATCCTTTCATGTTCGGGCCGGCTCTTTACCCCAGGGGCAAGGCCGTCTTTTTGTCAGTCGACATTTTTAGCAGAACTCCGGGATCATTCCCGTAGCCCTGCCGGTGAATGGGCGCAAATCACACCCGCTGCGGTGAGGGCAAGCCACACCACTTCATTGCGCGAATTACGGGAAACGCGCTCCTCTGTCAAGAAGAAGGCACTCGCCGCATTGGATAATCTTCACCGAGGCCCTTGCCAGCACCCGAATCTGCCGCTATGAACCCGACCGCGCCGAACAAGCGCCGACCGACTATGCGGAGAGGTGGCAGAGTGGTCGAATGCACCGCACTCGAAATGCGGCATACCTGCAAGGGTATCGTGGGTTCAAATCCCACCCTCTCCGCCATCGGGACTTCAATCCTGCTTTAGCCCGAATTCCTCCCAGCTCGCCAGAGTAGCTTCAGGCGACGAAGCGGGCATTGCCGGCGCAGCGTCAGGCGATTTTCAGCGCGGCCGATATTTCCGATAGGGTCGCTTTCTCCGCTTCGCTGACGGCGACACCGCCGAAACGCAGGAATCCACCTTCCTTGGCGGCTTCCGCTACGCGCTGGCTGATCTGATACAGCCATGCGGCGAAGGCGCTGGCATCATCCGGAGCCTTGGTTTCGACGACCGTTCGCGCCTGCTGCAACGTTTCGATGCATCTGGCCTTCATGTCCTCAGGCTTGGAGCCTTTCAGTTTCGCCTGCAGGCCGTCGCGTGCCGTCGTTCGTCCTACCGAGGTTTCGAAGTCGGCGACGAGCGCTTTGACGAGCGGATTGGCCGCGGCATCGTTTTTGCCTGCAGCAGGGCGCGGCTGTTGGCGAGGCCCTCCTTGAGCATGCCCCACAGGCCGCTCGGCTCCGCCGCGGTCACGGCTATGCCCGCCATCATCACGCTCTCCAGAAGCAACGTCCATTCCTCCGGGGTGAATGCCGATTTGTCAGCCATGGCTGACCCTCCTTCGTTCGATTTCGTGTTCATGACAGTCGTTGCCGATCCACGCGGCGCGCCGAGTGCCGACGGTTTCTCGAAACATCAGGTCGACAGGGCCGTCAGCTTCGTCTTCAATGCATCGATAGTGGGTTTCAGAATGTCCGAAACGCCGGGGATGGCCAAAACCTTGTCGAACAGCCCATTGAGCGTGGGCATCATCGGCGTGATCAGGGCCGTGAGGGCTGCCTTCTGCCCGGCTGAGAGTTGCCCGGCCACACCGCTGACCTTGTCGAGCTGGCTCGAGACATCCTCCAGCTTCGGCAAGGCCGCCGTGGCGGAGGCCGCATCGGTAACGCCCGTCAGCGCTGTCTGCAGGCTGGCCATGCCGTCCTTGACCTGCTGGCCGACATCGACCCCGCCGACCGTCAAGCTCTGCTCAGGCGTGCCGGCCTGGGGTGCGACCGGTTCCTTTGGCCTGCCGAACAGGTAGAAAAGCACGCCGGCAATCACCAGGGCGGCAATCACCCAATAAAGCCAGTTGCGCGACGAGGCTGGCGCGGCGGCCGCTGCTGCCGCTGCGCGTTGGCCGGCACCACCGACTGCGGAGGCCGAAGCGGCAGCGCTGCGGGTCGCTTGGCTGGCAGAGGCTGCAGCGGTTTGTGCCGGAGCGCCGAGCGAGCCGAGCAGGCCGGTGCCGCCGAGCAGGTCTCTGACGCCGGATGGCAATGCGGCGGCGATATTGTCCTTCTGGCTGGCGAGCAGACCGGCGATGCCGTTGGCGCTCAGGTCGCCTCCGCTCTGCTGGGCGAGGCCGCCCATGACCAGCGGAGCAAGCGTTGCCAGCAGCGAGCCGCTCGCCCTTTGATCCATGCCGGAAACCCCGCCTATGGCCGTTGCCAGCGCACTGCCGTCCTTGGCGCCAAACAGCGATGAGATGATCTGTGAGCCGTTTTGGGCAAGCGAAACCTGGTCGCCACCCGCCAGCATTCCCATGAGATTGTCGAGCGAGCCGCTCTGTTGTTTGGCGCTGTCGGCGATCTTTTGCGCGCCGCCCGGCTGCGCGGCGACGCCGGTCAGGCCCGCCAGAATTGCCGGTACGGCAGCGGCGACGGCGCTCTGCACCTTGCTGCTATCCAGGCCAAGCACTGAAGCGATGCGCGCGATCATGTCAGGGGTAAGCATCTGCGCGATGTAGGAAACAAGATTGCTGGCCATTGGCTTTTCCTCCACGTTGATGTCGTCGAACAACGACTCTGGTCATCGAGCGGGGCTCGACGGCGCGGCAATTGGCTGCAAGCAATTCGCGTTTAACTGATTATCGACTGCGAGATTTGTTCGCCAGGAACTCTACAGCGCCGCGCGTCTTGTTAGATGCGCAAAGGTCGCTGCAACACTTTGAATTGCTGCATGTTTTTAACCTTAAATCGAATTCGATTTAAGGAAACATGCAGTAGGCGCAGAAATACTAGCACCTGTAGGTGTATTGCGCCAGTTCGCAACAACCTTCGGAAATAAGCGTGTTGTGTCGCTTGTCGCCCACCCGGGCCTTGCCTCGCCTCTCCCGTTTGTCCGTCTTCTCCTTCTCTTAGAGGGCGGCCCGGACGATGCGCCGGAACATTTCTGTGCCGGATTCAGGCGTGATGACCGCCGCCTATGGACGGCATGTGCGAACGTTCCGGGAACTGAAACGCGCTGCTCAAGCGAGCCTCGACGGCCGGGAGTGATCTCGTGTCTACTGCATGTTTCCTTAAATCGAATTCGATTTAAGGAAACATGCAGTAATTCAGAGTGCTACAGCGACATTTGCGCGTGTAATAAAGACGCGCGGCGCTGTAGTCCAGGGATACCGCTGCGATGACGATGTCACTCTTCATGCGTGCGCAGCCACGCCTCCAGCCCGGCAATCACCGCGAGCCTCAGGCTTGCGTTCTTGGCAAGCGCTCGGGCAAGGGACTGTCCATCGGACAAAAAACCCATCTCGTGCATGACGTCGTCGGGCTTCAGGCGTTGCTTTGCCATGATCGCCTTGATCCGGGTGATCGTGGAGGGAAGCAGGTAACGTCCGCTGGCGATGGGGGCACCTGCGGGTATGGGAGAAGGCACGGCGGCCGTGGGCGGAACTGGAGTGGCAACAGGCAACACGCCTGATATCGCCAGCCAGGTCAGGAAGCCGTCGCGCTCGCCAGGGGTGGCCTTTGCCCACGAATTCTTGAGTTTCTCAAGGCGGGTCCGCTGCGGCTTCAGGCCGGCGATGACGAGAGCCTTGCGAAGCGAGGAGATCCTGCCGGTGAGCACATCACTGTGGATGTCCGGGAACTCGGCCTTCAACCGCTGCTCATAATGGGCGTTATCGCGCTTCGGCTTTTTCGACATTTTCAGTTCCGACGTTCATCTCCTGCGTCCTCTAGCGCGCCGCGCGGGCGAGGGCGAGTAAAAAGGCGATGCCGCCAAGCCGCGTATATCGGGCCACTTGTTTCGAGAGGCCGAGCCCGATGCCAAGCCGCGACCAGAGCGTCATGCAAAGCTCTGCCCGTCAAGCTTTGCACAAGTCGGGCTTTATACCATCGCGCCAAGAGCCGGGATGTGACACGGCGAACAAAGGACGATGATATGTCAAGCGATATCGAGCATTATACCGATCCGCAGGATTCGGCCGTTGCCCTCTACCTCACGAACAATGACGGCGAAGAGCTAACCAATGTGCTGGTCGCAGCACTCGAGGATGCGTTCCGCATCCTTCGCGACGAGGTTTCCGGCGAAACGATGCACTGAGGCGAGACGGCGAGGCCCAGTTCGCTATGCAAGCACAGGCGTGGGCTTTGCAACTGGCCGCCAACTGCAAAGCCGTTCGGTTCGCTGGCCAGGCTTCATATATACGATACGGGCGCCCTCGCGTGAGCGCCCTCAACTGATTATGTGCCGGGGTTTGGTTCGGGTCGAACCGGACGCATCACCTTTCCCGTAACAGCGCCTCGACCGAGGCCGCTACCGCCAGCAGCGTCCCGTCCGTTCCGTTCCTGCCCACCAACATCAGGCCAGCCGGGCGGGTCGGCCCCGGCATCGGCAAGGTTATGGCCGTGAGATCGAACTGGTTTGCGACCTGGCAGTTGCGCAAGAGCAAGCCCTCGACGCGATCATATTCTGCCTCATTCGCCTCCACGGAGGCGATCGGCACTGCGGCGATCGGCGTCGTCGGCAAGACGATGAGATCGTAGGCGGAGAGCCGATCGTCCATGGCACTTGCTAGGCCTGCTCTCGTTTCCAACAGCGCATCTAGTGCTGCCTGCGGCGTCAGCAAACGACGTCGAAGCGTCGATGAAACCCTGATGTCGACCGGTGCGTCGTGATCCGAAAGCCAGTCGGCATGCAGACGGCTCGCCTCGAGGCCGGCGATCGAGCCGATCGCGGTCGCCTTCTTCAACCGGTCGATAAGGTCGTCGATACCGCAATCGACAAGGTCGGCGCCCGCAGCAGTGAGGCGGTCGAGACATGCCGTAAAGTGTGTGGCTATTTCGGTTGAGAGCGCGGCCAGGAGCTGGCCGCGTGGCACGCCGATCCGCAGGCCGGCAATCGGCTGGGGAACAAGCGCTGTTACCGGCTCGCCGGCCATGACGGCATCGACAGCTGCGCAGTCGCTGACCGTGTGGGCGAGCGGCCCGATAGAATCGAGACTCGGGGCAAGCGGGAAGGCGCCGTCGAGGGACACGCGGCTGGCGGTCGGTTTGAAACCGACGAGGCCGTTCAGCGCCGCCGGGATGCGCACGGAACCGCCGGTGTCGGAGCCGATGGCGATATCGCAGGTGCCTTCCGCCGCCGACACGGCCGCGCCCGAGGACGAGCCGCCGGGGATCAGGCTTTCATCGGTCGCGTTGCCGGGAACCGGATAATGGGGATTGAGGCCGACCGCGGTGAAGGCGAATTCGGTCATATGGGTCTTGCCGACGATCACGGCGCCGGCGGCGCGCAATCTCCTGACCACGACGGCGTCCTGTTGCGGCACGGCTGCCGTGCGCTTGATGATCGAGCCGGCGAGCGTCGGTTCTCCGGCAACGTCGAAAAGATCCTTGATCGAAACGATCTTGCCGTCGAGCGGTCCGAGCGTGGCGCCGGCCTGAAGGCGGCGGTCGGCGGCATCGGCCTCGATGCGGGCGCTGTCGGCATAGAGCTTGACATAGGTCTTCTCGTTCTCCCGACGGGCATCGAGCCGGCTCAGGATCTGTTCGAGGTGATCACGCACGGGAGTGTTCGAATGGGACACGATAAGGAACCTGCCGATATCTGACGTCGCCGGGCGGCGAGCTGAAGCGTTTCGTCCGTAGCGCAGCAAGGGGGGCCGCGGCCGCGGACGAGATTCTTCATAGCAGGGCTTGCGGCAAATGCCATGAGGTTGCACCCGCCGCACCGCCTCCATGCAAGTGGATATTCAGCAGGGTTTATGCGCGCAGAGAATGAACCGACGATAGACGAAAGTGCGCAGGCAGTTTCGCAGGTTTGCAGATTTGCGCTGTGCGGCGGCGATCGATTGGTGCGAGGCGCGTTCGATGGTCTCGAAGCCGGCAGCCTTCGATCCCTGGCGGATCGCCCAGGTCGAGAAACGTCCGACTGCCTTCGGCCCGGCCCAGTCGCCGTCGAAGACGAGCCACCTTCGAAGGCACCACGCTGTCCCGCCGTTCCTTCCTTCTGTCTGCCGGTGCTGCCGGCCTCGTTGCGTCCTCCGGTCTTGCAACACCGTTCTATGCCCGCGGCTACGGCCGTCCGGAATTCATCCACGGGGTGCAGTCGGGCGATGTCGACACGAGTTCCGGCATGGTGTGGACGCGGGTCGACAGGCCGTCGCGGGTGACGCTCGACTATTCGACGACCGAAAGCTTTTCCAATCCGGTTCGTCTCGCCGAACTCACCGCAACACCGCAGACGGATTGTGCGGTCAAATGCGCGCTGGAGGATCTGCTTCCGGACCAGGACATCTTCTATCGGTTCACCGCGACCGATCTTTACGACATCAACCGGGTGTCCGAGCCGGTCGTCGGGCGGTTTCGCACCGCGCCGTTGCGCAAGCGCTCGGTCCGCTTCGTCTGGTCCGGCGACACGGCCGGCCAGGGTTGGGGCATCGACGATGTCGGCATGAAGACCTATTCGACCATGCGCCTGCACGAGCCGGACTTCTTCATCCATTCCGGCGACACGATCTACGCCGACAATCCCATTCCCGACGAGATAGCCTTGCGCGACGGCGGCATCTGGAAGAACCGGGTGGTGACGCATGAGAAGCGCGATGTGGCGCGCACGCTCGAGGAATATCGCGGCCAGTGGAAGTATAATCTGCTCGACAACCATGTGCGTGAACTCAACGCCGTCTGCCCGACCTTCTATCAGTGGGACGATCACGAGGTCCTGAACAACTGGTCGGCCTCGACAGACCTCAGCGACGATCCGCGCTATCCGGAAAAGGACGTTGCGGTCTACGCCGCGCGCGCGGGGCGCGCTTTTAACGAGATGACGCCGGTCCGCACGCCGCCGACGCAGCCCGGCCGCATCTTCCGCAAGATTGCCTACGGTCCGCTGCTCGATGTCTTCTTCGTCGACCTTCGGTCCTATCGCGGCCCCAACCAGGGGGAGGGTGATGGTGGCCTGTTCGGCTGGCGCCAGGCGGACTGGCTGAAGCGGGAGCTTGCCGCGTCGCGCGCCGTCTGGAAGGTGATCGCCTGCGATATGCCTGTTGGTCTCGTCGTCTGGGACGATTATGCCAACCGGCGTGGTTCCGATGCAATCGCCAATGGCGACAATGGTCCACCGACGGGTCGCGAAACCGAGTTTGCCGAGCTGCTCCGCTTCATCAGGGACAATGCCATCGACAACCTCGTGTGGCTGACGGCGGATGTGCATTATACGGCCGCGCATCACTACGATCCGTCGCGGGCGGCCTTCAAGGATTTCCTGCCATTCTGGGAGTTCGTTTCCGGTCCCTTGCATTCCGGTACCTATGGTCCGAAGGAGCTGGACATGACGTTCGGCCCGGACGTGCGCTTCATCAAGGCGTCCGGTGGAGGTGTGGACAGCAACCTCCCTCCATCAGCCGGGCTGCAGTTCTTCGGCATCGTCGATATCAACGGCCAGACCAAGCAGATGACCGTGCGGCTGATGGATCGGCAGGACCAGGAATTGTGGCGCGTGACGCTCGACCCGGCCGCCGTCGCATGAGCGTTTTGGCTTTGGTTGAACCCTTTCCAAACCCGGTTGGCGCGACCCTTTCCGGTTGCAAACCCATGGCCTGTCGGGACTTCGGAGCCGGGCTCTTGCGCGCGCCCCCCTTTCGCAATCGCAAAAAAACCTGTATGAGCCCGACCATTGAAAAAGCGGCGTGGCCCATTGGGGCGTGCCCTAAACCTTCCGAGACGAAAAATGAGCATTCGTAACATCGCGATTATCGCGCACGTCGACCATGGGAAAACGACCCTTGTCGACGAGCTTCTGAAGCAGTCGGGCTCGTTCCGCGAAAACCAGCGCGTTGCCGAACGCGTCATGGACTCCAACGACATCGAAAAAGAGCGCGGCATCACCATTCTTGCCAAGGCGACGTCGGTCGAGTGGAAGGGTGTGCGCATCAACATCGTCGACACCCCCGGCCACGCCGACTTCGGCGGTGAAGTCGAACGCATCCTGTCGATGGTGGACGGCGCCATCGTTCTCGTCGACGCCTCCGAAGGCCCGATGCCGCAGACGAAGTTCGTCGTCGGCAAGGCGCTGAAGGTCGGCCTGAAGCCGATCGTCGCGATCAACAAGATCGACCGTCCTGATGGACGCCACGAAGAAGTCATCAACGAAGTCTTCGACCTCTTTGCGAACCTCGACGCCACCGACGAGCAGCTCGACTTCCCGATCCTCTACGGTTCGGGTCGTGAAGGCTGGATGAACGTCGCGCCTGAAGGCCCGAAGGACCAGGGCATGGCACCGCTTCTCGACCTCGTGCTCAAGCACGTTCCCGAGCCGACGGTCGGCGAGGGCCCGTTCCGCATGATCGGCACGATCCTGGAAGCAAACCCCTTCCTCGGCCGTATCATCACCGGCCGCATCCATTCGGGTTCGCTGAAGCCGAACCAGCCGGTCAAGGTTCTCGGCCAGGACGGCAAGCTGCTTGAAAACGGCCGTATCTCGAAGATCCTCGCATTCCGCGGCATCGAGCGTCAGCCGATCGAAGAAGCCCATGCAGGCGACATCGTCGCGATCGCCGGCCTGACCAAGGGCACCGTCGCCGACACCTTCTGCGACCCGTCGGTCTCCGAAGCGCTGACCGCACAGCCGATCGACCCGCCAACCGTCACCATGTCCTTCATCGTCAACGACAGCCCGCTTGCCGGCACCGAAGGCGACAAGGTGACGAGCCGCGTCATCCGCGACCGTCTGTTCAAGGAAGCCGAAGGCAACGTCGCGCTGAAGATCGAGGAATCCTCCGAGAAGGATTCGTTCTTCGTCTCCGGTCGTGGCGAATTGCAGCTCGCGGTTCTGATCGAAACCATGCGCCGCGAAGGTTTCGAACTCGCCGTCTCGCGTCCGCGCGTCGTCATGCACAAGGATGAGAACGGCCAGCTGCTCGAGCCGATCGAAGAAGTGGTCATCGACGTCGACGAAGAGCATTCCGGCGTCGTCGTTCAGAAGATGTCCGAACGCAAGGCCGAGATGGTCGAGCTTCGTCCGTCCGGCGGCAATCGCGTCCGGCTGGTGTTCTTCGCACCGACCCGTGGCCTGATCGGCTACCAGTCGGAACTGCTGACGGATACGCGCGGCACAGCGGTCATGAACCGTCTGTTCCACGCCTACCAGCAGTACAAGGGTGAGATCGGCGGCCGCGTCAACGGCGTGCTGCTCTCCAACGACGCCGGCGAATCGGTCGCCTACGCCATGTTCAACCTGGAAGACCGCGGCCCGATGATCATCGAAGCCGGCGAGAAGGTCTATGCCGGCATGATCATCGGCATCCACACGCGCGACAACGACCTGGAAGTCAACGTGTTGAAGGGCAAGAAGCTCACCAACATGCGTGCATCCGGCAAGGACGAAGCCGTCAAGCTGACGCCGCCGATCCGCATGACGCTCGAGCGCGCGCTGTCCTGGATCCAGGACGACGAGCTGGTCGAAGTCACGCCGAAGTCGATCCGTCTGCGCAAGATGTACCTCGACTCGAACGACCGTAAGCGCTTCGAGAAGTCGCGTACGGCTGGCGCCGCTTAAGCGCCCACCGACAAAAGCGAGCGATTAGCGAAACCCCGGAGCAATCCGGGGTTTTTTGCTGTGTGTGCCAGCGGGGGGCGGCTTGCGGATAAAGTTAAAAAGGCGTTAACCTTCCATGGGATGCCGTTAAAGTTGCCTGTGGGTTAACGCGACGCGGCCCCCGGGTGGGATTCCTGTTCGCCCTGTGTGCGTTTAGAGTCGTGAGTCATGAAGACTGTTTCGATCGAGGTCAGGCCTGGAGAACCGCAAGAGGCGTCGGCGATTGCCGACGTGCATCGCGTTTCGTGGCTACAAGCCTATGGCGGCATCATTCCGCACCGCCCCCTGGTCCAGATGGTCAATCGTCGAGACGAGGTCTGGTGGCGCAAGGCGACGCGGGGTCCGGCGACCTTGCTGGTCGTCGACGTGGCCGGAACGATTGCCGGCTATGCGACCCTCGGCCTCAGCCGCGCCAAGGCGCTGCCGCAGGAAGGCGAAATCTACGAGATCTACCTGCGGCCGGAATATCAGGGCATCGGCCTTGGACGGGTTCTCTTCGGCGAAGCCAAGAGCCTGCTGCGGTCGCTCGGCTGCAGGGGACTGGTCGTCTGGTGCCTCGAAGACAGCGATAACGCCTATCAGTTCTTCCAGGGGGCTGGCGGCAGCGATATCGCCGAGGGCATGGAAGATTTCGGCGACAAGCACCTCAAGAAGATCGGCTTTGCCTGGAACTGACGCCTGCTTGCGTCTGACCTCGATGTCACCTCCTGCATAATTCCTTAAATCGGATCCGATTTAAGGACAAAATTATGCAGCAAATTTAAAGCGCTACAGCGTCCTTTGCGCCTCCTATTTGACGCGCGGCGCGGTAGGCAATTGGTGACGCGACCCGCTCGCCTTCTCACCGCGCTTGCCATGGTAGGCTGCTTCGTCGATACCGCACCGGAACCCCGGGGCAATGTCGTCGGCGATCTTGCGGGCGAGCGTGTTCGGATCCGGATTGGCGAGTGCATCGACATAGCCGGCGACGCAGCCGATCCCGTCTTCCTTCTGCGCAACCTTTGAGATCACCAGGACCTGGCCGTCATAGGCCGAGTTGCCTTCGCCGGTTTTCGGATCGCCGTTCTCGATCACCCAGCGCAGGATGGCCGATACCGGCACCTTGTCCTTGTTCAGGCGCCACTCCACCATCGTGCCGGCGTGGTTGAAGGGGCCGAAGGTTTCGAAACCTTCCTTCAGGTATCGCGCATTCAGATGCCCGAAGAAGAAGCTTTGCCGGATATCGGATTCCTTGAAGTGGGCGGGGTAGCCGTCAGGGCCAGGACAGGTCATCGACATGAAGATGCCTTCGACTTCCTCCACAATAGTGCACTTGTCGCGGCTGACATCCGAATAGACGCTGTCGTTGGCCAGAACCGGCGTGGCGGCAAGTGCTGCAGCAAGGAAACATGCGGCCTTTGCGGTCATCCAAAATCCCTCCTTACGAGAAATCCTCTGATGCAATCAACTTCAGGTCACGGCGGGTTGGCAAGGTGAATCTGCACTCCGGACGAAAGTTATGTTGCATCGCGGCATGTTTCCCTTTATCCGACGGGCAAATTTCTCAACCGACCCTGGGAGTATTCCATGCGTATCGATGCGATTTCCATCGGAAAGAATCCACCGGAAGATGTCAACGTCATCGTTGAAGTTCCTGTTGGCGGCCATCCGATCAAGTACGAGATGGACAAGGAAGCCGGCACGCTCGTCGTCGACCGTTTCCTCTACACGCCGATGACCTATCCGGGGAACTACGGCTTCGTGCCGCACACGCTTTCCGATGATGGCGATCCGATCGACGTTCTGATCTGCAACACCCGTCCGCTCGTTCCGGGCTGCGTCATCAACGTCCGCCCGATCGGCGTGATGATGATGGAAGACAATTCCGGCCAGGACGAAAAGATCATCGCGGTTCCGTCGGGTCACCTGACGCAGCGCTACGACAAGGTGCATGAATACACCGACCTGCCGGAAATCACGCTCAAGCAGATCGAGCACTTCTTCGAGCACTACAAAGATCTGGAGCCCGGCAAGTGGGTCAAGATTTTCGGCTGGAAGGATGCCTCCGTCGCCAAGCAGCTGATCAAGGAAGCGGTCGAGCGCGCCAAGGGCGAAAAGAAGTAAGCATCTGGCTATTTGCCGACCAGTTCGGCAAGCCGTTTCAAAACATCCTCCGGGTCGGCGTCGATCCGGAGGATTTTTTTGCGCTGCGTTTCGCCTGAGATGAAGGAAATGCGGTTCTTGGCGACGCCGATCTCTTTGGCGAGGACGGCGATCAGGGCCTGGTTGGCCTTGCCCTTTTCCGGAATGGCGCGCACGCGGACCTTGAGATGGTCCTGCCCGTCGGCGCCGCTCTCCACCCCATCGATCCCGTCGCGTCCGCCGTTCGGTGTCAGTCGAACGGTGACGCGCACGTGATCTCCGTGGGCGGTGAACGCTTGCTGCGTCAATGGATCAGCGCAGGAGCGCCGGCGCGATCGTCGTGTTCAGGAAAAGCTGGATGAAATAGAGGATCACCAGCACGACCAGCGGCGAAAGGTCGACGCCGCCCATATTGGGCAGGACCCGGCGGATCGGACGATAGAGCGGCTCGGTCAGCTGGTAGAGCGAGCGGCCGATCATGTTGATCGCCTGGTTGTTCACGTTGATGACGTTGAACGCATAGAGCCACGAAAAGATGGCTGACGCGATGATCAGAAACCACGCGATGTTGATAATAAAGTTCAAGGTGCCGATGACAGCAATCATGCCGGTCTCCAAATCGTTATTGACAGACATGTAGACATTGAGACCTAAACGAGCAAGTACGCCGATTTACCGTGCGCGATCATGTTTAATGCGGATCGGACAAAGATCGGTACCATCGAGGAGCGTTTCCCCTATGTCTGCCGTTCATACCACCCACCGTTTTGCCGCCTTCGGGCATGTCGGTTATCGCCGCTATTTCTTCTCGCGCTTCCTTGCCTACTTTGCCATTCAGATCATTTCAGTCGCGGTCGGTTGGCAGATCTACGACCTGACGCGCGATCCGTTCGACCTCGGGCTTATCGGGCTCTTCCAGTTCCTGCCGTCGCTGGTGCTGATTCTGGTCACGGGGTCAGTTGCCGATCGCTATAACCGGCGCATGATCATGGGCATCTGCATGGCCGTCAGCACGCTGTGTGCCGTGGCGCTGCTCACGTTGACGGTCACGGGGCTTTTCTCGCCCTGGCCTGTTTATGCGATCCTGGTCGTCTTCGGCATCGAGCGGGCGTTTCTCGCCCCCGCCTCGCAGTCGCTGGCACCCAATCTCGTCCCGCCCGAAGATCTACCCAATGCGATCGCCTGGAATTCGACCTCGTGGCAGACGGCGATGATCGTCGGTCCGGTTGCAGGCGGCCTGATCTATGGCTTCGGCTCCGTTGCGCCCTATGCCGTCGGCGTCTGCTTCTTCGCCGCCGCGGCGCTGATGGTGTTTGCCATCCCCAAGCCGGCGGCGCGCTCCAAGGCACCGGTGCAGAGCTGGGAAACGATCACAGCCGGTTTCCGCTATATCAAGGCGGAGAAGGTGGTGCTCGGTGCGATCTCGCTCGATCTGTTCGCGGTGCTGCTCGGCGGCGCTGTCGCGCTGATGCCGGTCTTTGCCCGCGATATCCTTGATCTTGGCCCATGGGGCCTAGGCTTGCTGCGCGCCGCCCCCGGCGTTGGCGCCGTCGGCATGGCGGTGTGGCTTGCCGCCCACCCCATTCGCCACCGCGCCGGCTTTTACATGTTCACCGGCGTCGCGCTCTTCGGCCTCGGCACCGTCGTCTTCGGCCTGTCGGCAACGCCATGGATATCGATCGCTGCACTGGTGGTCATGGGCGCTGCCGACATGATTTCGGTCTATGTACGCGAGATCCTGATCACGCTGTGGACGCCGGACGAGCTGCGCGGCCGCGTCAATGCCGTCAACATGGTGTTCGTCGGCGCCTCCAACGAGCTCGGCGAGTTCCGGGCCGGCATGATGGCATCCGGCTTTGGCGCAATCTTTGCCGTCGCTTTCGGCGGCGCAGGCACGTTGCTGGTGTCAGCGCTCTGGGCGCTCGGCTTCCCGCAGTTGCGCAAGATCGACACGCTCGACGTGCCGGAGCATCATCGTTAGAGCCTTTCCAGGAAATGCGCGGGTTCGAGCTGCAAAGCTTGGCGTCAGGCCGCCTGCCTGGAGCCCGCCTGCACGAAAATGAGATCGAGGAAATTTTCCATCCAGGTGCGCAACGGCGCATCGTGCTGCATGCGCCCGTCGAGATGGGCCTTGCCCATCTGGGCGCCGGGCAGTTCGAAGCGGTGCGCGCCGTGCACCACCCATCGATGCATCATCGCGCGCGTCAGCTCGCCATGGAACTGGATGCCCCAGGCGTTTTCGCCATAGCGGAAGGCCTGGTTCGGATAGGTTTCGCCGGTTGCCAGCAACTCGGCACCTGCAGGCAGATCGAACCCCTCGCGATGGAAGTGATAGACCATGTCAGGCCAGTCCATCAGTGCCCGCCCGGCGTCGGTGGCGACCAGCGGGTACCAGCCGATTTCCGTCATGCCTTCATGATGCGGCGCGACCTTGCCGCCAAGGTTGCGCGCCAGCATCTGCGCGCCCAGGCAGATGCCGAGATAGGGCTTGTTTTCCTTGAGCGGCACCGATAGCCAGTCGATCTCGCGGCGGACGAAATCCTCCTCGTCATTGGCGCTCATCGGCCCGCCGAAGATGATCGTGCCGCCGTGGTGCTCGAGCGTCGGTGGCAGCTCGTCGCCAAGCGCCGGACGACGGATGTCGAGGGAAAAACCCTTCTGCGCGAGGATCTGGCCAACACGGCCGGCGCTCGATCGCTCCTGGTGCAGGACGATGAGGATGGGCTTCCTGTCGGTCTCGGCGGCTATCGGCATTTCAGCTTTCCTGTTGCGGTTCGCCTTCTTCCGCCGCATCGATCCTGGCCGCGACCTCCCGTCGCTTCAAAACCCGGTCCCGCCCGGAGACGCCGAGTAGATCGGCGATCCGCCAGATCACGTGATCTTCCATCTCGCTGCGCTCGCCATCGGCGTAGACGACCTCCCAGAGCATGCCGATCAATTCGATGCGCTGCTCTTCGGAGAGGTGGCGCTTCACTTCGGCGGTGAACTGATAGAAGTCGATGGCCTCGCTTTCGGCGGACTTGCCGGCTTCGACAAGCGCGTCGAGTGCTGCATCGTCGAGTTCATAGTGCTGCTTGATGATGGCGCGCATCTTGCGCTGCTCGGAGGCGAGGATCTTGCCGTCCGCCTCCATCACCTGAATGCAGAGCGCGATGACCGCCACGCGCGGATCACCCCTCTCGATCCGCGTCGTCGGGCCGGTCAGGCCCTCAAGAAACGTCCGGAAGCGTTCAAACATGTTTTCGCCCACAGCCCCTCAAAACTCAGAACAATCGGAAAGTGGTCTTTTCCGACACTTTTTTGCCGACAGCCGGTTCCCGCACGCCGGGATCATCCGGAGGACGGCCGAAGAACGGGTCGGCGACCGGCTCGCCATTGGAGGCGCCGTCCTTCTCGCGTGTCCTCTCGACGATCGGGGCAGGTCTTTTCGTTTCCACCACCTTGATCGGCTCGGCGCGCTCGCGCGGCGTCTCGGCTGCGGCTTCGATGATCACGGGCGTATCGACGACCGGTTTGGCCGGAGCCGTGCCGTGGCCTACGGGATGGTGCTCAGCCATGACAGGGGGCAGGCTGCGGATCGCTTCATCGGCGCTCAGGTGGCCATCCTCGACCTGTGCGGCCAGTTGCAGGGCCGGTGCCTTCCATTCGAAGGCGTCGAGCCGTCCGCTGACCGGCGAGACCGGTAGCCAGGTCGGGGAAGTCACGCCGTCGGCCGTCCAGGCCGGATCGCGCGGGCTCTTCAGGGCCTGGGCCATCCAGTGGCGGATGCGACCCTCGTCCCCGGTGTCGGCCTCCTCGATATCTGCAAGCAGCAGAAAGATGCTTTCGGTCGGCTCCAGCCGGGCTGCGGCCTCCGCCTTGGTGCGGGCAAGCAGAAGCTCGCGCGCCTCGAGTGCTGCTTCGGCGACGGCTGCCATGGCCACCGCGTTGTTCGGGCGCAGCGATTCGAGTTTTCTCGCCCGCTTCAGCCGGTCGACCGCCGTGTCGCCGCCGCGTGCCCGCACGTAGAGGCGGGCGACATCGGGATGCGGCTCATGTTTCCAGGCCTTTTCGAGGATCGATGCTCCCTTGCGCAGGTTGTCCTCGCGAAACAGCGCCTTTGCCGCCACCTGTGCGGCGGGCACCAGATTTTCGTCGAGCTTGAGTGCTGCAAGCGCGTCGTCGCGGGCCGCCTTGGCATCGCCGTCGAGGCGCGTCATGGCGCGGGCGGTCAGAAGCACGGCCTTCTTGCGGTCGGCCTCCTTGCGCTCAAGCACATGGGCTGTCCTGCTCTGGTCGAGCAAGCGCAGTGCGTCATCCCATTGTCCGGCCTGGCTCTGGCTGTCGAGCGTTGCCAGTGTCGCCCAGGGCAGGTGCGGCGCTTTTTCGGCTGCCCGCTCGGCATATTGACGCGCCGCCTCGTGTGCGCCGAGGCGTTTGGCTTCGAGATAGAGACCGCGCAGGCCGAGTTCGCGCGTTTCCGGATCGTCGGCCATCAGTTCGAACTTCTTGCGCGCATCGTCGTATTTGCCTTCGATCAGGAACGTCTGGGCTTCGAGCAGGTGGATCAGCGGTTCCTGATCGGCGCTGATCAGGCCGCGGGTGCGGGCGGTCATCTTGCGCGCCTGGTTGGCGTCGCCGGCGCCGGCGGCGATCAGGCCAGTCGACAGTGCCTGGTAGCCCCTGTCGCGCTTTCGGGCGCGGAAATAGCGGGTGACGGTGTGTGGCGACAGCCAGATGGTGCGCACCAGCCAGATGGCGATCAGCACGGCGGCGACCAGCGAGATCAGCAGCGATGCCGCGCGCATCAGGCTCATTTCGATGAGCTGGCCCTGCCAGACGAGCGACAGTTCGCCCGGCCGATCCGCGAGCCACGCGAAGCCGAGGCCGAGACCCAGAACGATCAGGATGAAGATCAAAATGCGGATCATGTCTGTCTTCCTCAGCCCTGGGTGGTGGACTTGTTCATCGTTGCCGCGACCGCCGCATCGATGATGCCTTCGACCCGGAGACGCTGGTCAAGCTTGACCTTGAACGGTTCACCGGCGGTCTTGGCCGCAGCCGGAAGACCGTCCCATTCCAATGCCGCGCCCTTAAGATCGCCGTTGTTGAGCTTGTCCTCGATGCGGGCGACGACGGCCTCCGGCGTGTCGCCTTCGACGCTGCCGACGGGACGCACGCGAATGCCCGACATGGCGCTGGAGACGAGGCGATCGAAGATGCCCTCGTTCGGGTCCGGCTGATTAAGCGCGTCGAGCATGGTATTGGATGTGGTTGCAAAATCCCGGCGAAGGTCGGCGCGCGTTGCCACGCCCGTCGTCGCATCCTGAGCGAGGGCGGTGACGGCCGTTTCATCAGGGGCGATGCTGCGAAGCGCATCGAGTTCAGCCAGGAACGGCCCGCCACGATCGATCGCGGTCTTAAGCGCGGTGACGGCGACGGCCTTGGCAACCTGGATATCGTTGGCGGGTTCGTTGAGTTTCTGTTCGGCGGAATCGATGCGGCTTGCCAGTTCGGCTCTGGCCGTCGTTGCCGATTGCTGCGCTTCGGCAAGGCCTGATTTCAGCGCGGCGATCTCCTTGGTGAGGTTCGTCACTTCGGCCTTGAGTGCCGTCATCTCGCCGGTCGCCACTCCGCCGGCGCCCGGTTGTGCTGCCGTCTGTTCCAATGCGGCGAGGCGGTTCTCGAGCGGTGCAATGTCGACGGTTGTGGTTGGCGCCTGTATGCCGGCCACCTGATCGCGCAGGGCCTGGATCTCGCTCGAAAGCGTCAGCTCTGTGGAAGACGTGCCGCGGTCGGGGCCGAGCCCCGGCACATAGCCGGCATATTGCAGCACGCCGAAGCCGAGCAGCGTCACCAGGCCGCCGAGGATCCCGGCTGCCAGTGAACCGGAATTGGACGGCGGCTTTTGTACGGGGCTTGCTTCAGGCTCACGGCTTAAATGCGGCGGCTCCTCGTTGAAGGCGGCGGCTGCCGCATCGGCGCGCTGCTCCTCGATTTCCTCTTCGACGCGGGCTTCCGCTGCGCCATCGGCTTCGGGGATTTCGGTCGGTTCATCGGCGGTTGCCGCGGGGTTTGCCGTCGTTTCGGCATTTTCCGTCACGGTCTTTTCCGCTTCAAGGTCGATCGTCAGCGGCTCTTTCTCGGCTTTCGAGCGGCGCGGCGGGTTTTCCGATACCATGGTGACCTCTTACCGTTGTTGCCTGTCGGTTCTTGCAACAAACCTAGTCAGGCTGGCCGGTGAGGGAAAGCCCCCTTGCTTCCGTTTTTGATCGAAATAGCATTAGAGAAGGCTGAAAAGGCTTTCTTCGTCTGGTCTTGCTGCGACCTCGACTGAGGCTCCATCCGGGAGCGCTCCGGCAACGGCGGCGCTGAGGCAGAGATAGCGCGGAGAGAAAGCGGCGGTCTTGAGGCCGGCTTCGACAAGCAGCGCGGCGAAGCGTCGCGCGGTGTCGTGGGAATAGAGCAGCACCGCGTCCGGCCGGCCGGCCGATATCAGGCGCGCCAATATGTCGGGCGGATGGGCGATCGGCTGCATCCGGTAGCATTCGACCGTGACATGCTCGATGCGAAGCTGCCGTAGCGTGGCTTCAAGTCCGTCGGAGCGGGGGGAGCCTGCGAGATAGAGGAGGGGCGCCCGCGATGCAGAAAGCGTGGCGGCGATCGTTTCGGCAAGGCTCCTGCCGGTTCCCTCTCCCGTGTGGAGCGAGGTAAAGCCGAGATCGCGCGCCGCCCGGGCCGTCGCTTCGCCGACGCAGAAGCAGGGTTCCGCTTTATAGGGCTCCAGATCGGCGCCAAGTTCGCCCAACGCCCGTACGGCTTCGGCACTGGTCAGCGCGACTGCGGCATGTGGTCTTTCGAGTGCTTTCCGTGCCGCCTCTGGCAAATGTTCCGCCCGCGCCAGCGGCAACAGCAGCGGCTGATGACCCATGACTTCCAGACGGCGGGCCGTAGCCTCGGCGGCGGGCTGCGGCCGGGTCACGAGCAGCCGCATGGCTCAAGTCCAGCTCGAGAAGAAGCCCGGTCCCGCCTGCGCGCGGATATCTTCGCCGGCCTTTTGCCCGAGGGCTTCGGCATCGGCAGCCTTGCCTTCGACCGTGATGCGGTGATGGGTGCTGCCATCCGGCGTCAGGATCATGCCGGAAAAACGCAGATGCGTGCCGTCCGAGACCGCCAGGCCGGCGATAGGCGTTCGACAGGAGCCGTCGAGCGTCGCAAGGAAGCCGCGTTCGCAGGCGACCGCCTCATGGGTTCTGCTATCGTCGATGGCGGCGAGCAGGTCGTTGACGCGTTTGTCGCCGATCCTGCTCTCGATACAAATCGCGCCCTGCGCCGGTGCCGGCGGAAACTCTTCCGGGTCGAGCAGTTCTGTCGGCACGTCGGCCATGCCGAGCCGCTTCAGGCCGGCATAGGCAAGCAGCGTCGCATCGACCTGGCCTTCGGCGAGCTTGCGCAGCCGCGTCTCGACCTGGCCGCGATAGGTGATGACGTTGATGTCGGGCCTGAGCCTCCGGATCAGCGCCTGCCGGCGCAGCGACGACGAGCCGACAGTCGCGCCTTCGGGCAATTCCAGGAGCCTGGGTGCGGTGCGGCCGATGAAGGCGTCGCGAATGTCCTCGCGCGGCAGGAAGGCGGAAAGAAACAGGCCATCTGGAAGCTTGGTCGGCATGTCCTTCGAGGAATGCACGGCGAAATCGAGTTCGCCCGACAGGAGCTGCTGCTCGATTTCCTCGGTGAACAGGCCCTTGCCGCCGATCTCGGCCAGCGACCGATCGGTGATGCGGTCGCCCTTGGTGGAAAGGATGACAACCTCGAACATTTCCGGCGACAGACCATGCACGGCCGCGAGGCGATCGCGCGTTTCATGGGCTTGAGCGAGCGCCAGTGGGCTGCCACGCGTGCCGATCCGGAAAGGTTTTGTTTGCATCAAAGGCTATCCATTGTTACCGGAGTTCCGTGTACCCACCTTTCGGTGCGACCGCAATCTTTGAGTAGTTCCTGATGTCTCCGCCCATGCGCATCCTCGGCATAGAAACAAGCTGCGACGAAACCGCGGCTTCCGTCGTGCTGCGCGACGAAAACGGCAGGGGAAGCATCCTCGGCGACGTCGTCCTGAGCCAGCTGGAAGAGCATAGCGCCTATGGCGGCGTGGTTCCGGAGATTGCCGCGCGCGCCCATGTCGAAGCGCTCGACACCCTGATCGAGGAGGCGCTGCTGCGGGCCGGCGTGACGCTCAACGACATCGATGCGATTGCTGCGACAAGTGGTCCCGGTCTGATTGGCGGCCTCATCGTCGGACTGATGACGGGCAAGGCGATCGCGCGGGCAACCGGCAAGCCGCTCTATGCCGTCAATCACCTGGAAGGTCACGCGCTGACCGCGCGGCTCACCGATGGTCTGAGTTTTCCCTATCTGATGCTGCTCGTTTCCGGCGGCCACACGCAGCTGATCCTGGTCAAGGGCGTCGGCGCCTACGAGCGCTGGGGCACTACGATCGACGATGCGCTCGGCGAGGCCTTCGACAAGACGGCCAAGCTGCTCGGTCTTCCCTATCCCGGGGGGCCGGCCGTCGAGCGTGCCGCCCGCAATGGCAATGGCGAGCGTTTCGATTTTCCGCGCCCGTTGGTCGGCGATGCCCGGCTCGATTTCTCATTCTCCGGGCTGAAGACGGCGGTGCGCCAGGCGGCGCAGTCGCTGGAGCCGGTGACGGACCAGGATATTGCCGACATCTGCGCCTCCTTCCAGCGCGCGATCTCGCGCACGCTCAAGGATCGGATCGGGCGCGGGTTGAAGCGGTTCAAGACGGATCACGCGTCCGTGGAAAGGCCGGCGCTGGTCGTTGCCGGCGGCGTTGCCGCCAACCAGGTGCTCAGGACAACGCTCCAGGAACTCTGCAACAAGAACGGCTTCGATTTCATCGCGCCGCCGCTTGCGCTTTGTACCGACAATGCCGCGATGATCGCCTGGGCGGGTGCCGAACGGTTTGCCGCCGGTTTGCCGGCGGATGGTCTCGATGTCGCGCCGCGCTCGCGCTGGCCGCTCGACCAAAAGGCGCAGACCTTGCTTGGTTCGGGCAAGCGCGGCGCCAAGGCATGACGGAAAGCAGCCAGGGCATGATGGACAGGATATGAACACCAACCCGAAGATCGTGGTGGTCGGAGCGGGTGCCTTCGGCACGGCGCTTGCGGCCGTCGCCGCATCCGCTAACGGCAGCGATGTGACCCTTCTCGCCCGGCGCGAGGAAACCGCGGATGAATGCCGGCTGACCGGCCGCAACGAGCCGTCGCTCCCGGGCATCGACCTGCCGGCAGGGCTCAAGCACAGCGCGGATGCTGCGGTGCTTGGCGACGCTGAGATCGTGCTGTTCGTCATGCCATCGCAGGCACACCGCGATGCGGCGCGGCAATACGGTCCGTCGATCAATGCCGCGGCGACGATCGTCACCTGCGCTAAGGGCATGGAGCAGGCAACGGGGCGGCTTTTGACCGACGTGCTGGCGGAAGAATTGCCGGGCCACGGCATCGGCGTGCTCTCCGGCCCCGGCTTTGCAGCTGACATCGCCAAGGGGCTGCCGACGGCGATGGTGGTTGCTGCCGCCGACAACGACACGGCGACGCTGCTTGCGGAGGCTCTGTCAGGCCCGACCTTCCGTCTCTACCCTTCAGAAGACCGCATCGGCGTGCAACTTGGCGGCGCGCTGAAGAATGTGCTTGCCATCGCTTGCGGCATCGTCGAAGGCGCAGGTTTGGGCGACAGCGCCCGGGCGGCGTTGATCTCGCGCGGCCTTGCGGAGATGTCCCGCTTCGTCGTCGCCGAAGGCGGGGATGCCGATACCGTTCGCGGCCTCTCGGGGCTCGGCGATCTCGTGCTGACGGCAACCAGCCACCAGTCGCGCAACCTGCGCTTCGGCATTGCGCTCGGCAAGGATGGCCGCGGCAGCGGACGCCAGGGCGAACTCGTCGAGGGGGCCTTTGCAGCCTCGGTCGCCGCCCGCGTCGCCCGCGATCTTGGCGTCGAGATGCCGATCACCGAGGCGGTCGCCGCCATCATCGACGGCAAGCTCGATGTGCGCACCGCCCTTGAACAATTGATGTCCCGTCCGATCACCCAGGAATGACTTCGTCAGGAGGAAGCATGCTCTTCGCACTTCAATGCACCGACAAATCAGGCGCGCTGCAGCTTCGGCTGGACACGCGTCCGGATCACGTCGCCTATCTCAACGACCTCAATGCCAAGGGCATTCTGAAGATGGCCGGCCCCTTCCTCGGCGACGACGGCAAGCCGACCGGAAGCCTGGTGATCGTCAAGACCGAGACGATCGACGATGCGCGCGCCATCGCCGAAGCCGATCCCTACGCCAAGGCCGGCCTGTTCTCCAACGTCGAAATCAAGGCCTTCAACTGGGTCTTCAACAACCCGGAGGCTTGAGGCGCGATGGCATTCTGGCTTTACAAATCCGAGCCCTTCAAGTGGTCCTGGCAGATGCAGAAGGATGCCGGCGCGAAGGGCACCGAATGGACCGGCGTGCGCAACTACCTCGCACGCAACAACATGCGGGCGATGCAGATCGGCGACAAGGGCTTCTTCTACCACTCGAACGAAGGGCTTGAAATCGTCGGCATCACCGAGGTCTGCGCGCTTTCGCATCCGGATTCGACCGCCGAGGGCGATGCCCGCTGGGACTGCGTCGACATTCGCGCTGTTCGCGACGTGCCGCGCCCGGTGACGCTGAAGGAGATCAAGGATAACCCCAAGCTCGCCAACATGGCGCTGGTCACCAGCATGCGCCTTTCAGTCCAGCCGGTCACCGAGGACGAATGGATCGAGGTCTGCCGCATGGCCGGGTTCGACAGTCCGCCACGGTAGCTTTGTTTTTCCGCGTGATTTATCCGAAAACCGGCTCCCGCATTTCGGATCACGCTCGGAGTGTTTCTTGAAGACCGATCCCGAAAGCTTCATCCGCGCCAACACCGACGTTCTGTCGCCGCCGCATGTGCCAGAAATCCGGCTGCATCTGGCGACGGAAGCGCATGAGCTCTGGCTGAAAACCGAGGAGGAGCTGGAGGAAATCGGTCTGCCGCCGCCGTTCTGGGCCTTTGCCTGGGCCGGCGGGCAGGGGCTCGCGCGTTATATCATCGATCATCCGGAGGTCGTTCGCGGCCGACGCGTCGTCGACTTTGCCTCGGGCTCCGGGCTGGTCGCCATCGCCGCGATGAAGGCGGGGGCGGCTTCTGTTCTTGCGGCCGATATCGATCCCTGGGCCGAGACGGCGGTGCGGCTCAATGCCGAACTGAACGGCGTCGATATTGCCTACACCGCAGAGGATATTACCGGCCGCGATCTGGCCGCCGACCTCTGCCTTGCCGGCGACGTCTTCTACGACAAGTCCTTTGCCGAGCGCCTGCTGCCCTGGTTTACGGCGCTCAGCTCCGGCGGCGCGACCGTCATCGTCGGCGATCCCGGCCGCTCCTATTGTCCGCGCGACAGGATGACGGCGCTGGCGACCTACGAAGTGCCGGTCACAAGGGCGCTTGAAGACAGCGAGGTCAAGCGCACGACGGTCTGGCAGTTCGGCGCATCAACGGCTCCTTCCGTGCCCGATTGACAGCGGCAACGCATTCGCTTCCAACTTCCTAAAAACGATAAGGGGATGAGGGGAACGAAGATGGCTTTTGCGGGCATGAACTATCTGGCGGTGCTGATTGCCGCCATTGCGGCCTTCGTCATTGGCGCCGGCTATTACGGCGTTCTCGGCAAACCCTGGATGAAGGCGGCGCGCATCGACCCCGCGACGGCGCAGATGTCGCCGGTTCTTTTCGCGATTTCCTTTGTCTCAGAACTAGTGATGGCGACGATGGTCGCCGGTGTCGTCGGCCATCTCGGCCCGGCCCAGGTCACCGCTTTTAACGGCATTGTCTCCGCGTTCTTCCTGTGGCTCGGTTTCGTCGCAACCAGCATGGTCGTCAATCACCGCTACCAGGGATTCGGCTGGAGCCTGTCGCTGATCGACGGCGTGCACTGGCTGCTGGTGCTGTCGGCGATGGGCGCCATCATCGGCGCCATGGGCGTGTGACCGCGCGCAGGCCCGGTGGCTCCTCGGTGGGAGCCGTCACCGCTATCGCCGGATCACGCAGACGCCGTGCTCCCAGGCGCAGGCGCGATTGAACGTTTTCGGCGACATCACGATGATCTTTGCGCGCTTCACCTGCGGCGGCGGCGTAAACTGGCCGTCGTCATAGTAGCTGTAGTTGCCCTCCTGGCTGAAGTAGATGCCGTTGCCGGGATCCCTATAGGCCGAAATGCCGCCGGCATAGGTGCCGATGCTACCGATCGTGTCCGGGAAGCCATCGCCGCCGTAGATATCAAGCCGTTCACCGCCGTAGCTATCCGGGCGATGATCATAGCGGTCGCCTGATGTCCAGATGTTACGCACTGCCTGGTCCCGCCCCCAGCCGTCGCGATAGCGCAGGCGTTCGCTATATTGCCTGTCGTAAGGACGATACCGGGGAAAGCGGATATGCCGGGTCCGGGTCTCGACTTCTGGCGGTCCGTTCTCGGCGGCCCACTGGTTGCGTGGCAGGCGATTGCGGCTGTACGTTGTGCCGTAGCCCATGCGGTCGAACTCGTGGCGACTGAAGGAACGATGCGAATACAGCCTGATGTGTCGGGTGCGCGTCTGCACTTCCCGTGGCCCGCCCCAGTCTCCCGCCCGCACCGGCAGGCAGGCAGTCGCGACAAGCAGGCCCGCAAGTGCTAGAACTTTGGTCGCATGGAATGCCCGCAACAGAGTCATTCTGTCCGTCCTCCGCAAAACGCTTAACAAATCGTTAACCGCACTCTGGGGCAATTCCGCTGGAAAGTCACGGATTTGGTTATGGTTTTCGCCCGTATCGTTAACTGGGCGCCACGTCTCGGTCGGACCTGAAAATGCCGCTTTTCGTCTAATCGATTAAATTGATTTTGCACTGCAAACACACTTGTCGTTAAGCAATATGGTGATTAAAGGTCCGAAGGACTGAATTGCGCACAATCAGGTGCGATACCGGACTAAAATCGTCCACTTTTTGGGCGTGAATCCGGGCATTTCCGTGAGGTTCCGATGACGGATGTCACAAGAAGCCGGCCGCTGTCGCCGCATCTTCAAATCTATAAGCCTATCCCGACAATGGTGATGTCCATTGTGCACCGCATTACCGGCGGCGCGCTCTACTTCGGCACCATCCTCGTTGCCTGGTGGCTGATCGCCGCCGCGTCCGGCGAAGCGTACTACGACTGGGTCAGCTGGCTGTTCGGCACGCTTCTCGGCAAGCTGGTGCTCTTCGGCTACACTTGGGCGCTGGTGCACCATATGCTCGGCGGCCTGCGCCACTTCATGTGGGACCTCGGCTACGGCTACGAGAAGCACTTCGCCACCAAGCTGGCCAAGGCAACGATCGTCGGGTCGGTAGCGCTTACCGTGCTGATCTGGGTGGTCGGCTATCTCGTGCGGTACTGAGGGGACAGGACCATGAACATGCGCACACCTCTCAGCAAGGTCCGCGGCTACGGCTCCGCCAAGGAAGGCACTGACCACTTCTGGCGCCAGCGCGTCACGGCAGTCGCCAACGTTCCGCTCTTGATCTTCTTCGTCATCTTCCTCGTTCGTTATGCCGGCGCTCCCCATGCGGAGGTCGTTTCGGCCCTTTCGAACCCCTTCGTCGCCGTGGTCATGGGCCTGGTCCTGCTTTCGGGACTGATCCACATGAAGCTCGGCATGCAGGTGATCATCGAGGATTACGTGCACGGTGAAGGCGCGAAGATCGCCCTTCTCATGCTCAACACATTTTTCGCGATCGTGGTTGGCGGGCTCTGTCTTTTCGCCATCCTGAAGATCGCTTTTGCAGGGTAATTTCGTCATGGCATCGAACAGTTCACCCGCTGCAAACGGCAAGGCCTACCAGTATGTCGACCACGCCTTCGACGTCGTCGTCGTTGGCGCCGGCGGCGCCGGCCTGCGCGCCACGCTGGGCATGGCGGAGCAGGGCCTGAAGACGGCCTGCATCACCAAGGTCTTCCCGACACGCTCGCACACGGTTGCCGCCCAGGGCGGCATCGCCGCCTCGCTGCAGAACATGACGCCGGACAGCTGGCAGTGGCACCTCTACGACACCGTCAAGGGCTCCGACTGGCTCGGCGACGTCGACGCCATGCAGTATCTCGCCATGGAAGCGCCGAAGGCGGTCTATGAGCTCGAGCACTACGGTGTGCCCTTCTCGCGCAACGAGGAAGGCAAGATCTACCAGCGGCCGTTCGGCGGCCACATGCAGAACTATGGCGAAGGCCCGCCGGTGCAGCGCACCTGCGCTGCCGCCGACCGCACCGGTCACGCCATCCTGCACACGCTCTATGGCCAGGCGCTGCGCAACAACGCCGAGTTCTTCATCGAGTATTTTGCGCTCGACCTGATCATGTCGGACGACGGCCGCTGCACCGGCGTCGTCGCCTGGAACCTCGACGACGGCACCATCCACCGCTTCTCCGCCAAGATGGTGGTGCTTGCGACCGGTGGTTACGGCCGCGCCTACTTCTCGGCAACCTCCGCTCATACCTGCACCGGTGACGGCGGCGGCATGATCGCACGCGCCGGCCTGCCGCTGCAGGACATGGAATTCGTCCAGTTCCACCCGACCGGCATCTACGGCGCAGGCTGCCTGATCACCGAGGGTGCGCGCGGCGAAGGCGGCTATCTCGTCAACTCCGAAGGCGAGCGCTTCATGGAGCGCTATGCGCCGTCGGCCAAGGACCTTGCTTCGCGCGACGTCGTTTCGCGCTGCATGACGATGGAAATCCGTGAAGGCCGCGGCGTCGGCAAGAACAAGGATCACATCTTCCTGCATCTCGACCATCTCGATCCGGCCGTGCTGCACGAACGCCTGCCCGGTATCTCGGAATCGGCAAAGATCTTCGCCGGCGTCGATGTGACCCGCGAGCCGATCCCGGTCCTGCCGACCGTGCATTACAACATGGGCGGCGTGCCGACCAACTACTGGGGCGAAGTCTTGAACGCCGACAGCCAGAACCCGGAGCGCACCGCGCCCGGCCTGATGGCCGTGGGCGAGGCCGGCTGCGCCTCGGTGCACGGTGCCAACCGTCTCGGCTCCAACTCGCTGATCGACCTGGTGGTCTTCGGCCGCGCCGCCGCCATCCGCGCCGGCCAGGTCATCGACCGCAACGAAGCGATCCCGGCGATCAACGTTGCCGCCTGCGACAAGATCATGGCCCGCTTCGACGCCCAGCGTTTCGCCAACGGCTCGACGCCGACGGCGGTGCTGCGCGAAAAGATGCAGCGCGCCATGCAGGAAGATGCGGCCGTGTTCCGCACGCAGGAATCGCTGGAATCGGGCTGCAAGCGCATCTCGGCGATCTGGAAGGAACTGCCCGACGTCAAGGTCACGGACCGGTCGATGATCTGGAACTCCGATCTCGTCGAGACGCTGGAACTGCAGAACCTGATGGCCAACGCCATCACCACGATCTATGGCGCCGAAGCGCGCAAGGAGAGCCGTGGCTCGCACGCCCGCGAAGACTATACCGGCGGGGCGCTTGGCGGCCGTGACGACGTCAACTGGCGCAAGCACACGCTCGCTTGGGTCAACGAGGCCGGCGACGTCAAGCTCGACTATCGCCCTGTTCATACCGACCTGATCGCCGAAGGCATCGATCCGAAAAAGATCGAGCCCAAGGCTCGCGTCTACTGATCTTGAGGAATTAGGCACATGGTTGAACTCGCTCTCCCCAAGAACTCGCAGATGACCGAAGGCAAGGTCTGGCCGAAGCCGGAAGGCGCGACCAATGTTCGTGAATACCGCATCTACCGCTGGAACCCGGATGACGGCGCCAATCCGCGCATCGATACCTTCTATATCGATATCGACGATTGCGGCCCGATGGTGCTCGACGGTCTGCTCTACATCAAGAACAAGATCGATCCGACACTGACGCTGCGCCGCTCCTGCCGCGAAGGCATCTGCGGCTCCTGCGCGATGAACATCGACGGCACCAACACGCTTGCCTGCACCAAGGGCATGGATGAGGTCAACGGCACGGTGAAGGTCTATCCGCTGCCGCATATGCCCGTGGTCAAGGACCTGGTGCCGGATCTCACCCACTTCTATGCCCAGCACCGCTCGATCGAGCCCTGGCTGAAGACGGTCACGCCGACGCCGGCCAAGGAATGGAAGCAGAGCCATGAGGACCGTCTGAAGCTCGACGGCCTCTACGAATGTATCCTGTGCGCCTGCTGCTCGACCTCCTGTCCGAGCTATTGGTGGAACGGCGACCGTTACCTCGGTCCGGCTGTTCTGCTGCAGGCCTATCGCTGGCTGATCGACAGCCGCGATGAAGCGACCGGCGAGCGCCTCGACAATCTCGAGGATCCGTTCCGCCTCTATCGCTGCCACACGATCATGAACTGCGCGCAGGCCTGTCCGAAGGGTCTCAACCCGGCCAAGGCGATCGGCGAGATCAAGAAGATGCTGGTCGAGCGTCGGGTCTGATCCGAGGTAATCGACGCGCTATCGCATGTTGCGGCGGGCCCTGTGCCCGCCGTTTGCGTTTTTTCTTCGCCGGGTGAAGGAGCTTCCTCGAACGGCCTTGTTTGTCCGTCCGGCAATCGTTGATTGTGCCGGCGCAAGACAGTCATTTCGGTCACCTGAAGCAACATGCTGCCGGGCCAGAAGTCGTCATTGTCCCGTTCGCGCAGACGTTTCAATCCTGCAACAGGTAGACATGAATCGTCGTCCCTTGATTTGACAGGTGGATTTGCTGTATTTCGGCCTATATTATCGCGTTGCATCATGGTTCGCGGAACACATCGGGAGTAAAGATATGCGGGTTATTCATGCGGCGGCGGGGCTGGCGGTTGTGCTTGCGCTGACCGGATGCCAGCGGACATCCATGGGTGGCTTCAGCTCCCAGGATTCTTCACCTGCTCCCCTCCAGGCCCAGCCCGTACCGTCGGTCTCGTCGAACCAACTCCCTGATCCCACCGGCAACACGTCACAATTCCCGGCTGCACCGACGGCGGGAACGGCAATGGCCGGTGCCGCTCAACCTGGTACCCAGGTAGCAGCAGCCACCAACGCGCTCGATGTGACCAAGGAATCGATGGTCGGCAACTGGCGCGTTTCGAGCGCCGGCAGCTCCTGCGACATGTTCCTGACGCTGACCAACCTCGGCAGCGGTTCGCGCGGCGGCACGCGTGGTTGCGCCGGCGAGCTGACGGCTATGGGTTCCTGGGAAGTGGCCGGCAAGCAGGTCGTCCTCAAGGACCGCACCGGCAACGCCATCGCTCGCCTTTACAAGACGGCCGATGCGCGCTTCGACGGCTCCACCAATGGCGGCCAGCCGGTCAGCCTCAGCCGCTAATGACCTGGTCCAGCCCGGCTAATCGCCGGGCTTCTTGTTTTCCGGTCCACCTCGGGTGAGACGTGCTCAATCCTGACGACAGCATCTACCGCAAGCTCGAAACACTCGTTCAGAGCGGCGAGCGAAAACGCGATCCGGCCCAGTTCGCGATCGCCCGGCGATTCGATCATCTTTCGGCCGAGCTCCTGGCAAGCAGGCCATCGCGCAAGACCAATGCGCTCGGCTGGCTCTTTGCCTCGCGCAAGAAGGATCATCCCCCGGTCAAGGGGCTCTACATCCATGGCGGTGTCGGTCGCGGCAAGACCATGCTGATGGACATGTTCTTCGAGGCGGTGCCGATCCAGCGCAAGCGCCGGGCGCATTTTCACGAGTTCATGGCCGACGTGCATGAGCGGATCTACAGGCACCGCCAGAAGCTGAAGAACGGCGAGACGAAGCAGGCCGATCCCATTCCGCCGGTTGCCTCCGACCTCTTCGGCGAGGCGCGGCTCCTCTGCTTCGACGAATTCACGGTGACAGACATTGCCGATGCGATGATCCTCGCCCGGCTTTTCAGCGAACTCTTCGCCAAGGGCTGCGTGTTGATCGCAACCTCCAATGTGGCGCCTGACAATCTCTACCGCGACGGTCTCAATCGCGGGCTCTTCCTGCCGTTCATCGATCTCCTGAAGGCGAATGCCGAGATCATCTCGCTCGACACCGATACCGACTACCGCCTGATGAAGACGGACGGCAGCCCGGTGTGGATCTCACCGCTCGGACCCGAGGCCGACGCGGCGATGGCGCAGGCCTGGAACAGGCAAACGGCAGGGGCCGCCGTCGCGCCCGCCGAGGTGCCGCGCAAGGGCCGCAAGATTCCGGTGCCGGCAGCAGCCGGAAAGGCGGCCCGTTTCAGCTTCACCGACCTTTGCCAGCAGCCGCTCGGTGCTGCCGACTATCTTGCGATCCTCGAGCGCTATTCCACCCTCTTCGTCGATCACGTGCCGCATCTCGGGCCGCATGTGCGCAACGAAACCAAGCGCTTCATCCTGCTGGTCGACACGCTCTACGACAACGGCGCCCGCCTCTTTGCCTCGGCCGCTGCCGAACCGCAGAACCTTTTGACGCTGAAGAAGGGCACGGAAGGCTTCGAGTTCGACCGGACCGTTTCGCGGCTGATCGAGATGCAGAGCGCGGAATATGCGGCAGAACATCCTGAAAATATTGCGGTTTCGTGACGCGCGAATGACGATAATTTTTACGTTTACGTAAGAATTTTATGATCTAACCGATTGAAATTGTTCCATCCAAAAGTATCGATTGATATTTTAACGATTGCCGTTTAATGGCTTCCGGCGAAGGTTTGGCGTTTGCGGCGTTTCAGGCCTCGATCAGTTTGGGATCACAAAGGAAGCACTTTCATGGCGCGCAACAAGATCGCACTTATCGGTTCAGGGATGATTGGTGGCACGCTGGCGCATCTCGCCGGCCTGAAGGAACTGGGCGACATCGTCCTCTTCGACATTGCCGACGGCATCCCCCAGGGCAAGGGCCTCGACATCGGCCAGTCCTCCCCGGTCGAAGGCTTCGACGTGAACCTGACGGGTGCCAGCGACTATTCCGCCATCGAAGGCGCCGATGTCTGCATCGTCACCGCCGGTGTCGCCCGCAAGCCGGGCATGAGCCGCGACGATCTGATCGGCATCAACCTCAAGGTCATGGAACAGGTTGGCGCGGGCATCAAGAAGTACGCCCCGAACGCCTTCGTGATCTGCATCACCAACCCGCTCGACGCCATGGTCTGGGCGCTGCAGAAGTTCTCCGGCCTGCCGAAGAACAAGGTCGTCGGCATGGCCGGCGTTCTCGATAGCGCCCGCTTCCGCCTGTTCCTCGCCCAGGAATTCAACGTTTCGGTTCAGGACGTCACCGCCTTCGTTCTCGGCGGCCACGGCGACACCATGGTGCCGCTCGCCCGCTATTCGACCGTTGCCGGCATTCCTTTGACCGACCTCATCCAGATGGGCTGGGTCACCAAGGAACGCCTCGAAGAAATCATCCAGCGCACCCGTGACGGCGGCGCCGAAATCGTCGGCCTGCTCAAGACCGGCTCTGCCTACTACGCACCGGCCGCCTCCGCGATCGAAATGGCTGAAGCCTACCTCAAGGACAAGAAGCGCGTTCTGCCTTGCGCGGCACACCTGACCGGTCAGTACGGCGTCAAGGACATGTATGTCGGCGTTCCCACCGTCATCGGTGCCGGCGGCGTCGAGCGCATCATCGAGATCGACCTCAACAAGGCCGAGAAGGAAGCTTTCGACAAGTCGGTCGCTTCGGTCGCCGGCCTTTGCGAAGCCTGCATCGGCATTGCGCCGAGCCTGAAGCAGTAATCGCGTCCCGTTGAGCGGATGCCTGCATTCGCTCGACCTTTTGTTTTTGCCGCATTTTCGCGGGCGGGTATTTCCCCCGCCTGCAAAATGCTCCAGACAGGAAAAACACCATGAACATTCATGAATATCAGGCCAAGGCTCTCCTGAAGAGCTACGGCGCGCCGGTCGCGGAAGGTGTCGCGATCTTCTCCGCCGACGAAGCAGAAGCGGCTGCCAAGAAGCTCCCGGGCCCGCTCTACGTCGTCAAGAGCCAGATCCATGCCGGCGGTCGCGGCAAAGGCAAGTTCAAGGAACTCTCCGCCGACGCCAAGGGCGGCGTTCGTCTTGCTTTCTCGATCGATGAAGCCAAGGCTCATGCCAAGGACATGCTCGGCAATACGCTCGTCACGGCGCAGACCGGCCCTGCCGGCAAGCAGGTGAACCGCCTCTACATCGAGGACGGCGCCGACATCGATCGCGAACTCTATCTTTCGCTGCTCGTTGACCGCTCGGTCGGCCAGGTTGCCTTCGTCGTTTCGACGGAAGGCGGCATGGACATCGAGGCTGTTGCGCACGACACGCCGGAAAAGATCGTCAACGTCGCGATCAATCCGGAAGCTGGCGTCACCGCCGCTGATCTCGCCAAGCTCACCTCGGCCCTGAAGCTCGAAGGCGAAGCCAAGGCCGACGCCGAAAAGCTCTTCCCGATCCTCTACAAGGCCTTTGTCGAGAAGGACATGAGCCTGCTTGAGATCAACCCGCTGATCGTCATGAAGAACGGCCGCGTGCGCGTTCTCGATGCCAAGGTCTCGTTCGACGGCAACGCCCTGTTCCGCCACGACGACATCAAGGCGCTGCGCGACGAAACCGAAGAAGACGCCAAGGAAATCGAGGCCTCCAAGTGGGACCTCGCCTATGTGGCGCTCGACGGCAACATCGGCTGCATGGTCAACGGCGCGGGTCTTGCCATGGCGACGATGGACATCATCAAGCTCTACGGCAAGGAGCCGGCGAACTTCTGCGACGTCGGCGGCGGCGCCGGCAAGGAGAAGGTCGCGGCAGCCTTCAAGATCATCACGGCCGACCCGAAGGTCGAGGGTATCCTCGTCAACATCTTCGGCGGCATCATGAAGTGCGATGTCATCGCTGAAGGTGTCGTTGCGGCCGTGCAGGAAGTCGGCCTCAAGGTTCCGCTGGTCGTGCGTCTCGAAGGCACCAATGTCGAGCTTGGCAAGAAGATCCTGAACGAATCCGGCCTGGCGATCACCGCCGCCGACGATCTGGACGACGCTGCCAAGAAGATCGTTGCCGCGATCAACGGCTAACTGAAGGACCAGACCTCATGTCGATTCTCGTTAACAAGAACACCAAGGTCCTCGTTCAGGGCCTGACCGGCAAGACCGGCACCTTCCATACCGAACAGGCGCTTGCCTACTATGGCACGCAGATGGTCGGCGGCATTCACCCGAAGAAGGGTGGCGAAACCTGGACCGGTTCCAAGGGCGAAACCCTGCCGATCTTCGCGTCGGTTGCCGAAGGCCGTGAGAAGACCGGTGCGGACGCATCCGTGATCTATGTTCCGCCGGCAGGCGCCGCGGACGCGATCATCGAGGCGATCGATGCGGAAATCCCGTTCATCACCTGCATTACCGAAGGCATCCCGGTTGCCGACATGGTGCGCGTCAAGGCTCGTCTCGACCGCTCCAAGTCGCGCCTGCTCGGCCCGAACTGCCCCGGTATCCTGACGCCGGAAGAATGCAAGATCGGCATCATGCCGGGCTCGATCTTCCGCAAGGGTTCGGTTGGCATCGTCTCGCGCTCCGGTACGCTGACCTATGAAGCCGTGTTCCAGACCTCCAACGAAGGCCTCGGCCAGACGACGGCCGTCGGCATCGGCGGCGACCCGGTCAAGGGCACCGAGTTCATCGACGTGCTCGAGATGTTCCTCGCCGACGAGGCCACGACCTCGATCATCATGATCGGCGAAATCGGCGGCTCGGCCGAAGAGGATGCGGCGCAGTTCCTCATCGACGAGGCCAAGAAGGGTCGCAAGAAGCCGATGGCCGGCTTCATCGCGGGCCGTACCGCGCCGAAGGGCCGCACCATGGGTCACGCCGGTGCCGTCGTTTCCGGCGGCAAGGGCGATGCGGAATCCAAGATCGCTGCGATGGAATCGGCAGGCATCCGCGTGTCGCCATCGCCGGCTCGCCTCGGCAAGACGCTGGTCGAAGTCCTCAAGGGCTGACCTCAGAATTGCGTCATCGGGGCCGGCCATCAAAGCCGGCCCCGATGACCGCACTGCCTGCACAAGTCCTTCGGTCGGCATCGATTTAAGGACAAGATCATGCAGCAGGTTGAAAGTGTTACAGCGCCCTTCGCGCGTCCTGATCGACGCACGGCGCTGCAAGGACCCAAAAGCAGGGCGCACTGGATGCGTCTGACAATGATGAACGACCGGGAAAACCCGGCATCCCAACTTAAGTCAGGAGGCGGACCAAAACGTCCGCGAGAACCCATGGCAAGGCAAGAGGCCAACGAGCAATTCCAGCTCACATCGTTTCTGGACGGCGCGAACGCCGCCTATATCGAGCAGCTCTATGCACGCTACGAAACGGATCCGTCGTCCGTCTCGGCTGAATGGCAGGCCTTCTTCAAGGCGCTGGCCGACAAGCCGGAAGACGTGGTGAAGGCCGCCAAGGGCGCCTCCTGGAAGAAGCCCAACTGGCCGATCGTCGCTAATGGCGAACTCGTCTCGGCGCTCGATGGCGACTGGGGTAGGGTCGAAAAGGTCATCGAGAAGAAGGTCAAGGCGAAGGCGGAAGAAGCCGCTGCCGTCACCGGCACCGCCGTGAGCGCGGCAGATATCCATCAGGCGACGCGCGATTCCGTTCGCGCCATCATGATGATCCGCGCCTATCGTGCGCGTGGCCACCTGCATGCCAAGCTCGATCCGCTCGGCCTTGCTGCCCCGGTCGATGACTACAACGAGCTTTCGCCCTCGAACTACGGGTTTGAGGAGAAGGATCTCGACCGCAAGATCTTCATCGACAACGTGCTCGGCCTCGAATACGCGAGCATTCGCGAAATGGTCGAAATCCTCGAGCGCACTTATTGCTCGACGATCGGCGTCGAATTCATGCACATGTCAAACCCGGAAGAGAAAGCCTGGATCCAGGAACGCATCGAAGGTCCGGACAAGGGCGTCGAGTTCACGCCCGAGGGCAAGAAGGCGATCCTGCAGAAGCTGATCGAGTCGGAAGGCTTCGAGCAGTTCATCGACGTCAAGTACAAGGGCACCAAGCGCTTCGGTCTCGACGGCGGCGAATCGCTCATTCCGGCGCTCGAGCAGATCATCAAGCGCGGCGGCCAGGAAGGCCTGAAGGAAATCGTTCTCGGCATGGCCCACCGCGGCCGCCTGAACGTGCTTTCCCAGGTGATGGCAAAGCCGCACCGCGCCATTTTCCACGAATTCAAGGGCGGCTCCTACGCTCCTGATGACGTCGAAGGTTCGGGCGACGTGAAGTACCACCTCGGCGCTTCCTCCGACCGCGAATTCGACGGCAACAAGGTTCACCTGTCGCTGACGGCGAACCCGTCGCACCTGGAAATCGTCAACCCTGTCGTCATGGGCAAGGCCCGCGCCAAGCAGGACCAGATGGCGACAGTGTTCGAAGGCGACATCATCCCGTTGCGCGAACGCTCAAAGGTCATGCCGCTCTTGCTGCACGGCGATGCGGCGTTTGCCGGCCAAGGCGTCATTGCCGAAATCCTCGGCCTGTCCGGCCTGCGCGGTCACCGCGTTGCCGGCACGGTCCACTTCATCATCAACAACCAGATCGGCTTCACCACGAACCCGGCCTTCTCGCGTTCGTCGCCCTATCCGTCGGATGTGGCCAAGATGATCGAGGCGCCGATCTTCCACGTCAACGGCGACGATCCGGAAGCGGTCGTCTACGCTGCCAAGATCGCCACCGAATTCCGGATGAAGTTCCACAAGCCTGTCGTCATCGACATGTTCTGCTACCGCCGCTTCGGTCACAACGAAGGCGACGAGCCTGCGTTCACGCAGCCGAAGATGTACAAGGTCATCCGCGCCCACAAGACCGTCGTCCAGCTCTACTCCGACCGCCTGGTCGCCGAAGGCCTGATGAGCGAAGGCGAAGTCGAGAAGATGAAGGCCGATTGGCGCGCCCATCTCGAGCAGGAGTTCGAGGCTGGCCAGTCCTACAAGCCCAACAAGGCCGACTGGCTGGATGGTGTCTGGTCGGGCCTGCGTTCGGCCGACAACCAGGACGAACAGCGTCGCGGCAAGACCTCCGTGCCGATGAAGCAGCTCAAGGAAATCGGCCGCAAGATCGCCGAGATCCCGGCCGGCTTCAATGCGCACCGCACGATCCAGCGCTTCATGGAAAACCGCGCCAACATGGTTTCGACCGGCGAGGGGATCGACTGGGCGATGGCAGAAGCGCTTGCGTTCGGTACGCTCGTCACGGAAGGCACGAAGATCCGCCTTTCGGGCCAGGACTGCGAACGCGGCACCTTCTCGCAGCGTCACTCGGTTCTCTACGATCAGCAGACCGAAGACCGTTACATCCCGCTTGCCAACCTCACGCCGACCCAGGCCCGCTACGAAGTCATCAACTCGATGCTTTCGGAAGAGGCCGTGCTCGGTTTCGAATACGGCTACTCGCTGGCCCGTCCGAACGCGCTGACACTCTGGGAAGCCCAGTTCGGCGACTTCGCCAACGGCGCACAGGTCGTGTTCGACCAGTTCGTCTCGTCGGGCGAACGCAAGTGGCTGCGTATGTCGGGCCTCGTCTGCCTGCTGCCGCACGGCTATGAAGGTCAGGGTCCGGAGCACTCCTCCGCCCGCCTCGAACGCTTCCTGCAGCTCTGCGCGGAAGACAACATGCAGGTCGCCAACGTCACGACGCCGGCGAACTACTTCCACATCCTGCGCCGCCAGGTGAAGCGCGACTTCCGCAAGCCGCTGATCCTGATGACGCCGAAGTCGCTGCTGCGCCACAAGCGTGCGGTTTCGAGCCTGTCGGAAATGGCCGGCGAAAGCTCGTTCCACCGTCTGCTGTGGGATGACGCCGAGGTCATCAAGGACGGCCCGATCAAGCTGCAGAAGGATTCGAAGATCCGCCGCGTCGTGCTCTGCTCCGGCAAGGTCTACTACGATCTGCTCGAAGAGCGCGAGAAGCGCGGCATCGACGATGTCTACCTGCTGCGCGTCGAACAGCTCTATCCGTTCCCGGCCAAGGCGCTGATCAACGAGCTCAGCCGTTTCCGCAACGCGGAGATGGTCTGGTGCCAGGAAGAGCCGAAGAACATGGGCGCCTGGTCGTTCATCGACCCGTACCTGGAATGGGTGCTGGCTCATATCGACGCCAAGTATCAGCGCGTGCGCTACACCGGCCGTCCGGCTGCGGCATCGCCGGCAACGGGCCTGATGTCGAAGCACATGGCGCAGCTGGCCGCCTTCCTCGAGGACGCGCTGGGGGGCTGATCCTGCCCCCTTGGCGCCGAGCCAATCGATAGAAACAGATATCTGATCAACGGAACAAAAATCATGGCAACAGAAATCCGCGTTCCCACCCTTGGCGAATCCGTCAGTGAAGCGACCGTCGGCACCTGGTTCAAGAAGGTCGGCGATGCCATCAAGGCAGACGAGCCGCTGCTCGAACTCGAAACCGACAAGGTGACGATCGAAGTTCCGGCTCCCTCGGCCGGCGTTCTCTCCGAAATCGTTGCCCTGGCCGGCGAAACCGTCGGTCTCGGTGCGCTGCTTGGCCAGATCGCTGCTGGTTCCGGTGCTGCGGCCGCGCCAGTCGCTGCTGCCGAGAAGAAGGCCGAGCCGGCTGCTGCCGCTCCGGCTGCCCAGCCCGCCGTTGCCGCTGCCGCACCGGCTGCATCGTCGATGCCGCCGGCTCCGTCCGCCGGCAAGCTGCTTGCCGAAAACAACCTCTCGGCCGACCAGGTCGATGGTTCGGGCAAGCGCGGCCAGGTCCTGAAGGGTGATGTGCTCGCCGCGGTCGCCAAGGGCATTTCGGCACCGGCCGCTTCCGAGCCGGTCAAGGTCCAGGCCCGCGCGCCGTCGACTACCGAGGACGTCGTTCGTGAAGAGCGTGTCAAGATGACCCGCCTGCGCCAGACGATCGCCCGTCGCCTCAAGGATGCGCAGAACACCGCCGCCATGCTCACTACCTATAACGAGGTGGACATGAGCGCGGTCATGAGCCTGCGCAACAAGTACAAGGACATCTTCGAGAAGAAGCATGGTGTGAAGCTCGGCTTCATGGGCTTCTTCACCAAGGCCGTCACCCATGCGCTGAAGGAAATCCCTGCCGTCAACGCCGAGATCGACGGCACCGACGTCATCTACAAGAACTTCTGCCACATCGGCGTCGCCGTCGGCACGGACAAGGGTCTTGTCGTACCGGTCGTTCGCGATGCCGACCAGATGTCGATCGCCGAGATCGAGAAGGACATCGGCCGCCTGGGCAAGCTTGCTCGCGATGGCCAGCTCTCCATGGCCGACATGCAGGGCGGCACCTTCACCATCTCCAATGGCGGCGTCTACGGTTCGCTGATGTCTTCGCCGATCCTGAATGCGCCGCAGTCGGGCATTCTCGGCATGCACAAGATCCAGGACCGTCCGGTCGTGGTCGGCGGTCAGATCGTCATCCGTCCGATGATGTACCTGGCGCTGTCCTATGACCACCGCATGGTCGACGGCAAGGAAGCGGTTACCTTCCTCGTCCGCGTCAAGGACAGCCTCGAGGATCCGGAACGTCTGGTTCTCGATCTCTAAGGCAATGACGGGGGCGCAATCGCAGCCCCCGTTTCCTTCTCCGGCCCGTTCTTTCCGGATCCCCTGATGTCGCTGGAACTGACCTACCTGCTCTGGAGTGCCGTCCTCGCCTTCGTCTATGTAATGGCGCAGGCGGGAACCTATAGGCTGCAGAACGGCATCATCGAAGCCGACACCAATCGGGATATGGCGCCCGAGCCGAACGTCCTCACGGGAAGGGCCACCCGGGCGCTGCGCAACTTCCATGAAACCTATCCGGTCTTCATTGCGCTTGCCGTCGTGATCGAGTTTTCGGGTCGAAGCGACGCGCTCAGCCAATGGGGCGCGATGATCTGGTTCTGGGCAAGGGTCGCCTATCTGCCGATCTATATCGGCGGTCTCGGGCTTGTCCGCTCGGCTGTGTGGACGGTGTCTGCCGCCGGGCTCATACTGATGCTGGCAGGTATTCTCGTCTAGAGCGTTTCCGTTTTTCAACGGAGTCTTGGAAACGCTCTATCTATTTGTTTTTACGCATTTCCTGACGGAATCGCTTCGTACTTTTCCTGGAAATGCTCTAGACGGAGGAGCACGACATGGCATTCGGATCCGACGTACCGCCTATCCAGGCACACATCTGCGTCAGGGACGGGTTGGCGGCAATCGCCTTCTACGAGAAGGCATTCGGTGCGGTGAACACGTTCCATCAGATGGCCGAAGACGGCAAGCGCGTGATGCACGCCAACCTGGCGCTGTTCGGCGGCGAGGTCATGATGCATGACGAGTTTCCCGAATTCGGCGGCAGCGTGCTGTCGCCGCTGACCGTCGGCGGCACCGGCGTGGCGATCAGCATCAACCTGCCTCAAGCGGGCGATGTCGATGCGGCCTATGTCCGGGCCATGGCGGCCGGGGCATCGACAGTTCTGGAGCCGCAGGATACGTTCTGGCAGGCGCGTTATGCGCGCATCAGGGATCCCTTCGGCCACGTCTGGGCCTTCAACGCACCGGTCGCACAATCATGAGCCAATATCTTTTCGAACTCGCATCGCTGATGGCGATCTTCACCTTCGCCATCGTCTCGCCCGGCGCCGATCTGGCGATGGTCATGCGCCAGTCGATCGTCCATGGCCGCCGTCAGGCGATCATCACATCCTTCGGTATCGGCAGCTCGCTGATGTTCCACGTGACCTATACGATCCTCGGTCTCGGGCTGATCATTTCGCAGTCGATCTATCTGTTCAACATCGTCAAATGGTGCGGTGTGGCTTACCTGATCTATATCGGGATCAAGGCGCTGCGGGCCGGCCAGACGGAGATTTCGGTCGACGCAGCACCATCAGGCGAACCGGCAAGGAGCCAGTCCGCGATCAAGGCGTTCGGCCTCGGCTTTGCGGCCAATGCGCTCAATCCGAAAGCGGTGTTCTTCTTCCTGTCGATCTTCTCGACGGTCGTTGGCGCCCACACGCCGATCATGATCAAGTTTGGCTACGGGCTGGTGATGGCAACCTGCCTCATCCTGTGGTTCGTCGGCGTCAGCCTGTTCATGACCACGCCGCGCATGCGCACCGCCTTCACCCGCGCCAGCAAGTGGATCGACCGCACCAGCGGCCTGGTGTTCATCGCGCTCGGCCTGAAGCTCGCGACCGAGAAGGCCGTCTGATCATGGTCATTGTCCGCTCTCTGCTCGTCGCTGCACTCGGCGCCGTGGTCGCCACGCCGGCGCTTGGCCAGGAATGCAGCCAGGCGCGCGCCATCTATGGCGACCGCGACGGCGCCTATGAACTGCGCTTCGAGCCGGTGGGATCGGAAAGTGCGGTGACGAGCAATCTTTTCAAGATCGCGGTTCTGAAACCGGGCCTGTTGCTCGACGGTGTCGTCATGCCTTCCGGCGAGCCGGAACGCGCGACCGGCATCGTCATGCACAAGTGCCCCACCGGTGACGTCACCGGCGAAGAGCTTCGCAAATGCACCGTCTGGCAGGGGCCTGTCTATTCCGTCGGCAAGACGGGTGCGATCGACGCGATTCCGGCCGAAACCGCGCCGGCTGCACACCAGATCCTGCTGCCGGATTTCGGCCCCGCCCTTCGCGCGTCGAGCGCCTGGGGCAAGGGCAAGGCCGAAACAGACAGCTGGGACGCCTTCACTCTCAAGGGGTGCGCCGCATGAGTGCTGCGCCCGTTGTTCTCGTCACCGGCGGCAGCCGTGGCATCGGGGCAGCTGTCTGCCTCGGCGCCGCCAGAGCCGGCTGGTCCGTCGTCGTGAACTACGCATCGAACGCCGAGGCGGCAGATGCGGTCGTGGCCACGATCCGGAAGGGCGGCGGCTCGGCGGTCGCGGTCAGGGGCGACGTCGGGTCCGATGCGGACATCAAATCGATGTTCGCCGCCGTCGACAAGGCTTTCGGCCGGCTCGACGGGCTGGTCAACAATGCCGGAATCGTCGGCCCGACCCAGCGCATCGACGAAATGTCGGTTGAGCGGCTCGAGCGGATGTTCCGCATCAACGTGACCGGTTCGATCCTGTGCGCCGCAGAAGCCGTTCGCCGCATGTCGACGCGTCACGGCGGCAAGGGCGGCGTGATCGTCAATATCTCGTCGGTTGCGGCCGAACTCGGCTCCCCGGCGCAATATGTCGACTATGCCGCCTCGAAGGGCGCGATCGACACGTTCACGATCGGTCTTGCGCGCGAAGTCGCCACCGAGAACGTGCGCGTCAACGCGGTTCGCCCCGGCATCATCGACACCGAAATCCACGCGTCCGGCGGCCTGCCGGACCGGGCACGCGATCTCGCGTCAACCATCCCCGTCCAGCGACCCGGCACGGCCGAGGAAGTGGCGGATGCGGTTCTTTACCTCCTGTCCGATAAGGCGACTTACGTGACGGGAGCCATTCTCAATGTCAGCGGCGGACGGTAACCGTCCCTGAAGGAAGGATAATCCAATGGCTTATGATCTCATCGTTATCGGCAGCGGCCCGGGCGGCTATGTCTGCGCTATCAAGGCGGCACAGCTCGGCCTGAAGGTTGGCGTCGTTGAAAAGCGCGCCACCTATGGCGGCACCTGCCTCAACATCGGCTGCATTCCGTCGAAGGCCCTGCTGCACGCTTCGGAAATGTTCCACCAGGCCGGCCACGGCCTGGATACGCTCGGCGTCGAAGTCGGCGCGCCGAAGCTCAACCTCGAAAAGATGATGGCGCACAAGGACGCGACGGTTAAGTCCAACGTCGAGGGCGTTTCCTTCCTGTTCAAGAAGAACAAGATCGACGGCATCCAGGGCACCGGCAAGGTGCTCGGCCAGGGTAAGGTCTCGGTGACCAACGACAAGGGCGAAGAGCAGGTCCTGGAGACGAAGAACATCGTCATCGCCACCGGCTCCGACGTTGCTGGCATCCCGGGCGTGTCGGTCGAGATCGACGAGAAGGTGATCATCTCGTCGACCGGCGGCATCGCGCTCGAAAAGGTGCCGGCGAACATGATCGTCGTCGGCGGCGGTGTCATCGGCCTCGAGCTCGGCTCGGTCTGGGCCCGTCTCGGCTCCAAGGTGACCGTGGTCGAATATCTCGACGCGATCCTCGGCGGCATGGACGGCGAAGTCTCCAAGCAGTTCCAGCGCATGCTCGCGAAGCAGGGCATGGAGTTCAAGCTCGGTGCCAAGGTGACCGGCGTCGTCAAGGACGGCAAGGGCGCCAAGGTGACGTACGAGCCTGTCAAGGGCGGTGACGCCGTGACGCTCGATGCCGATGTCGTTCTGATTGCCACCGGCCGCAAGCCCTACACCGACGGTCTTGGCCTTGCCAAAGCCGGTGTCGTCATGGACAAGCACGGCCGCGTCGAGATCGACAACCATTTCCAGACGAGCGTTGTCGGCGTCTACGCCATCGGCGACGTCGTGCGCGGCCCGATGCTGGCGCACAAGGCCGAAGACGAAGGCGTTGCGGTTGCCGAGATCCTCGCAGGTCAGGCCGGCCACGTGAACTACGACGTCATCCCCAGCGTCGTCTACACCCAGCCGGAAGTCGCTTCCGTGGGCAAGACCGAGGAAGAACTGAAGGCAGCGGGCGTCGCCTACAAGGTCGGCAAGTTCCCGTTCACGGCAAATGGCCGTGCGCGGGCGATGCAGGCGACCGATGGTTTCGTCAAGATCCTCGCCGACAAGGAAACCGACCGGGTTCTCGGCGGCCACATCGTCGGCTTCGGCGCCGGCGAGATGATCCACGAGATTGCCGTTCTGATGGAATTCGGTGGCTCGTCGGAAGATCTCGGCCGCACCTGCCATGCGCATCCGACCATGTCGGAAGCGGTCAAGGAAGCGGCGCTGTCGACCTTCTTCAAGCCGATCCATATGTGACGATTTGGCAGGGGGCTGCGACAAGCGGCCCCCTGTCTTGCGCCGACATTAGGCGCGATCATCGACCCCATGCGCTTGCGACGGAAAGCCGTCGCTCTTGGCAATTGCGCAATTCCCGGGAAAACCGTTTCACACGTTTCCTGGAATTGCTCTGGCTGCCGCCACGAGGGATCATGAAACCTAGACCCGCCACCGTTCTTTTGCCGAGCCCGCATCTGCCGGATGCCGATTGGGCTGATCGTTTCGAGCTTGCCCTGAACGGAAAGGGGCTGACGGCGATCGAGGTGGCCGAGCGCTCGCTCGGCAATTCGCCCGCCTGGGTCCGCACCCTGCTTAAGCTTCGCAACCGGGTGGTATCGGTGGCCGGCCTCAAGTCGGAGGCGCCTTCACCGGGCAAGTTTGGCCTTATCGGCCCGTTTCCGGTTCTGTCTCGAAGCGACGATGAGGTCGTGCTCGGCTTCAACGATGCCCATCTCGATTTTCGCATCGTCGTTGACGTCAGGGCGGGATCGGCCGTCAACCAGATCATCGGCATGACGACACTGATCCGGCGTCACAACACGCTCGGGCGCGTCTACCTGGCGGCCGTCATGCCGTTTCACAAGGTCATCGTGCCGACGCTGCTGGCAGGCGCAGCGAGCCCGCCTGGCTGAGCGGCAACACCGCCGCGCCTGTCGAGGATAGAGACCGATCATGCCGCGGCGGCAGACTTGGGGACCGGCTCTTGTGTCAACACCACAGCGCCGCGCGTCTTATTAGACGCGCAAAGGTCGCTGTAGCACTTTGAATTTCTGCATGTTTCCTTAAATCGAATAGGATTTAAGGAAACATTCAGGAGCTTGAAGACGGAACGCGCCCGTGGCCGGCATCCCTGCCGGCCGGTCCGTCAGTTGGCGCGGGTGACGGAGAAGCCCTGGCGCTTAAGCAGTTCGACCAGGCCCTCGTCGCCGGCAAGATGCAGGGCACCGACCGCCATGAAGGCGTTGCCGTTGCCGAGGATCGGTTCGGCGCGCGTCGCCATCGTCTTGTTGCGATCGATAATGATGCGCTGTTCGAAGTCGGCGTAGCTGGCGTCTTCGCTTGCCACATCTTCAGAAACGGCCTTCATCATCGGCATGATCATGCCGGTGTCGCCGGAGAGGTAGAGGTCGGTGGTGGTGGCGAGCACGTCGTCGATCGTCTTGCCAAGGGCGAGCGTCTCGATGAGGGCGCGCAGGTGCAGTTCGGTCGGCAGCGAATCCATTGCGGCCAACTGCTCGATGAGGGTTTCAAGCCCCTTCAGCGTCTTGCCGTGGCTGACGGCGTCTTCGGCAAGCTTCTTGTCGAGGAAGGATGCGCCGGCGGCCTTGCGGGTCATCTCGCAGGCGGGCAGCGCGACGAAGCTCGCAATCATCCAGGGCTTCATCTTGGCAACCAGCGTCAGCGGTATGCCGCGCTCCTTGAGGCCGCGTTCGAGCCGCTCGCGGTCTTCAGGGTTGAGAAAATCGTTGATGGTCTTGTTATCGGCAAACATGGTGAGGTCGGGCCGCATCAGGATGGCGGCGGCCGACTTTTTCTCGTCGATGATCTCGTCCGATTCGATGATGACGGTCGATGCCGTGGCGAAGGCATCGGCGGCACCCGTTGGCATCGCCAGTACGCGCGGATCGGTGACATGCATGGTGCCGAGCAGCCAGGAGGGGGCGATGCCATCCTTCTCGATCTTCCAGAATATGCCCTTGCCGTTCGGGATGGCGTCGGCTTCGGCTTTCAGCCTGGCGAGTTTTGCGGGGTCGGTTTTTTCGAGACCGGTGATGATGTTCGTACCGCCGCAGATGGCTTCGGTCGCGGCGTGCGCCTGCGAGATCGAGGCGACCATCGCAATGAGGCTGGCCGCGAGCAGCAGATGGATAAGCGCGATCAGCCAGAGGGCCATATCGGCGGCCCTGGCCGCGAGGTTACGGGCGGGCTTGGCGATCGAATACATGATCACTTCCTAATGTTCTGCCGAGTCTAGCGGACCCTACGCTTCGTTGGTCACGGCTTCCTTAATAGGTATGGTTAACCTGCCCCTCCGCCCAAATTCAGGCGCGCGGATGAGCCCGGTCGTAGATCTCCAGCAGCCGCGTCGAGTCGACGCCGGTATAGACCTGTGTCGTTGACAGGCTGGCGTGGCCCAGCAGTTCCTGGATGGTTCTGAGATCGCCGCCGCCGGCCAGCAGATGCGTGGCGAAGGAGTGGCGCAGCGCATGCGGCGTGGCCGTGTCGGGCAGGCCGAGGGCGCCGCGCAGCTTCTGCATCTCGCGCTGGATGATGGCCGGCTGAAGTTTCGCCCCGCGCGTGCCGCGGAACATCGGCTCGCCGGCGCCGGCATGGTAGGGGCAGAGCTTGAGATAGGTCGCGACCGCGTCGCGCGCCACAGCCATGAGCGGCACGATGCGGGTCTTGCCGCCCTTGCCGGTGACGCGCAGCGAGGATGGCGTGCCGGCGAAATCGCCCGGCGTCAGATCGAGCGCCTCGGAAATGCGCAAGCCGCAGCCGTAGAGCAGCGTCAGCACGGCGGCGTTGCGCGCGGCCACCCACGGCTCTTCGGCAAGCTGCGCGTCCGTCGTGACGACATTGAGTGCCTCGCGGTCCGTCAGCGGCTTAGGCAGCGATTTCGGCTGCTTCGGCGAACGGACGGCCGCGGCACCGGCGGCATTGGCAAGTCCGATGCGTTCGAGATAGCGCAGAAAGGAGCGCAGGCCGGCTAGGCCCCGGCCGAGCGTGCGCGCGCCCGCACCGCCCTTGCGACGCTGGGCGAGAAAGCCGCGAAGGTCGGCCGGCCGCAATGTGCTGATGTCTGAAAGACGGGGCGGGCCGGCGAGATGGCCGGTGAGGAATGTGAGGAATTGTCGCGTGTCGCGCTCATAGGCGTCGACGGTATTGTCGGACAGGCGGCGCTCCTGCAAGAGCCCTTGCAGCCATCTCTGGCGCTCTGCAAGCAGGTCTGGATGGCCGATGACGAGCAGCTCGTTCATTGTCGCTTTCCAAGGTGGTCGGTCATCGACAATGCCCTGAAGCCTCTTATGTTTTTGCTAACGTAGCCTTGGATTTTGTCATCCTTCGATCATATTGAGTTGCGATGTTCAGCCGCAAAGAATCGGATGAAACCATGGCGGGACGGGATTCGGTGAACGGATTCGCGCATTTTGCTGAAGTGATCGCCCTGGTCTCGCAAGGGCAGCCCGGCCACATCGTCGATACACTCATTGCCGAACGCGGCCAGAGGATCGTCAGGAGCCCGATGTGGCCCGTTATCCGGCCCTTTCTCTACACGCTTCTGAACTACCGAAAGGCGCTGGAATTCGCCGACGCCGTGGCCAACGTGCCGGGCTTCCATGCCTTCGAGCATCTGAGTTCGCTTCTCTCACTCGACGTGCGTGTCGATAGGGCCGAGCGCATTCCTGCCAAGGGTGGGTTCCTGCTGGTCAGCAATCATCCGACCGGGATTGCCGACGGCATCGCCGTCTTCGATCTCCTGAAGACGCGGCGGCCGGACATGATGTTCTTCGCCAACCGCGACGCGATCCGCGTCAACCCGCGTTTCGTTGAGATGGTCATTCCGGTCGAATGGCGCGAAGAGCACAAGAGCAAGCTCAAGGCCCGTGAAACGCTGCAGGTGACCAACCGAGCGATCGGCGAGGGCAAGGCGACGGTGCTGTTTCCCTCCGGCCGCATCGCCTACTGGGCCGATGGCCGTCTCAACGAGCGGCCGTGGAAGACGTCGGCGGTCGGCTTTGCGCGCAAATACGGCCTGCCGATCCTGCCGGTTCATATGAGCGCGCGCAACTCCGGCCTGTTCTACTGGTTTGCCAAGTGGTCGACCGAACTGCGCGACATGACGGTGTTCCACGAGTTGCTCAACAAGAAGGGTGACCTCTTCGATTTCCGCATCGGCAACCTCATTGCGCCAGAGGCGCTGGACGGGGACGCTGTCGACGTGACGAAGGCACTGGAACGTCACACGGTGTCCGAACTGGCGCGCGACGCCGATGCGGTGTTTCGGCCGATGGTGCGCGCTTCCGTTGCCTGCTGATCCCTTCATGTGATGGCGGGAATGCGCTAAAGCAGAGCTATGCTGCTTCGTTCGATGTTCGCCGAAAATTACCGTTCCCTGAAGTCGATCCGCATGGATCTGACCGGTGTCAATTTGTTTATCGGCGAGAACGGCGTCGGCAAATCCAATCTCTATCGCGCGCTGCAACTGGTGCAGGCGGCTGTGCGCGGCAACCTTGCCCATGAGATCGCCAAGGAGGGCGGCATGTCGTCCGCACTTTGGAGCGGTCGGCGACGGGCCGACAAACCGGCGCGCATCCGGCTCGAGACGGAGTTGATGGACGAGGAGCGGGCCATCACCTTCCGCTACAGGATCGAAGCCGGCTTGCGTCCGCCAAAGGCGGCGGCAGGATTTGCCTATGAACCGCAGGTCAAGGAAGAAGAGCTGAGCGTCGAGACCGGACGACGTCCGGTGACGATGATGAAGCGCGCCGGTCCCGGCATCTTCGTGCGCGGCGACCGCGGGCGGATGGAGGACTATCCCGAGCAGGCGCTGCAATCGGAGACGGCCATCGCGCTGTTGGGCGATGCCGGGCACTATCCCGAGATCGGCACCTTCCGCCGGGCCGTCGATCAGTGGCGGTTCTTCCACGGCTTCCGCACCGATCGCGATTCACCCCTGCGCCTGCCGTGCCTTGCGGTCACCGCGCCGATGCTGGACGAGGACGGTACCAACATGGCGGCGGTCTTTGCGACACTGCGCCATACCCGCGAGGACACCGTCGATCTCGACCGCGCCATCGCCGATGCCTTCGGCGGCGCCTATCTGGACGTGCCGCATCCGGGTCAGTTTGCTGAATTCTCGCTGGTCTTTCCCGATTTCCCGCAGCGGCCGTTTTCGACGCGTGAGCTGTCTGACGGGCAGATGCGGTTTCTGGCGCTTGCGGCAGCGTTGCTTTCCTATCGCCGTCCGCCCTTCATCGCGCTCAACGAGCCGGAAACCAGCCTGCATCCGGATATGCTGCCGGCGCTCGCCGACATGATCGCCAGTGCTTCGCGCGACAGCCAGATCTGGATCGTCACCCATTCGGAGCGTCTGGCCGATGCCATCCGCGAGCGTTGCGGCGTTCGCGCCCGCCGGGTGATCCGCAAGGACAGCGCCACCTGGATCGACGGCATGCGGCTCACCGGCCTGATGGACGACGATGACGCATAAAAAAGGCCCCGCATCGCTGCGGAGCCTTCGAATCTTTATCGCGAAAAGATCAGGCGATCTTCTGGCCGGTCTTCGCCCAATCGGCGAGGAAGGTTTCGAGACCCTTGTCGGTCAGCGGGTGCTTGACCAGTGCCTTCAGTGTTGCCGGCGGTGCGGTGACGACATCGGCGCCGATGAGGGCAGCTTCCTTGACGTGGTTCACGGTGCGGATCGAGGCGGCGAGAATTTCGGTCTCGTAGCCGTAGTTGTCGAAGATGTGGCGGATTTCGCGGATCAGGTCCATGCCGTCGAACGCGATGTCGTCGAGGCGGCCGACGAAGGGCGAAACGAAGGTCGCGCCGGCCTTGGCGGCAAGCAGCGCCTGGTTGGCCGAGAAGCACAGCGTCACGTTGGTCTGATGACCGTCAGACGTCAGGGCCTTGCAGGCCTTGAGGCCGTCAAGCGTCAGCGGCAGCTTGATGCAGATGTTGTCGGCGATCTTCGAAAGAACGGCCGCTTCCTTCATCATCTCGGCGTATTCGGTGGCGGTCACTTCGGCCGAAACCGGGCCCTCGACGATGCCGCAGATTTCCTTGGTGACTTCGGTGATGTCACGGCCCGACTTGAGGATCAGCGAAGGGTTGGTGGTCACGCCATCAAGGAGGCCGAGATCGTTCAGCTCACGGATTTCCTTGACGTCGGCGGTATCAACGAAAAATTTCATGGGGTCACTCCCTTGGGGCACGATTGCCGTTCGGGCGCATATCTACCGGGAGGAATTCCTTTGGCAGAGAACGCGCGCGTTGAAACTCTGGTGGAACCGTGAGAAACCCTGCGCCGGCAAGGCTGCGGTTCGCAGCGCAGTTTTCTTTAACCGAAACACGTGGCAAGGTCACGGCAAAATGACTCGCGATTCAACCGATTTATTCGGGCCTGTTTCCGGCCGTCGCGTCGTGCCAGTTCTGGTGCCGATGCCGGCCTCGAAGGCCTATTCCTACGCGGTGCCTGATGGCATGGCGGTCGAGCCAGGCTCGATCGTCCAGGTGCCGCTCGGCCCCCGTCTGGTCGTGGGCGTCGTCTGGGATGGCGATGATGATGGCAGCGTCGATCCGAAGAAGCTGAAGTCGATCGAAAAGGTCTTCGACTGCCCACCGTTGACGCCCGACATGCGCAGCTTTCTCGACTGGGTGGCGACCTATACCGTGACGCCGCCAGGTCTGGTGGCGCGCATGGCGCTGCGCGCGCCGGCGGCCTTCGATCCGGAACCGATGGTAGAGGCGCTGCGGCTGACCGACATGCGCCCGGAGCGCATGACGACGGCCCGCGAGCGTGTCATCGCAGCGGCCGGCGACGGCTTTGCCTGGACCCGTTCGGGCCTTGCCCATGCGGCCGGTGCGTCATCGAGCGTCATCGACGGCCTTGCCCAGCAGGGCGTCTTCGAGACCGTCTTCATGGCGCCGCCGCCTGTAGTAGCGGCTTCCGACCCGGAATTCGCCGCCCACCGGCTCGAAGGACCGCAGAAGGATGCGGCTGCCGACCTTTTGGCCGCTGTCGAGCAGGGCGGGTTTTCGGTGTCGCTGATCGACGGCATCACCGGCTCGGGCAAGACCGAAGTTTATTTCGAAGCGATTGCCGCGACGCTCAGGGCCGGCAAGCAGGTGCTGATCCTGCTGCCCGAAATCGCCCTGACCGCAAGCTTCCTCGAACGCTTCCAGGATCGCTTCGGCAGCAAGCCGGCCGAGTGGCACTCGGATCTCGCGCCGCGGACGCGCGAAAAAGTCTGGCGGCAGGTGACGACCGGCACGGTGCGCGTGGTCGCGGGTGCCCGCTCGGCGCTGTTCCTGCCGTTCGAGGAACTGGGCCTGATCATCGTCGATGAAGAACACGACCCCGCCTACAAGCAGGAGGACCGGGTGTTCTACAATGCCCGCGACATGGCCGTGGTGCGCGGGCGCATCACCGGTTTTCCGGTGGTGCTTGTTTCGGCAACGCCATCGGTCGAAAGCCGGGTCAATGGCGAGGTTGGTCGCTATAAACCGATCCATCTGCCGACCCGCTTCGGCGATGCGGCGCTGCCGCGGCTCGGCGTCGTCGACATGCGCCAGCATCCGCCAGCGCGCGGCGGGTTCCTGTCGCCGGTTCTCATCAACCAGATCGGCAAGGCCGTCGAGCGTGGCGAGCAGGCGCTGCTGTTTCTCAATCGGCGCGGTTATGCGCCGCTGACCCTTTGCCGCGTCTGCGGCCATCGCTTCCAGTGCCCTGATTGTTCGAGCTGGCTGGTCGAGCATCGCTTCCGCGGCCAGATCCAGTGCCACCATTGCGGCTATGCGGAAAAGACACCCGAGGCCTGCCCGGAATGCGGCACCTTCGATCACTTGGTTGCCTGCGGTCCGGGTGTGGAGCGCATCGCCGAAGAGGTCGAGCGCCATTTTCCAGAGGCGCGCACGATCGTGCTCTCCTCCGATCTGATGGGCGTGAAGCGCCTACGGCTGGAGCTGGAGGCGATTGCGCGTGGCGAAGCGGATATCGTCATCGGCACGCAGCTTGTCGCTAAGGGCCACAATTTTCCGCTGATGACGCTGGTCGGCATCATCGATGCCGATCTCGGGCTTGCCAATGGCGATCCGCGAGCGGCGGAGCGCACGTTCCAGCTCTTGTCGCAGGTGACCGGGCGCGCCGGCCGAACGGGTTTGAAGAGCCTCGGCCTGCTGCAGACCTACCAGCCGCAGCACCCGGTGATGCAGGCGATCGTCTCGGGCGATGCGGATGCCTTTTACGACCGCGAGATCGCCGAGCGCGAAAAGGCGCTGCTGCCGCCGTTCGGCCGGCTGGCGTCGCTGATCGTATCGGCCGATACGCGCCAGGATGCCGAGACCCACGCCCGCGGACTTCGAAGTGCAGCGCCGCGCACCGATGGCATTTCGATCCTCGGTCCGGCCGAGGCGCCGCTGGCGCTGATCCGCGGCCGCCATCGGTTCCGGCTTTTGGTGCACGGGCGCCGCAACAGCGACATGCAGGCCTTCGTCAAGGCAATGATTGCCGCCGGCCCGAAGGAGCGCGGCTCGATCAGCGTTCAGCTCGACATCGATCCCCAGAGTTTCCTGTGATCGCGGCCGTGAATGGCCCGTGGGCGATTCACAATGGCTGCAACATGCGCTAGAGGTCTGGGACGCTTCGCTCACGGGGACTGGTCCCGTGGCGACGTGATCAAGATCGGCGCTCATCTGCGGGAACGGGGCATGGAGTTCTATATTCCGACGGAAACCGGCGAGTTCCTCGCCTTCTGTGCGGCGGCGGTGGCGGCGCTGATCGGTGTCGTCATGCTGTTTGCGCCGCGGCTTACCTTTCGCGCCGCCGGCATCGGCATTGCCGAAGGCCGTCGCGGCGGTCTGGCCGAGGCGCGCTCGACCATGGGCGGCATGCATGCCGGCCTTGGCCTTGCCGCCATCCTGCTGGCGCAGCCGATGGTCTACCTCGCTGTCGGCGCCGCTTTTGCGCTCGCCGCCTTCGGCCGCATTCTCTCCATGATGAGCGACAACGGCGGCACGCTCTACAACTGGGTGGCGCTCCTGGTGCAGGCCGCACTTGCCATACTTCCGCTCGCTTATGTCTTCGGAATGATCTGACCGCCGCCCTCGCGTTTTCGCGATTCACATCCTCAGAAACCAATTTACGGCAAAATTCGGCCAATCCGGGTCGACTTATGCCGCATTCCTGCCGTTCGCGTGTTGCGAGTCCAAACATCCTATGCTAGACGAACCGCGAATTGCGGGGGAAGTGGGTCGCCAGGCCTCGATATCCTGCAAATTATTGCAGCAAATTCAAAACGTTAAGTTGACGGCTCGCCGCCACCACCGTTCTTGGATGAAATTGAGAGAAGCTTGTGCCCGTGGCAGACACATCCCAGCTTATTTCCGGTGTTGCAGAAAGGTATGCGTCCTCGCTTTTTGACCTCGCTCTCGAAGCGGGTTCCGTCGAGGCGGTCGGTGCGGATCTTACCCGCGTCCAGGCCCTGATCGACGGCAGCGATGACCTGAAGCGGCTGATCGTAAGCCCCGTCTTTTCTGCCGACGACCAGTTCAAGGCCATTTCGGCGATCTCCGCCAAGGCCGGTATTTCTGGTCTCGTCGGTAACTTCCTCAAGGTTGTTGCACGCAATCGCCGCCTCTTCACGCTGCCGGGCATGATCAAGGCGTTTCGCCTGATCGCCGCGCGCCACCGGGGTGAAATCTCCGCCGACGTAATGTCGGCCCATGCGCTCACTGCAGCGCAGGAAACTGAATTGAAGGCGACGCTCAAGAGCGTCACCGGCAAAGACGTGACTGTTAACGTCACCGTCGACCCGTCTATTCTTGGAGGTCTGATCGTCAAGGTCGGGTCCCGCCAGATTGACACCTCCCTTCGCACCAAACTCTCTACCCTTAAGCTTGCACTGAAAGAGGTCGGCTGATGGATATCCGCGCCGCGGAAATTTCCGCAATTCTTAAAGATCAGATCAAAAATTTCGGCCAGGAAGCAGAAGTCTCCGAAGTCGGCCAGGTGCTTTCCGTCGGTGACGGTATCGCCCGCGTCTACGGCCTCGACAATGTTCAGGCAGGCGAGATGGTCGAATTCCCGGGTGGAATTCGCGGCATGGCGCTGAACCTCGAAGCCGACAACGTCGGCGTCGTTATTTTCGGTTCGGACCGTGACATCAAGGAAGGCGACACCGTTAAGCGGACCGGCGCCATCGTGGACGTTCCGGTTGGTCCGGAACTGCTCGGCCGCGTCGTCGACGCGCTCGGCAACCCGATCGACGGCAAGGGCCCGATCAACGCCAAGCAGCGCTCGCGCGTTGACGTCAAGGCTCCTGGTATCATTCCGCGCAAGTCGGTGCATGAGCCGATGTCGACCGGCCTCAAGGCCATTGACGCCCTCATCCCGGTTGGCCGTGGCCAGCGCGAGCTCGTCATCGGCGACCGCCAGACCGGCAAGACCGCGATCATCCTCGACACGATCCTCAACCAGAAGGCCATTCACGACAATGGTCCGGAAGGCGACAAGCTGTATTGCGTCTACGTCGCAATCGGCCAGAAGCGTTCGACGGTTGCCCAGTTCGTGAAGGTTCTGGAAGAGCGTGGCGCTCTTCAGTACTCGATCATCGTTGCTGCGACCGCATCCGACCCGGCTCCGATGCAGTACCTCGCACCGTTTGCAGGTTGCGCGATGGGCGAATACTTCCGCGACAACGGCAAGCATGCCCTGATCGGCTACGACGACCTGTCGAAGCAGGCCGTTTCCTACCGTCAGATGTCGCTCCTGCTGCGCCGCCCGCCGGGCCGCGAAGCTTACCCGGGCGACGTTTTCTACCTGCACTCCCGCCTGCTCGAGCGCGCTGCAAAGCTCTCGGACGACAATGGTGGCGGTTCGCTGACGGCTCTGCCGGTCATTGAAACGCAGGGCAACGACGTTTCCGCGTTCATTCCGACCAACGTGATCTCGATCACCGACGGCCAGATCTTCCTTGAAACCGACCTGTTCTACCAGGGCATCCGTCCGGCCGTTAACGTCGGTCTGTCGGTTTCGCGCGTCGGTTCCGCCGCGCAGATCAAGGCGATGAAGCAGGTTGCCGGCTCGATCAAGGGCGAACTCGCTCAGTACCGCGAAATGGCGGCCTTTGCGCAGTTCGGTTCGGACCTCGATGCTGCTACGCAGCGTCTGTTGAACCGCGGTGCACGCCTGACCGAACTCCTGAAGCAGCCGCAGTTCTCGCCGCTGAAGACGGAAGAGCAGGTTGCTGTCATCTTCGCAGGCGTCAACGGTTACCTCGACAAGCTGCCGGTCAATCAGGTCGGCAAGTTCGAGCAGGGCCTGCTTTCGTACATGCGTTCGGAAGGTAAGGACATCCTGGAAACCATCCGCAAGGACAAGGCGATCTCCGACGACGTCAAGGGCAAGCTGAAGGCTGCAATCGACAGCTTCGCCAAGTCTTTCGCCTGAGCGGATTTCATTTAGGACGGATAACGGATGCCTTCACTTAAGGATCTGAAGAACCGGATCGCCTCCGTCAAGGCGACGCAGAAGATCACCAAGGCGATGAAAATGGTCGCCGCGGCGAAGCTTCGGCGTGCGCAGGAGGCGGCCGAGGCCGCCCGGCCTTACTCGCAGCGCATGGCTGCCGTTCTCGCCAACATCGCCCAGGCGGTTGGCGCGGACGACGATGCGCCGCAGCTGATGACCGGCACCGGCAAGGACGATACGCATCTTCTGGTCGTCTGCACGGCGGAACGCGGTCTTTGCGGCGGCTTCAACTCGCAGATCGCCCGCCACGCTCGCGACCACCTTCGCAAGCTGCTTGCCGCCGGCAAGACGGTGAAGATCATCTGCGTCGGCAAGAAGGGCTTCGATATTCTGCGTCGCGAATACGCGTCGCTGATCATCGATCGTATCGACCTGCGTGAGGTCAAGAAGATCGGCTTCCAGAATGCCGACCAGATCGGCCACAAGGTCATCGCGCTCTTTGAAAAGGGCGAGTTCGATGTCTGCACGCTGTTCTATTCTGAGTTCAAGTCCGTTATCGCCCAGATTCCGACGGCACAGCAACTGATCCCCGCTTCGGCCGGCCCGGTCGCAGTGGAAGCATCGGATGCTTCGGCCGTCTACGAATATGAGCCGGACGCGGGCGCGATCCTGAGCGACCTCATTCCGCGCAACATTTCGGTGCAGATCTTCCGGGCCCTGCTCGAGAACGTCGCCGGCGAAATGGGCGCAAAGATGAGCGCGATGGACAATGCGACGCGCAATGCTGGTGACATGATCAATAAGCTGACGCTGAACTACAACCGTCAGCGCCAGGCTCAGATCACCAAGGAACTCATTGAAATCATCTCGGGCGCGGAAGCGCTCTAAGGTTACGAGAAGAGGGTAAGGATTATGGCTAAGGCAGCTACCCCGAAAGAAACCGCAGCGGCGAAGAAGCCGGCTGCACCGAGGAAGGCAGCTTCCGCCAAGACCGCAGTTGCGGCAGCCGGCGCTGTCGGTCGCGTAACGCAGGTCATCGGCGCCGTCGTCGACGTTGTGTTCGACGAAGGCCAGCTTCCGCAGATCCTGAACGCACTGGAAACCGAGAACCACGGTAACCGCCTCGTTCTCGAAGTCGCGCAGCACCTCGGCGAAAACGCCGTCCGCACGATCGCCATGGACTCGACCGAAGGTCTCGTCCGCGGTCAGCCGGTCACCGACACCGGGGCACCGATCACGGTTCCGGTTGGCGATGAAACGCTCGGCCGCATCATGAACGTCATCGGCGAGCCGGTCGACGAAGCTGGTCCGCTGATCACGTCGGGCAAGCGCGCCATCCACCAGGACGCGCCGTCCTACGTCGAGCAGTCGACGGAAGCGCAGATCCTCGTCACCGGCATCAAGGTCGTCGACCTTCTCGCTCCTTACGCAAAGGGCGGCAAGATCGGCCTCTTCGGTGGCGCAGGCGTCGGCAAGACCGTTCTCATCATGGAACTGATCAACAACGTCGCCAAGGCGCACGGTGGTTACTCGGTATTTGCTGGCGTGGGTGAACGTACCCGCGAAGGCAACGACCTCTACCACGAAATGATCGAGTCCGGCGTTAACAAGCTCGGCGGCGGCGAAGGCTCGAAGGCAGCCCTCGTTTACGGCCAGATGAACGAACCGCCGGGCGCCCGCGCTCGCGTCGCTCTGACCGGTCTGACGATCGCTGAAGACTTCCGCGACAAGGGCCAGGACGTTCTGTTCTTCGTCGACAACATCTTCCGCTTCACCCAGGCAGGCTCCGAAGTTTCGGCTCTGCTCGGCCGTATTCCATCGGCCGTGGGTTACCAGCCGACGCTGGCGACCGACATGGGTCAGATGCAGGAACGCATCACCACGACGACCAAGGGTTCGATCACCTCGGTTCAGGCCATTTACGTTCCGGCCGACGACTTGACCGACCCGGCGCCGGCAACCTCGTTCGCCCACCTGGACGCAACGACGGTTCTGTCGCGCTCGATCGCTGAAAAGGGCATCTACCCGGCCGTTGACCCGCTCGACTCCACGTCGCGCATGCTGGACCCGATGATCGTCGGCGAAGAGCACTACGAGATTTCGCGTAAGGTCCAGACGACCCTGCAGCGTTACAAGTCTCTCCAGGACATCATCGCCATCCTGGGCATGGACGAACTGTCGGAAGAGGACAAGCTGGCCGTCGCCCGCGCTCGTAAGATCGAACGCTTCCTGTCGCAGCCGTTCTTCGTGGCCGAAGTCTTCACCGGTTCTCCGGGCAAGCTCGTCGCTCTCGAAGACACGATCAAGGGCTTCAAGGGCCTCGTCAACGGCGACTACGACCATCTTCCGGAAGCCGCGTTCTACATGGTCGGCTCGATCGAAGAAGCGGTCGAAAAGGCCAAGAAGCTGGCTGCAGAAGCCGCTTGATAGCATCGTGAGCCTCGGCGCAGCGATGCGCCGAGGCTTTCATCCTGCGTTCCGCCATATTGCGGAGCAGGGAAGACATGCACAGCCTGCCACCTCAGGTGGCGCGCCCACGAGAAGTGAATGGTCATGGCCGACAGTTTCAATTTTGAGCTTGTTTCCCCCGAGCGCCTGCTCCTCTCCGAGAAGGTGACGGAAGTCGTCATTCCGGCGACCGAGGGCGAGATGACCGTGATGGCCAATCATGCCCCGACAATGACGACGGTGAAGCCCGGCGTCGTTACCGTGAAAACGGCTGACGGCAAGACCGAGCGGTTCGCCGTCTTCGGCGGCTTTGCCGATATCCTGCCGACCGGCTGCACTCTGCTTGCCGAATCCGCCGTGCACGTCGACGAACTCGACCGCACCGCGCTTGAAAAGCGCATCGAGGCGGTCCGTGCCGAGCTGGACGGTGCCGGCGACGAGAAGAAGACGCGCGCCGAGCAGTTCATCGCCGAACTGACGAAGCTCGGGGAAATCGTGATCCCGGCCTGAAAGGGACATCCCGACGGGATAAACCAATGAAAAAGCCCCGCCTTCGAGCGGGGTTTTTTGTTGCCCGCGATGGCCGCGACAGAGCCGCCTCATCGTTGTGCCGATGCGAATTGGTACGGCGTAAGACGATGGGCAAGCTGGCGTCCTATCCGAAGTGAGGGGCATGCCTCACCTTTGGTGCGGTTTGTTTGCACGGCCGGCTTCAGGCATTCTTTAGCATCGGTCCTGTATGGATGGACTCTCGTTCGATGCGCGCAGAGGCTTGGCATGACGTCTAAGATCGTTCCCGTGATCATGGCGGGTGGAAAAGGTACGCGCCTGTGGCCGCTGTCGCGCTCGGGCGCGCCGAAACAGTTTCTGCAGATCCTGTCCGATCGATCGCTGTTCCAGCAGACGCTGGAACGGGTGAGCGATAGCAGGCTGTATGAGCCGGCGATCATCGTCACCAACAGCGATTTCCGCTTCATCGTCGCCGAACAGGCGCGCGCCGTCGATGCGCCGCTCAGCGATATTCTGCTCGAGCCGGTGGCACGCAACACGGCGCCGGCACTGGCGGCGGCCGCCTTCGTCGTGCTCGCCAAGTTCGGGGAGGCGGCGATCATGCAGGTGCTCGCCTCCGATCACGAGATCGATGCCGGAGCGGTCTACATCGATTGCATGCTGCGGGCGCAGCTGGCAGCCGAGGCCGGTGAACTGGTGACGTTCGGCATCACTCCGACGGAGCCCGCGACCGGCTACGGCTATATCGAACTTGGGGAAGCGTTGCCGGCCGGCGCCAACAGGGTTGCCCGTTTCGTCGAGAAGCCGGATCGCGCCAAGGCAGAGGCGATGCTGGCGACCGAGCGCTATCTCTGGAACTCCGGCATGTTCATGCTGCCGGTTAAGGTGTTCCTCGACGAGATGCAGCTCTATGCGCCTGACGTCTATGCCTCGACAAAGGCGGCCGTCGAGGGCGCCAGCAAGGATCTCGATTTCAGCCGGCTGGAAGCGAAGGCCTTCTCCAAGGCGCCGGATATTTCCGTCGACTACGCGGTCTTCGAAAAGACCGTTCGCGCTGCCGTCGTTCCATCCTCATTCGCCTGGTCGGATCTGGGCAGCTGGGATGCCGTGTGGAAGATCGGTCGCAAGGACGGTGACGGCAATGTCGTTACCGACAAGGCGACGGTAGCGAACACGCGCAACTCATTGGTGCTCTCCCGCGACATCCACCTTGCTGTGCAGGGGCTTGACGATATCGCCGTGATCGCCAGCGAAGACGCCGTCTATGTCGGGCGCCTGGAAGACAGCCAGAGCGTTGGAAACATCGTCAAGGTGCTCGCACGGTCGCAGGCAACCTTAGGGCTTACACAGGAGCACCCGACGTCCTACAGGCCCTGGGGCGCGGTCTCTTCGGTCTCCAGCGGCGAGCGCTACGAGGTCAAGCGACTGAAGGTCAGCCCCGGCAAGAAGATCTCGCTGCAGAAGCATCATCATCGGGCCGAGCACTGGATTGTCGTGCGTGGCACGGCGGAGATCACCATGGCCGGCGAAACCCGTCTGCTGCATGAAAACGAGTCCGTCTATATCCCGCAGGGGACCGTCCACCGACTGCACAATCCAGGCAAGATCCCGCTGGAGCTGATCGAGGTTCAGACCGGGTCCTATCTCGGCGAGGACGACATCATCCGCATCGAGGATGAGTTCGGCCGGACATAATACGGCCATCCAACACGTTTCGGGTCGAAACCGCGGTAATCGAAGCGGCGACGTTCAGTTCGACACATAAAAAATGCCCGGGCAGGACCCGGGCATTATAGTCAGCGCAGACGAGCCGAGTGGCCTCAGCCGGCGACGCGTTCTGTCTCGCCCTTCTGGGCGTAGTAGTGACCGAAGCGGTTTGCGAGGAAGGTATCGAGAGCGATGTCTTCCTGGCGAACGAAGCCCTTGGATGCGATCTTGCCGTTGGCGAGCAGATCGAGCACGGCGCAGATGCTGCCGGCGGTGGTGATCTGGATGCCGCTCTGCATGCGGCCGGCGACGACGCCGCTATAGACCTTGTTGGCGTAGGTTTCCTGGATCAGGCGACCTTCGCGGAAGCCCGAAACCGTCACGAAGATCACGACGACGTCCTGGGTGGTGGTCGGCAGCGCGTTTTCGAAGATGTCCTTGAGGACTTCGCGGCGATGACGCAGACCAAGGTCGTTCAGCAGCGCCTTCATGATGGCGGCATGGCCGGGATAGCGGATCGTCTTGTAGTTCAGGGTGCGGACCTTGCCCTTCAGCGATTCGCAGAGCGTGCCGAGGCCGCCCGAGGTGTTGAAGGCTTCGTAGGTCACGCCGTCGAGCGAGAATTCTTCGCGCTCTTCCATGGCGGGAACTTCGATCAGGCTGCCTTCGACGATCGCTTCGCAGGGCTCGATATACTCGTTGATGACGCCGTCGGTGCTCCAGGTCAGGTTGTAGTTGAGCGCATTCGACGGGTACTGCGGCAGCGCGCCGACGCGCATGCGCACGCTTTCGAGCGTCTCGAAGCGGCTGGCAAGGTCATTGGCGACGATGGAGATGAAGCCCGGTGCGAGGCCGCACTGCGGAATGAAGGCGGTGCTGGCCTTGGCGGCGATCGCCTTGACCTGGCGGGTGGATTCGACGTCTTCGGTCAGGTCGAGGTAGTGGATGCCGGCTTCGGCAGCGGCTTCCGCAATGGCAACCGTCAGGTGGAACGGGGCGGCGCTGAGAACGGCGAACTTGCCGGAGAGAAGGGCAACGAGCGCCTTCTTGTCGCCGATATCGACGGCTGCCGTCGTGATGGCGGCATGCTTCTCGATCTGGCCCAGCTGCTCGGCGCTACGGTCGGCAACGCAGACGCTGTAATCGCCGGTGTGCGCGAGCATGCGAGCAATGGTGGAGCCGATCTTGCCTGCTCCGATGACGACGATGTCCTTCATGACTTTCCCCCAGGGTATGAAATGCGTTTCAGACCCTATTGTCCGACCGAGAGCTGTTGATTTGAAGCTGTAATATGACTAAATCGCCTATAGATATTCGGCAGAATGCCTATATGGACCGACGAAATGCAGATTACCGACAAGGATCGCGAGCTCCTCGCCGTGCTCAGCGAAAACGCCCGCATGCCGACAGCAACGATTGCCCGCAGGCTCGGCCTGTCGCGGACGACCGTGCAGGCCCGGATCGAGCGGCTGGAGCGCGAGGGCGTGATCGCCGGTTATGGCGTCCGCTTGTCGGAGAGCTATGAGAAGGGTCTGGTCAAGGCGCATGTGCTGATCACCATCGCGCCAAGGGCACTCAGCCGCGTCACCCCGGAACTTGCTGCCATCCGCGAGATCCGCACCCTTCATTCCGTCAGCGGTAGCTTCGACCTTATCGCCGTCGTTGCGGCAGCATCGATCAGCGAACTCGACCTGCTGATCGATCGTATCGGTGAAATCGACGGTGTCGACCGCACGCTGTCGTCGATCATCCTTTCGACCCGGATCGATCGCTGACCTCAAGCATGTCGCGCAAAAGTGCGTAGCGGCTTTGCGATAACGACATGCGCGAAACACGAGCTTAAAGCGCAGCGTCCAATAAGACGCGCGCCGCTGTAGAGACCGCGACGCGCTTCAAGTCAGGGTCTTGCGTCAGTGTTTGCCTTCGCAGTGCCGGCACCCTCTGGTGATGCCGGGTCTGCTACGGCGTCGCCGCCTTCGGGTATCTTCGCCGGGCCATTCCACGCCGTCGGGCCGAGAACGAAGCTACGCGCATCGGCGTTGCCATAGGCGAGCCATTTTTCACGGTCGAAATAGAGTTCGGCAATGCTCTTCGGGCGGGCGCGGGCCGGTTGGTTGGCGAGGAAATTGTAGCGTGCCGTGGTCTCGTCCGTTTCGCGCTTGAACTGCACGCGGCTGCCGAAGCGCTTTACGTCAAATTCCTTCAACGCCTGGATCTGCAGCGCAATGCTGCCGCCATCGGCCCAGCGGACATGGTCGAGGAAGACCGACGCGGCGCGCGCGGCGCTTGTTGTCACCACCTGCGCGTCCTCCGGGCGCTCGATGTTGAGCTTGACGCGAAACGAGGTGATCTCTTCTTCGCCGTTGCCCTTGATGAAAATGAAGATCGACGAGATCTTGTCGACCCCAGGGCGCGGAAAGGATACGAGTGAGGAGCATTCCCACTGGCCACGCTCGCCGGCGCTCGATTTCCATTCGAGTTCGCGGAATCCGGCCTCGCGCAGCTCATCGCAGAGAGCGCGGGGATCGCTGCGGAGCACCCGCAGGAACTGCTGTTCCGGCGTCTGCAGATCCTGAAACGTCCAGACCGGCAGGGCGATGCGCGGCGGCTGTCGCTTGACGTGGACCTCCGGGGCCTGCGCCACCGGCTTCTCCGGATCGAGAAACGTCGTCGGAAGATCGAGTGCCTTCAGCAACTGTCTCAGGTTCCTCTGTCCGTTGGCGAGCAGAGCGGTCGCCAGGATCACTGTTGCGATCAATGCAAAGGCAACGAGAAAGAAGGCGATGCCGGTGCGGCTCGGCTGTTTTGGCGGTGTCGTCGCCTTTCCGCGTCCGCCGCTCATGTCGATCTTCCGAGTGCGGCGTGCAGGCGCAGCGCCTCGTCCCTCGATGGCCGGTTGCGGGGCAGGCCGAGAGAGGCCAGCCTTTCCGCGTCGAGGGCGCGCGAAGCGAGATAGTCTGATGATGTGACCGACGAGAGCTCCTCTGCCATCAGCGGCGACAGGTGCCAGCGGGGATGATCGCCCGTACGTGCTGAAACAGCCGCTCGCCCAGCAGCGTCAATTCCAGGTCCTTGCCGCGGCAGCTGACGGCGGCATGAGTGATGTTGATCTCGCGACCGGCGCCGGAAAAATTCATATGCCGGCTGGCCGCGTCGAAAACGCGAAAAGCCTCCAGCGATATGCGGTCGAGCAGCCGGTGTTCCATGATCTCAGGTTATCAAAAAGGCCGAAAATTCGGTGGAGTTGAAAATATCAGATTGTGATGCGGGGTAAAGCGATCATCCCACGGCGACCGGAAGACGGCCTGTCCTTTTCCACTTCCATCATTCCCGGAATCCGCCTGGCAGACAATATCCATGCGACCATCGGGACGGTGACGCGTCCGGCCCGGTGTGGTGCTCGACGAAGGCAGGTTGAAGGCGACGCGTTTCGGCTGGATCGGGTTGTCCGTTCGCCATCCCCGAGCGGAAAAGTTGCGAACAGGCGACGATCGGCTAAAACAGGCGTCCGAGTTTCTGGCGTGAGGCATTTGTCCCGTTATGTCCGATCAATCGACGATCACTCCCACCATCGACGCGCTGCTCGTCCGGCGCCTGATCGCTGCACAGTTTCCGCAGTGGGCCGCACTCGACATCAGGCCGGTGCTGCCCGGCGGGTGGGACAACAGGACCTTCCATCTCGGGCGAGACATGACCGTGCGTCTGCCGAGTGCTGAGTCCTATGCGCTGCAGGTGGAAAAGGAGCAGTTCTGGCTGCCGAAGCTGGCGCCGCACCTGCCGCTGCCTATCCCGGTGCCCTTGGCAAGGGGCGTGCCAGGCGAGGGCTATCCATGGCCGTGGTCGGTCTATCGCTGGCGGCCGGGTGAGACGGCGACGGATGATCGGATCGGCGACCTCAAGGTCTTTGCGCAGGATCTGGCGCGCTTTCTTGTCGCCTTGCGGCAGGTCGATGCGCGCGGCGGGCCGTTGCCTGGCCCGCACAATTTCCTTCGCGGCGGGCCACCTGCCCATTATGACGAGGAAACCCGCCGCGCGCTCGTCGCGCTCGAGGGACGCATCGACACGGAAGCGGCGCGCGATGTCTGGGAGGCCGCATTGGCGGCAAGCTGGCAGAGCGCGCCGGTCTGGTTCCACGGCGATATCAGTTGGGGCAATCTGCTGGTCGAAGACGGTCGCCTGAGCGCAGTCATCGATTTCGGCACCTCGGGTATCGGTGATCCCGCCTGCGACCTTGCCATTGCCTGGACGCTGTTCCACGGGCAAAGCCGGGAGGCGTTTCGCACCGGCGTGGCGCTCGACGCCGGCACCTGGGCGCGCGGTCGCGGCTGGACCCTGTGGAAGGCGCTGATCGTCTATGCTGGTCTTCCCGGTACCAACTCCGCCGAAGCGGAAAAGAGCTTGGCGGTGATCGAGCAGGTGCTTGCCGACCATCGGCAATTTGGCTGAGCCTCGGCGGGCAGATTGATGCCGGCCCCGATGCCGCAGGCCTATCGGCAGGTATCGTCTCGGCTTGACCTCATCAAAAATTGTCTCTAGGTCAGGCGCACGCGGGACGACCCGCGTCGATGCTTCGCCTGGGGACGGCCCCACTATCTCGACCGCTTGAGATAATGGAGTCGATCGCATCATGCAGCATCCTGGCCTGCGGCACGCCCGCGTGAGCTTTTCCTTCCTGACAGAGCTGAACGTTTGCTTCGGGCGCCATCGCGCCCCGTCTCGCGATCGGCTTTCACCCGCTTCCCACACACATTGATGCGCCCGCGGCCGCCGCGCCGTGGTTGCTCCGTTGCCAACGCACGAGGTTCATGATGGCCGGACCCATCGAACAATTCGAGATCAAGTCGCTCTTCCACATCGCCGAGGTCGGCGGACACGACATCAGCTTTATCAATTCGGCCGTCTACATGGCCGTGACCGTGGCGATCGCCAGCCTTTTCCTGATCCTTTCGACGCGCAGGCGCGGCCTGGTGCCGAACCTTGCCCAGTCGGCGGCCGAGATCCTCTACGAGTTCGTATCGAAGACGTTGCGCGAGAATGCCGGAGAGCACGGCATGCGTTTCTTCCCGCTGGTGTTCTCGCTGTTCATGTTCATCCTGGTCGCCAACCTAATCGGCATGTTTCCCTATGCCTTCACCGTGACGAGCCACATTGCGGTGACCTTTGCGCTGGCGCTGCTCGTGTTCCTGACCGTGACGCTCTACGGCTTGATTAAACACGGTTTCGGCTTTCTCAGGCTGTTCATGCCGTCGGGCGTGCCTTTGGTGCTGGCGCCGATCATCATCCCGATCGAGGTCGTTTCCTGTCGCGCCCGGTCAGCCATTCGGTTCGTCTTTTCGCCGTCATGCTCGCCGGTCACATCACGCTCAAGGTGTTCGCCGGCTTCGTCGTCAGCCTCAGTGGCTTCGGCGCGCTCGGTACGCTCGGCGCGGTCATGCCGCTGATGATGACCGTGGCGCTGACGGGTCTGGAACTGCTGATGTCGGTCATCCAGGCCTATATCTTCACCATGCTGACCTGCATGTATCTGAACGACGCGCTGCATCCGAGCCATTGAGGTTGCAGTGGAGAGGCTCCCTTCCCGGGGGGAGGGGAGCCCCGCCCTCATTCGACCGTCGTTCGCTGGGCCTCGATGCGGGCCGTCCGCCAGGACGACCAGAGGAAAGCTGCGAGGAAGATCACGGTCATCAACAACACGATGGTCGGTGCCGGGGCGCTGTCGATGAAGAACGAGAGATAGACGCCTGAGAACGAGGCGACGGTTGCCACCAGCACCGCAACGATGAGCATGCTGCCCATGGTGCGGGTGATCAGAAACGCGATGGCGCCGGGCGCGATCAGCATGGCGATGGCAAGGATCAGGCCGACGGCCTTCAGCGCGCCGACGATCGTGAGCGACAGGATCGCCAAGAGCCCGTAATGCAGCCAGTTGACGCGCAGGCCGACGGCCTTGGCCTGTGCGGGGTCGAAGGCGTGCAGCAGAAAGTCGCGCCATTTTACCGCCAGGATCCCGGTTGCCACCAGGGCGATCAGACCGGTTTCGATGATGTCGGGCCAGCCGATGCCGAGCATGTCGCCGAAGAGGATATGGTCGAGATGCACGTCGCTCTGGATCTTGGTGTAGAGCACCAGGCCGAAGCCGAACATGCCGGAGAACACCACGCCCATGACAGTGTCCTGCTTGATGCGGCTGTTTTCCTTGAGGTAGCCGGTCAAAAGCGCGCAGGACATGCCGGCGGCAAAGGCGCCGACGGCGAGCGGCAGGCCGACGATGTAGGAGATGACGACGCCGGGAAAGACCGCATGCGAGATGGCGTCGCCCATCAGCGACCAGCCCTTGAGCACGAGGAAGCAGGAGAGCAGGGCCGTCGGGATCGCCACCAGGACCGAGATCAGCAGCGCATTGCGCATGAACTCGAATTCGAAGACGGCAAGCAAAAGGTCGAGCGAGATCATTGCGTGACCTCCAGGGCTTCGGCGCTGCGCCTGCGGGCAGCCAGCAATCCGTGCTTGGGCGCGAAGACGAAGGCAAAGAGGAAGATCAGCGTCTGCAGCACAATGATGATGCCGCCGGTAGCGCCATCGAGGAAGTAGCTGAAATAGGCGCCGAAGAAGCTGGTGAGCGCGCCGATCGCGACGCTGATGACGATCAGCCGCGGAAAGCGGTCGGTGAGCAGATAGGCGGTGGCGCCCGGTGTCACCACCATGGCGATGACGAGAAAGGCGCCGACCGTCTGCAGCGCGGCGACCGTACAGGCGGACAGCAGCGTGAAGAACAGCACCTTCAGGAAGGTCGTCGGGATACCGATCGAGCGTGCGTGGCTCTCATCGAAGAAGGTGACCATCAGATCCTTCCACTTGGCCGTCAGGATGATCAGCGAGATGACGCCGATCAGCGCAAGCTGCAACGTGTCGGCAGGCGTGATGGCGAGGATGTTGCCGAGAACGATCGTCTGGATGTTTACTGAGGTTGGCGACAGCGACACCATGAACAGGCCGAGGCCGAAGAACGAGGTGAAGATCAGCCCGATGATGGTGTCTTCCTTCAACCGGGTGCGCTGGTTGAGAAACAGCATCGCGCCGGCCGCAAGCCCGCCGGAGAAGAAGGCGCCGAGCGAGAAGGGCAGGCCGAGCATATAGGCGCCGGCAACGCCCGGAACGATCGAGTGCGAGAGCGCGTCGCCGATCAGCGACCAGCCTTTCAGCATCAGATAGGACGACAGGAAGGCGCAGACGGCGCCAACCAGCGCGCTGACCCACATGGCGTTGACCATGTAGTTGTAGGTGAAGGGCTCGAAGAGCGTGGCGATCATTTGCCTGCTGCCTCCGGGTCGCTCTCAGGCTTGGCCGGTTGCGACACCATCTGCCCCTTGGCGCCATACATCACCAGCGGACGCTCGTCGTCGGTGATGACGGACAGTTGCCGCGGATCCGCGTCGTCATGCAGGCTGTCGCCACCGAGCACGAAATGCCTGAGGACGCCGCCGAAGGCGAGTTCGAGGTTTTCGCGGGTGAAGGTGGTTTCCGTCGGGCCATAGGCCAGCACCGTGTTCTTCAGGAGAACGGTCCGGTCGCAGAATTCCGGCACGCTGCCGAGGTTGTGGGTCGAGACCAGCATGACGCGGCCCTCGTCGCGCAGGCCGATCAACAGGCGGATGATGGCATCTTCGGTCTTGACGTCGACCCCGGTGAAGGGCTCGTCGAGCAGGATCACGCGGCCGTCCTGGGCAAGGGCGCGCGCCAGGAACACGCGCTTCTTCTGGCCGCCGGAGAGCTCACCGATCTGGCGCTTGCGGAAGTCGCTCATGCCGACACGGGCAAGCGCGGCCCCCACCGCCTCATGGTCGGCCTTCTTCGGGATGCGCAGCATGTTCATATGGCCGTAGCGGCCCATCATCACCACGTCCTCGACCAGAACCGGAAAATTCCAGTCGACCTCTTCGGCTTGCGGAACATAGGCGACAAGGTTCTTCTTCAGCGCCTCCTGGACCGAAAGGCCGAGAATGGAGATTTCTCCGCGCGCCAGCCGGGCAAAGCCCATGATCGCCTTGAAGAGGGTCGACTTGCCGCTGCCGTTGACGCCGACCAGTGCTGTGATCGTGCCGGTCGGGATCTCGAAGGAGGCATCGAGAAGCGCGCGGTGGCCGTTGCGATAGGTCACGGTCGCGCCGGAGACGCGGATGCCACCGCCTGCATCCCCGGAGGCGGCTTCCGGGCCGGAGCGAGGTTTTACCTGAAGGTTCATTGCGAAAGGCCTTTCGCGATGGTTTCGGACGTGACGCGCAAGAGGTCGATATAGGTCGGTACCGGACCGTCCGCTTCGCTCAGGGAATCAACATAGAGCACGCCGCCGTATTTTGCGCCGGTTTCCCGCGCCACCTGCTGTGCCGGGTCGGGCGAAATCGTGCTTTCGGAGAAGACGACCGGTATATTGTTGGCGCGCACCGCGTCGATGACTTTGCGAACCTGCTGCGGCGTGCCCTGCTGATCGGCATTGATCGGCCAGAGATAGAGTTCCTTCATGCCGAAGTCGCGGGTGAGGTAGCTGAAGGCGCCCTCGCTCGACACCAGCCAGCGCTTGTCTTCCGGGATCTTGCCGATCTCGGCGCGGATAGGGGCGATCGCCGCCTCGATCTTCTGCTTGTAGGCTTCGGCATTGGCCTTGTAGGTCTCGGCGTTGCCGGGATCGTATTTGACGAAAGCGTCGCGGATGTTGTCGACATAGATCAGCGCCGCCGAAGGCGACATCCAGGCATGTGGGTTCGGCTTGCCGCTATAGGGGCCTTCCGCGATGCCCATTGGCTCGATCCCTTGAGAAACCACGACGCCGGGCACCTCGTCGAAGTTCTGGAAGAACTTTTCGAACCAGAGTTCGAGATTGAGGCCGTTCCAGAGGATCAGCTTTGCATCGTGCGCCTTCAGGATGTCGCGCGGCGTCGGCTGATAGTTGTGGATCTCGGCGCCGGGCTTGGTGATCGATTCGACGATTGCCGCGTCGCCGGCGACGTTCTTGGCCATGTCGGCGATCACCGTGAAGGTGGTGACGGCCTTGAACTTTTCCTGCGCGCAAGCGGCACCCGGAACGAGCGCGAAACCTGCCAATGCCGTGGCGGCAACCAGGATCGCGCGTCTCGTGTGATCGATCATTCCATACTCCCCGATGTTGTCGTTCACAGGACTAGGCGAATGATTTGCATAAGTCAATGCACATGAGAAGCATTCGCAACTAGCTATTTTCAAACTTATCGGCCTTGGCTAGTGTACGACCATGAAACAGAACAAAAATCGCATCGAAGAGCTGGAAGGCGTCCTGAGAGATGGTGGTGTGCGCGTGACGCGGCAGCGTGCGGCAATCCTGAAGATTCTCGCGACCGCCGAAGACCACCCGGATGCGAGCGAATTGCACCGCCGCGCCAAGGAAATCGATGCCACCGTTTCGCTGTCGACGGTCTACAGGACACTGTCGGCGCTGGAGCACCAGGGCGTCGTCCATCGCCACGCCTTTGAAAGTGCCACCGCCCGTTTCGAGACGGCCGACGCTCCGCACCATGACCACCTGATCGACATCGACACCGGCGCTGTGATCGAGTTTCGCTCCGACAAGATCGAGCAGCTGCAGGCGGAGATCGCCGCCGAACTCGGTTACGACCTGGTTCGTCACCGGCTCGAGCTCTATTGCCGCAAGCGCAAGGACTGATCGACATAGCGCCGTGACTGACGAAAGGCGCAGCGGGGCAATCGCTGCGCCTTTTCCGTTTTGGCCTTGAGACTAGCCGCGATCGGCAAGGGCCGGCCCGGCCCGGCGCGCCGGGATGGTCATGGCTGCGACGCCGATGACGACGCAGGCAAGGCCGATCCAGATCGTGTCCGACAATCTTTCTCCGAGAAAGAGAACGCCGATGGTGACCCCGACGGGAACGCGCAGGTAGGCTTGCGCGGTAGCGCCGACCGAACCGAGCGTCTGGATCAGCCGGAAATAGATGGCGAAGGCCAGCGCCGTCGAGAACACCGCCAAGCAGACGAGCGCGATCACCGACTGAGCGGAAGGGGCAAGCGTCCATGGCTGGTCGATGACAAGGCTTGCGGGGATGAGAAGCACGGCACCTGCAAGGAGCGAGCCTGCGGCCGGAACCATCGGGTCGAGGCCCCTGAAGCTCTTTCCGAAGATGGCGGCGCCGGCGTAGCAGACGGTTGCGAAGACCACGGCAAGCTGGGCCAGCAGCTGGTCACCCAGGCCGCCGAAGGCTTCAACGCCGATGATCAGGCTGATGCCGGCCATGCCGGCCACGACGCCGATCAGCTTTCTTGTCGATGCCGGCTCGTGGCGGGTGATCAGCGCCGTCAGCAGGAAGGCGAAGATGGGGGTGGCGGCGTTGAGGATCGAGGCGACGCCGGCGTCGATCGTCTGCTCTGCCCAGGCGATCAGGGTAAACGGGAAGACGCTGTTGAGGCAGGCCTGGAACAGGAAGCGCTTCCATGTGGCTGCGTCGCGCGGCAGCTTGATGCCGCGAAAGCGGAGGACGGCGAGCAGGATGGTGCCGGCGATCAGCGTGCGGGCGGCAATCAGCGTCACCGGGGGAATGGTTTCGACGCCGATCTTGATGAAGGTATAGGATGCGCCCCAAAGCGTTGCGAGAAGAGCGAGCAGCAGAAGCTCGAGGGTGAGGTTGGTCTTGGCCATCGTCGTCGAATCCTTCGGGGCGTTTTCGTTGTCCTCTTTCTACCGTGCCGACACCTGTCGATGCTTCGTTGGCGATCGAAGTGTCGGGGCTTTTTGGAACGGCCTGATGACAAAGCCCCGGCCTCCTCGCGGGGGCCGGGCAGAGCGTTCGACGCTCAATCCGTTGAAGAAGGCGTTGAGCACCACTGCCGAGATCGAGGCGAGCACGATGCCCGATTCGATGATCGGGTGGATCGCATGCGGCATCCACATCAGGAAGTTCGGCGCGATCAGCGGGATCAGGCCGAAACCGACCGAGACGGCAACGACGAACAGGTTGTTGCGCGATGACTTGAAGTCGACGGTCGACAGGATGCGCACGCCGGTGGCTGCCACCATGCCGAACATCACCAGGCCGGCGCCGCCGAGCACGAAGGTTGGAACCGCCTCGACCAGCGCGCCCATCTTCGGGATCAGGCCGAGCACGATCATGATCACGCCGCCCATGACGCAGACATAACGGCTCTTCACGCCGGTGACGCCGACGAGACCGACATTCTGCGAGAAGCTGGTGTAGGGGAAGGTATTGAACAGGCCGCCGATCATCGTGCCGATGCCGTCGACGCGAAGGCCGGCCGTCAGCTGCTGCTGCGAGACTTCCTTGTTGGTTATTTCGCCCAGCGCCAGGAACATGCCTGTCGATTCGATCATGACGACGATCATCACCAGCGACATGGTGGCGATCAGCACCGGATCGAAAATCGGCATGCCGAAACGCAACGGCGTGACGACCGCGAACCAGCCGGCATCCGCAACCCGGTCGAAATGCATCATGCCAAGGCTCGCTGCAAAGACGCAGCCGATGACGATGCCGGTCAGAACCGCAATGTTGCTGATCAGCCCGCGGCCGTAGCGCGCGACCACGAGGATGGAGATGAGCACGAAGGCGGCAAGTACCACATGGCTCAGTTCGGCATAAGCAGGGTTCGGCACCGTTGCGCCAAGCACGACGCCGTCGGGAACGGCCGGGCCGCCTGTCGTGGCGAGCTTCTTCAGCTCGGCCAGCCATTCGGCGTGGGTCGGATCGACCAGCTTCGGTGCCGTCGGTCCGAAGGGATTGCCGAAGATCCAGTTGACGCCGACGCGCATCAAGGTCACGCCGATCACCAGAATGATGGTGCCGGTGACGATCGGCGGGAAGAAACGCAACAGCCGCCCCATGATCGGGGCGAGCAGCAGCGCGACCAACCCGGCGCCGATAATGGCGCCGAAGATCAGTCGGGCGCCCTCCTGTCCGGGCGTCATCGTTGCCATCGACACCATCGGGCCGACGGAAGCGAAGGTCACGCCCATCATCACGGGAAGACGGATGCCGACGCTCCGGGTAATGCCGAGAGACTGGATGATGGTGACGAGGCCACAGACGAAAAGATCGGCGGAAATCAGGAAAGCGACGTCCTGAGGGCTGAGCTGCAGGGCCCGGCCAACAATCAGCGGAACCGCGACGGCGCCACCGTACATGACAAGGACATGCTGAATCCCGAGGGTCGCGAGCTTGCCGATTGGCTCTCGTCCACCGGGTGTATGCTGGATGCGTCGCTCATGGTTACTCCTCCCATCACGTCGACCAGTCCGCTTCCCCCGTCCTCCAACAGGGGGCCCCATCCTCCAACAGGGTAAAGGGTATCTTTGGTGCCGAGACAGAGTGCCGCAAGTGCAACCGTGGAGTAAACACTTTCGGGAATCCGGGGGGAGTGGGCAAAGGGAATGCTGCACCGAAGGCACCGCGGAAAAAGACGCCAACGGATGCAACGTTGCCGCAATGCAGCGCAGGCAGTGTGCACTGGCGTCGAGGCGAAGGCTCGCCTCCGCCGGTGTCCATGGGATTGCAGCATATGAGATTTTCGTCGCCTGCTGGCACGTTTCGCCGTTTGGTCGGCGCATTGATTGCCGTCGCCATTGTTCTGTGGCCGTTTGCCGCCAACGCCGAAACCGAAGATTTTCCGGGGCAGTGGCGACAGATGGTGTCGAACGCCGGCACCTGCGGAACCTGCTGGCTGGCGATCAAGCAGCACGGGCCTATCCTGAAGGTGTCTTCCAACAACGGCTGGTTTGCCTTTGCCCATGCGGACCTGAAGACGGGCTCCACGACTGCGGCCGGCATCGGCCGATGGAGCGAGAACGTCAGCGGCCACTATGGTGGCAAGCCGTTCGATGTCCGCTTCGTCATCGTCGACAAGCAGCTCTACCTCGACATGATCGTGCTGATGGACGATGGCACGAAACAGGCAATCAGAGCGATTTTCGACAAGGATCGGCCGGGCAAAACCGCGCGCCGCGTGATGGCGAAATCGTAGTGCGGCCGCTATCGGTCAAGCCGAGCCCGATGACGCACCACTGGTCGGGAAGAGATTGGCAGCCATGAAGTCGACGAAGACGCGCAGTTTCGGCGCGAGATGCCGGCTGGACGGCCACAGGATCCGGTAGGTGCCGTAGCGGCGCAGCTGGTTATCGAGAACCGATACGAGTGTTCCCTCGCGCATCTGCCGTCTGATCGTGAAGTTGGGAAGGCAGGCGATACCGAGCCCTTCCTCGGCCATATGGATCAGCGGCTCCAGGGCATTGGAGACGGCCGTTACCGGCACATCGACGTTGGCTTCGGCGCCGTCCTGCACCAGCGGCCAGGGCTCGAGCTTGCCCGTCGAGGGAAAGCGATGGTGCAGGCAGTGGTGTTGTTCGAGATCCGCAGGCGCCTCCGGCTTCCCATGTCTTTCGAAGTAGTCGGGTGATGCGACGAGATAGGGGTGAAACGTGCCAAGCTGACGCGTCATCAGCCTGGAGTCGCCGATTTCCCCGCTGCGCACGACCGCGTCGAACCCCTCCTCGATAACGTCGACCATGCGGTCGGAGAAATCGAGATCGATCTCGACCTCCGGATAGGCGCGCATGAAGGCCGTCAGCGTCGGCATCAGCAGCATGCCGGCCATGGGCAGGCTGACGCGCAGCTTGCCGCGCGGAGCCTCCTGGCTCTGAACCAGTTCGGCCTCGGCCGCTTCGATTTCGCAAAAAATCCGCCGGCAGCGTTCGAGAAACAGCGTGCCTTCCGGGGTCAACGTGACGCTGCGGGTGCTGCGATGAAAGAGGCGAACGCTCAACCGCTCCTCCAGCCGGGCAATCGCCTTGCCGACGGCGGAGGGTGAAACGCCGAGCTGGGTTGCGGCCTCCGTAAAGCTGCGGAAGTCCGCCGCCTGCACGAAAGCATTGAGTGCACCAAGGCTGTCCATCCGCCGTCCTCATCCGTTTCGGGAATTGTGGATATTTTTGTCCGATATCTTCGGAGCTGTAGCGTATTTTTCTCTGATTGGAAGCTCGTCATAGTCCGCCCGTCCGACAAACGCGCGTTCGTGACGTGCGAAAACATCGTCGGCGACAGAAGGAGAAAACATGCAGCAGGCACTTGTGGCGGGTTTCCATAGGGATCCGGAACCGACCGTCTTCATCGTCAATGTCATCCACGCCCACCCGGGCAAGCAGGAGGAAGCGTTCCGGCTGATCCAGGACGTCGTGAACTATGTGGCCGAGCGCAAGGAGGGCTTTCTCTGGAGCAACCTCTCCAAGAGCACCGACGGCCAGACGGTGGTCAATATCGAAGCGATAGCCGGCGAAGGAAACGTCGAGGAGTTCTTCACCGACGCGGTCTTCCTGGAAAAGTTCAGGGCGCTGAATTCGGTCTCAACCTGCGAGTTTCACACCTATCGCGTCGATGACATCGTGCTGCCCAAGCGCGCCGTAACCGCAGCTTAGGCACAAACGAGATCGCCGCCCGCTTCGGCCGGCGGCGAACACCTGGCACGCGCTTCCATTCCGCTATTGCCGTCAAGAGAGACGTCACTGGCGATCATCCTGAAAGACACTATCCATGCAATCCACCGACTGCGCGCTTCCGGCTCCGCAGGAAGCAGCATCCACGCCCGTCGTTGTCGCCGGGGCCGGGCTGCCGCTTGCGGCGCTGCTTGCGCTTGCGACCGCCGGCTTCATCACCATCCTCACGGAGGCGTCGCCGGCCGGCCTGTTGCTGCAGATCAGCGCCGATCTCGACGTCTCTCAGTCCCTGGCCGGGCAGATGGTGACGATCTATGCGATCGGCTCGCTGGTCGCGGCCATCCCGCTCGTGGCGCTGACGAAGACCTGGCGTCGGCGGCCGCTGCTGATCACGGCGATCTCGGGATTTGCCGTCGTCAACACGGTCACAGCGCTCTCGACCGACTATGTCGTGACGATGGCGGCGCGTTTCCTTGCCGGCGTCTTTGCCGGGCTGTTGTGGGCACTGGCCGCCGGCTACGCCAGCCGCATGGTACCGCCGCAGCAGCAGGGGCGGGCGATCACCGTTGCCATGCTCGGTGCTCCGGTGGCGCTTTCGATAGGCATTCCCGCCGGCACCCTGCTTGGCGCTATGGCCGGCTGGCGCCTGACCTTCGGCCTCCTGAGCATCATGGCGGCCCTGCTCGTCGGCTGGGTTTTATGGTCGCTTCCCAACTCTCCGGGGCAGCGCGCCGAACGACGCCTGGCGCTTTCGTCGGTGTTCCGGCTGCCCGGGATCCGACCCATTCTGTTCGTGATGTTTGCCGTCGTTTTCGCCCATAACATCCTCTACACCTACATCGTGCCGTTCCTGGAACCGTCAGGGCTTGATGCGCGGGCTGACACGGTACTTCTTGTCTTTGGCATCGCCTCGCTCGTTGTCATTCCGATCATCGGCGCCCTTGTCGATAGGCATCTGCGTTTGCTGGTGCTGGCGAGCATGATGCTCTTTGCGGCAGCGTCACTGCTGCTTGCCGTCTGGGGCGAGCAGTCGGCCGCGATCTATATCGGCGTTGTCGCCTGGGGTCTCGCCTTCGGCGGTGCAGCGACGCTGTTTCAGACCGCCTCCGCAATGGCGGCCGGGACGGAAGCGGATGCGGCGCAGTCGATGATCGTCACGGCCTGGAACGCGGCGATGGCCGGCGGCGGCTTGGCCGGCGGCGTGCTGCTCGACAGTGTCGGCGCAGCGATCTTTCCAGCGGTCCTGCTGGCGATCCTGCTGCAGGCCCCGGCCGTGGCATGGGCTAGCCGGCATGGATTTCCGTCCCGCTCCGGCTGACAGGCATGAAAAAACCGGGGCCGTTGCCGACCCCGGTGCCGCATCTCCTGATCTTCGGCCGCCCGTTTGCACGGGCGGCCGTCGTCTTGGGCTTGTTACTGCTGCCAGCTTTTGACCAGTTCGTCGTAATTGACGGTCATCGGCTTTTCTTTTTCGTTCTCGATCTTCAGCTGCGGAGCGAGGTTGCCGGCCTTGACGGCTTCAGCGTTCCAGTATTCGAGGTCGTGTTCCTCGGCGAGCTTCGGACCGATCTCGCCCTGGATACCGGCGCGTTCGAGGCGCTGAAGCACCTTCTCCTGCTCGGCGCACAGCGAGTCCATCGCTTCCTGCGGTGTCTTGGCGCCAGAGGAGGCGTCACCGATGGCCTGCCACCAGAGCTGAGCCAGCTTCGGATAATCAGGAACGTTGGTGCCCGTCGGCGACCACTGCACGCGGGCCGGCGAACGATAGAACTCGATCAGACCGCCGAGTTCCGGCGCACGTTTGGTGAAGCTCTCGTGCTGGATCGAGGATTCGCGGGTGAGCGTCAGGCCGACATGGCTCTTCTTCACGTCCACGGTCTTCGACGTCACGAACTGCGCATAGAGCCATGCGGCCTTGGCGCGGTCTTCCGGGGTCGACTTCATCAGCGTCCAGGAACCCACGTCCTGGTAGCCGAGCTTCATGCCGTCCTTCCAGTAGACGCCATGCGGCGAGGGGGCCATGCGCCACTTCGGCGTGCCATCCTCGTTGACAACAGGCAGGCCCTTCTTGACGGCATCGGCGGTGAACGCCGTGTACCAGAAGATCTGCTGAGCGACGGCACCCTGGGCGGGGACCGGGCCCGATTCGGAGAAGGTCATGCCCTGGGCTTCCGGCGGCGCATAGGCCTTCAGCCAATCGAGGTATTTGGCGATCGAGTAGACCGCGGCCGGGCCGTTGGTGTCGCCGCCACGGGCGACGCACGAGCCGACCGGCTGGGATTTCTCGTTGACTTTGATGCCCCATTCGTCGACCGGCAGGCCGTTCGGGATGCCCTTGTCGCCGTTGCCGGCCATTGACAGCCACGCGTCGGTGAAGCGCCAGCCGAGCGACGGGTCCTTCTTGCCGTAGTCCATGTGGCCATAGACTTTCTTGCCGTCGATCTCACGGCCGGTGAAGAATTCGGCGATGTCCTCATAGGCAGACCAGTTGACGGGAACGCCGAGGTCGTAGCCGTACTTCGCCTTGAAGTCCGCCTTGTTCTTCTCGTCGTTGAACCAGTCGTAGCGGAACCAGTAGAGGTTGGCGAACTGCTGGTCGGGAAGCTGGTAGAGCTTCTTGTCCGGAGCGGTGGTGAACGACGTGCCGATGAAGTCGGCGATGTCGAGGCCGGGATTGGTGACGTCCTTGCCTTCGTTGGCCATCCAGTCGGTGAGGTTGCGCACCTGCTGGTAGCGCCAATGGGTGCCGATCAGGTCGCTGTCGTTGACATAGGCGTCGTAGATGTTCTCGCCGGACTGCATCTGCGTCTGCAGCTTTTCGACGACGTCGCCTTCACCGATCAGGTCGTGGGTGATCTTGATGCCGGTGATCGCGGTGAAGGCGGAAGCCAGCACCTTGGATTCGTATTCATGCGTGGTCAGCGTTTCGGAAACGACCTTGATGTCCATGCCGGCAAACGGCTTGGCGGCATCGATGAACCATTGCATTTCCGCTTCCTGGCCGGCGCGGTCGAGCGTGGAGAGATCGCCGACTTCCTTGTCGAGGAACTGTTTTGCCTCGTCCATGCCGGCGAATGCCGTGCCGGTAAGAGCCAGCAGCACTGCCGCTGTCGTCGTGAAAAGGTGCCGTCGCATAATTTCCTCCCTTTGGGTTTTGCGATTGCGTTCATTGCAGTGTCGGAAGGCCCTCCCGGACCTGCCATTTCGATCGCCTCAGACGTAGCGAAAGACGCCGACGGCATAGACGACGGAGAGCGCCAGCGCCCACCAGAGGTCCTGTCCGCCGCCGAAGCCGAGCCATGCGAGGTGAATGAAGGCGCTGCCGAGCAGCGAGACGAAGAGCCGGTCACCTCGGGTCGTTTCGAAGCGCAGGATGCCGACGCGCGGGTTGCCGCCCGGCGAGACATATTCCCACACGCCCATGCCGATGAGCAGCAGCGCGATGGTGATGAAGAACAACGCCGTCGGCAGCGTCCATGCCATCCATGAGAAATTCATCACGAAGCTCCTTTAGACGCGGCCCAGGGCAAAGCCCTTGGCGATGTAGTTGCGCACGAAATAGATGACGAGCGCGCCGGGGATGATGGTCAGCACGCCGGCCGCGGCCAGAACGCCCCAGTCGAGGCCGGAGGCGGACACGGTCCGGGTCATGATGGCGGCGATCGGCTTTGCCGCGGTTGTCGTCAGCGTGCGGGCCAGCAGCAGCTCGACCCAGGAGAACATGAAGCAGAAGAAGGCCGCGACACCGATGCCGGAGGCAATCAGCGGCGTGAAGATCTTCACGAAGAAGCGCGGGAACGAATAGCCGTCGATATAGGCGGTTTCGTCGATCTCCTTCGGCACGCCCGACATGAAGCCTTCCAGGATCCAGACCGCCAGCGGCACGTTGAACAGGCAGTGGGCAAGCGCCACGGCAATGTGCGTATCGATCAGGCCGAAGGCCGAATAGAGCTGGAAGAACGGCAGGGCGAAAACGGCCGGCGGCGCCATGCGGTTGGTCAAGAGCCAGAAGAACAGGTGCTTGTCGCCAAGGAAGCGATAACGAGAGAAGGCGTAGGCTGCAGGCAGGGCGGCTGCCACCGAGATCACCGTGTTCATGACGACATAGATGATCGAGTTGATATAGCCCTTGTACCAGGACGGATCGGTGAAGATCACCGTATAGTTCCGCAGGGTCGGGTTCTGCGGCCACAGCGAAAACGTGCTGAGGATCTCGCTCGTCTCCTTGAAGCTCATGTTGACGAGCCAGTAGATCGGCAGCAGCAGAAACAGGATATAGACCGTCGGGATCAGCCAGGAGAGGCGTTGCGACAGGGGTTGTGTTGTAGCGGTCATGGTTTTTCCTCCCTTCCGGCTCAGCTCTGCGCGTCGCTTGTGGTCATCACGGTGTAGAAGATCCACGAGAGCAGCAGGACGATGAGGAAGTAGATGATCGACAGGGCTGCCGCCGGACCGAGGTCGAACTGGCCGATGGCCATCTTGACGAGGTCGATCGACAGGAAGGTGGTCGAGTTGCCGGGGCCGCCGCCGGTGACGACGAAGGGCTCGGTATAGATCATGAATGAGTCCATGAAACGCAGCAGGAAGGCGATCAGGAGCACGCGCTTCATCTTCGGCAACTGGATGTAGCGGAAGACGGACCAGCGCGATGCGCCGTCGATCTTGGCGGCCTGGTAGTAGGCGTCGGGGATCGAGACGAGACCGGCATAGCACAGAAGTACGACGAGGCTCGTCCAGTGCCAGACGTCCATGACGATCAGCGTCACCCAGGCGTCCATGGGGTTTTGTACATAGTTGTAGTTGATGCCCAACGCTTCCAGCGTGTGGCCGAGCAGGCCGATGTCGACGCGGCCGAAGACCTGCCAGATGGTGCCGACGACGTTCCACGGGATCAAAAGCGGCAGTGCCATCAGGACGAGGCAGACCGGAACGCCGAGGCCCTTCTTGGGCATGTTGAGCGCAATGATGATGCCGAGCGGAATTTCGATGGCGAGGATGATCGCCGAGAAGATCAGGTTGCGGGTGAGCGCGTCCCAGAACCGGTCTGAGGTCAGCACGTCGACATACCAGTCGGTGCCGGCCCAGAAGAACTCGTTGTTGCCGAAGGTGTCCTGAACCGAGTAGTTGACCACGGTCATCAGCGGGATCACCGCCGAGAAGGCGACGAGCACCAGCACCGGCAGAACCATGAACCAGGCTTTGTTGTTCCAGGTCTTTTCCATGATCAGGCCTCCCCGCCGACGCGCCAGGAATCGGCGTAGATGTTGATGGCCTTCTGGTCGAAGGCGATGCGCGGCTCGGCCGGAATGGCGCCGTCCTCGTCGAGGATGATCGAGATCGGCTGGTCGGCGAAGCGGGCGCGCACGATCTTGTGGCGGCCGATATCCTCGACCTTGGTGATCGCAACCGGCATGCCCTCGCGACCGATCGACACGAATTCCGGGCGAATGCCGAGTTCGGTCTTGGCGCCGGCCTTGATCTCGGGCCGGAAGTTGAGAGCGATGGTCTCGCTGCCGATCGTCGCGGTGCTGCCGTCGATCCTGGCCGGCAGCACGTTCATGCCCGGCGAACCGATGAAGTAGCCGACGAAGGTATGGCGCGGCCGCTCGAAAAGCTCGGCCGGCGTGCCGATCTGCACGATCTGGCCGTCATACATGACGACGACCTTGTCGGCGAAGGTGAGCGCCTCGGTCTGGTCGTGGGTGACATAGACCATGGTGAAGCCGAACTGCTTGTGCAGGCGCTTGATCTGCGAGCGCAGCACCCATTTCATTTCCGGGTCGATGACGGTCAGCGGCTCGTCGAACAGGATGGCGCTGACGTCGGAGCGCACCAGGCCGCGGCCAAGCGAGATCTTCTGCTTCTGGTCGGCCGTCAGCCCTTGCGCCTTTTTGCCCGCCCAGCCGCCAAGGCCGATCATCTCGATGATCTCCTTGACGCGGCGATCGACCTCGGTCTCCGGCACATGCCGGTTGCGCAGGGGAAAGGCGAGATTGTCGTAGACGGTCATCGTGTCGTAGATGACCGGGAACTGGAACACCTGGGCGATGTTGCGGTCCTGCGTGGACAGGTGCGTCACGTCCTTGCCGTCGAAGAGGATGCGTCCCTCGGACGGATTGATCAGGCCCGAGATGATGTTGAGCAGTGTGGTCTTGCCGCAACCGGACGGACCGAGCAGCGCGTAGGCGCCGCCATCGTTCCATTTGTGGTGCACTTCCTTGAGCGCGTAGTCGTTTTCCGACTTCGGCTTGGCGCCATAGGCGTGGCGGATATGTTCGAGATCGATGCGTGCCATTTTCGTTTCCTCCCAGCGCCTCCTCAGGCGGTTCCGCCGATCGCGCGCCCATCCGGCCCGAAGACCATCAGGTGGCGGATATCGACGAAAACCTCGAGGGTTGCGTCCGGTTCGATGTCGTGAATGCCCGGCGCCAGCATGACCCAGCGCGCGCCGGAAAATCCGACGTGGATGAAGCTTTCGGAACCTGCGATTTCCGAGATTGCCGTCTTTACCGTCAGCGGCGTCGCGCCGTCGAAGGGACGGTCGAACGACAGATGGTGCGGCTGGAAGGCGACCGTGCAGGGGCCGTCCGGCAACGCCGACAGATGGGCGGGAACCGACAGCACGTGTTTGCCGTCAAAGGTGAAGATCGAGCCTGATTTGATGAGCTCGATCGTGTTCAGCGGCGGATCGGCGAAGGTGCGTGCCGTCACCAGGTCCACCGGGCGACGGAAGACGTTGATGGTCTTGCCGAACTGGGTGATCCGGCCCTGGCTAAGCGTAGCGGTGTTGCCGCCGAGAAGCAGAGCTTCGGAAGGTTCGGTGGTCGCATAGACGAAGATCGCGCCGGAGGCTGCGAAGAGCTTCGGCAGTTCCTCGCGCAGTTCTTCGCGCAGCTTGTAGTCGAGGTTGGCGAGCGGTTCGTCGAGCAGCACGAGATCGGCATTCTTGACGATGGCGCGCGCCAGCGCCGTCCGCTGCTGCTGGCCGCCGGAAAGGCTGAGCGGCGTCCGGTCGAGATAGGGCGTGAGCTTGAGCAGTTCGGCGGCCTTGCGCACTTCGCGGTCGATCGTGGCTGCGTCCGAACCCTTGATGCGCATCGGCGAGGCGATGTTGTCATAGACGGTCATCGACGGGTAGTTGATGAACTGCTGGTAGACCATCGCTACGGAGCGCTTCTGCACCGGCAGGCCGGTGACGTCGGTGCCGTCGAAGATCAGCGAGCCGGAGGCAGGCTTGTCGAGGCCGGCCATCAGCCGCATCAGCGACGTCTTGCCGGAAAGGGTCGGGCCGAGCAGCACATTGAGCGACCCCCTTTCCAGCACAAGATCGGTCGGGAGGATATGCGTCTCCCCACCCACGACCTTGGATATCTTCTTCATTTCAAGCATTGAATTCTCCGGTGTTCCACCCAGCCATCGGCAGTCTTGAATGCGGGGCCCTCAGGCGGCGGCGTGCGCCGCGCCCCGCATGTATTCCTCCAGCGCCGTCGCCTCGCCGGACGTCAGCTTCAATCCCAGTTTGGTGCGCCGCCACAGCACGTCCTCGGCGTGCCGGGCCCATTCCTGCTCGATCAGCCACTTCACTTCCGCCTCATAGAGGTCGGCGCCGAAATGATGGCCAAGGGCTGCTTCATTCGCTGCCGCTCCAATGAGCGCGGACGCGCGCGTGCCGTAGAGGCGTACCAGCCGACGCACATGGCCGGCGGCAAGGAAGGGATACTTCTTGTGAAGTTTTGCGACTTCGTCGGCGTAGCCCTTGGCCGGGAAGTCCCCGCCCGGCAGGCTTGAGCCGGCGGTCCACTTGGCACCCTTGACGCCGATGGCATCGCCGATCTTCTCGAGCGCGGATTCGCTCAGGCGGCGATAGGTCGTCAGCTTGCCGCCGAAAACGTTGAGGAGCGGGGCCGCGGCCCTGTCGCCTTCGACGCGAAGAACGTAGTCGCGGGTTGCTTCCTGCGCCTTGCTGGCGCCGTCGTCGAACAGCGGGCGAACGGCGGAATAGGTCCAGACGATGTCGTCCTTTTCTATCGGCTCGAGGAAATACTCGCTCGCGGCCTTGCAGAGGTAGTCGACCTCGGCGTCGCTGATGCGGACGTCGGCCGGGTTGCCGGTATAGTCGCGATCGGTGGTGCCGATCAGCGTGAAATCGTCCTCATAGGGGATGGCGAACATGATCCGGCCATCCGGATTCTGGAAGAAATAGGCGCGGGGGTCGTTGAACTTCTTGCGGACGACGATGTGGCTGCCCTGGACCAGGCGCACATTGTGAACGTCGTTCTTGCCGAGCGCGCCTGATAGTACCGCATCGACCCAAGGGCCTGCGGCATTGACCAGCATGCGCGCTCGGATCTGCCGACGTTCGCCGGTCGCGGCATTTTCCGTGTCGACCACCCAGTTGCCGTTGTCGCGCTTTGCCGAGATCACCCGGGTGCGCGCCATGATCCGGGCGCCGCGGTCGGCGGCATCGCGGGCATTGAGCACGACCAGTCGGGCATCGTTGACCCAACCGTCGGAATATTCGAAAGCCTTGGTAAAGAGCCGCTTCAGCGGCTTTCCGGCCGGATCGCGCGTCATGTCGAGCGTGGCCGTTGCCGGCAGCAGCTTGCGGCCGCCAATATGGTCGTAAAGAAACAGGCCGAGGCGGATGAGCCAGGCCGGGCGCGGGCCGCCCTTATGATAGGGAAGGACGAAGCGCATCGGCCAGATGACGTGCGGTGCCATTGCCCAGAGCACTTCGCGCTCCATCAGCGCCTCGCGCACCAGGCGGAACTCATAATGTTCGAGATAGCGCAGGCCGCCGTGGATGAGCTTGGTCGAGCCGGACGACGTGCCGGAGGCAAAGTCGTTCATTTCAGCGAGCGCGACGGAGTATCCCCGACCGACCGCATCACGCGCAATGCCGCATCCGTTGATGCCGCCGCCGATAATGAAGACGTCGAAGATTGCCTGCTCTGCCACTGCTTTTCCCCTCCCACGTTTCGCAATGCACAAATTGATGCAGTCGCGAAAGCGAAATCAGTTAAAGCGAAAAGATATCGAATGTCAAACGAATGTTGTTCGAATCTCAGGACAGTCTAAAAAACGATCTTCAAGCCTCGGTTTCGATCAGGCGAACGTCCTGCTCTGCGCAGATTTTCCGCACGTTATCAATGAGACAGCGATCGGTGATGAAGGTCTGAACCTGGGAGATATGGCCGATGCGGACCGGGGCCGTTCTTTCGAATTTTGTCGAGTCGGAAACGAGGATGACATGGCGGGCATTGGCGATGATCGCCTGGGCGACTTTCACTTCGCGAAAATCGAAATCGAGCAGCGCGCCGTCATGGTCGATGGCCGAGGCGCCGATGACGGCGAAGTCGACCTTGAACTGCTTGATGAAATCGACCGCAGCCTCGCCGACGATACCGCCGTCGGAGCCGCGAACGACGCCGCCGGTGATAACCACCTCGATCGAGGGAAAGACGCGCAAGTGGTTGGCGACGTTGATATTGTTGGTGATGACCATCAATTCCTTGTGGTCGAGAAGTGCTTCGCCGACCGCTTCCGTCGTCGTGCCGATGTTGATGAACAGCGAGGCGTTGTCGGGGATGAGGGCGGCGGCCGCCCTGCCGATCGCCTGCTTCTCCGGTGCGGCGATCTGGCGGCGGGCATCGTATTTGACGTTTTCCTTGCCGCTCGGGAAGATCGCGCCGCCGTGAATCCGGTTCAGGATCTTGGCGTCGCAGAGGTCGTTCAGGTCCTTGCGGATGGTTTGCGGCGTCACCGAAAAGCGCTGCGCCAGCTCCTCGACGAGCACGCGTCCTTCGTTCTTCGCCAGTTCCAGGATTTCCGCCTGCCGCCCCGTCAGATACATTCCGAAACCTCCCGTTTTCGTTTTTTTTCATAATATGCAAAAACGAAAGCTGTGCAATTTCAGAAATCGGCGTTTGTCGCGAATCTGCTTTCGTCGTCGGCTATGTCGATTGCGCGCGTTGCAATCGCCTCGGCGATAGGCGACTTTGGCAATGACGGGAAGAGGGAAAAGACATGTTTCATCCGGCCTTGTTCAAGGGCATGAATGTGGTGGTGACCGGTGGCGGACGCGGCATCGGCCTTGAGGTGGCGCGCCAGTTCCTCGATTGCGGCGCGCGTGTCTTCGTGCATGCCGGGCGATCGGTCGGGGAACTGCCGGATTTTCTGGAGACGGCAGCGACCGAGGGCCGGGCGCATGTGGCTGCAGCCGACTTCCTGGCGGATGGCGGCGTCGAGGCTTTGGCGGAGGCGATCCGCAGCCGATTCGACAGCGTCGATATCCTTGTCAACAATGCCGGCACGATGGTTGGCCGCTTTCCGGCGGCGGAACTGACGGACGAACAGTATCGCACCGTCGTTCAGCTCAACCAGACCTCGGTGGTCGAGATGACACGCGCCATGTTGCCGCTTCTTCGCAAAGGCACGCATCCGGCGATCGTCAACACCGTGTCGATTTCGGCGCTGACCGGCGGCAGCGCCGGCTCCTCGATCTATTCGGCAACCAAGGCGTTCGTCTCCACCTATTCCAAGGCGCTGGCGCGCGAACTGGCCCCGGAAGGCATAAGGGTCAATTGCGTTTCGCCCGGCACCATCACGACAGAGTTTCACGAGCGTTACTCGTCGCCGGAGAAACTGGAGGCAACGCGCAAGACAATCCCGATCGGCAGGCTCGGAACCGCCGAAGACTGCGCGCCGGCCTATCTCTTCCTCGCCTCCCATGCGCTTGCCGGCTACATCACGGGCCAAGTGCTGGAGGTCAACGGCGGCCAGTTGATCGCTTGAGACACGTGTGATGATCGACAAGCTGGAAATGTTCCTGGTGCTCGCTCGCGAAAGGCACTTCGGCCGGGCGGCGCTTGAATGCGGCGTGACGCAACCGACGTTGTCGGCGGCAATCCGCCAGCTGGAAGAACAGCTCGGCGTCATGCTCGTCAGCCGCGGTTCGCGTTTTCAGGGGCTGACCCCGGAGGGGCAGCGGGTGCTGGAATGGGCGCGGCGCATCGTCGGCGATGCCCGCACGATGCGCGAGGAAATGCGCGCGGCGCGCAAGGGGCTCTCCGGGCATATCAGGCTGGCGGCGATCCCGACGACGCTTGCCATGGTGCCGATGATCACCGCGCCGTTTCAGGAGAAGCATCCGGATGTGACGTTCTCGGTGCTGTCGACCACCTCGTTGCAGATCCTGGCGCTGCTCGAAAACCTCGAGATCGATGCCGGACTGACCTATCTGGAGAACGAGCCGCTCGGGCGCGTGACCAGCGTTCCGCTGCAGATCGAGCGATATCACCTCGTGACGGCCACCGGAACGCCGCTTTCCGATCGCGAAACCGTGACGTGGAAGGAGGTTAGCAACGTTCGGCTTTGTCTATTGACCGCCGATATGCAGAACCGCCGCATCGTCAACCAGCATCTTTCCGAGGCCGGCGTCGTCGCTGAGCCGACGCTCGAATCAAACTCGATGATCGTGCTTTTCTCCCATGTGCGCACCGGTCGCTGGGCGAGCATCATGCCGTTTAACGTCGCGAAATCATTCGGCTTTCACGATGATATCAAGATGATTCCGATCGTCGAACCGGATGCCCGCCACACCGTTGGCCTGGTTGCGACCCATCGTGAACCATTCACGCCGCTGGTATCGGCGCTTTTGCACGAAGCGCGCATTCTCGGCGAACGAAATCAGGTTCAATAGATTTTTTCTATCAATCAACGAAACAGCCTTATTGACCCTTCCGGCCAGAAGGGCGAAGCTTTTCACTCTTGGGCAAGGGCGTGGAGGAAACGGCCTTCCCAGAAGATGCCAATTCGAGCTGGGCGAGGTCCGTACAAGGGGCGCTGCAGCCGCGAGCCGGGAGGGCTCCTGAGTGAATATTCACCAGCCGCGTGGCGATGTGCCCGGACGCACGCTTGCGATCGTCGAGGAACTGAAGGGGCTCGAAGGGCCGCTGCTGCCGATCCTGCATGAGATCCAGCACGAGTTCGGATATGTGCCGCAGGACTGTCTGCCTGTCATCGCGCGGGAGCTCAACCTGTCGCGCGCCGAAGTCTACGGCGTCTTTTCCTTCTATCACGATTTTCGCGAGCACCCGGCCGGTCGTCATGTGTTGAAGCTCTGTCGCGCCGAAGCCTGCCAGTCGATGGGCGGCGATGCGCTTGCGGAACGCGCCAAGCACCTGCTCGGCATCGACTTCCACGAGACGACACCCGACGGCGCGGTGACGCTCGAGCCGGTCTACTGTCTCGGGCTCTGTTCCTGCGCACCCTCCGCGATGCTCGACGGAGAGGTGCATGCCCGGGTCGATGCCGACGATCTCGAAGCTCTCGTCGCGGAGGCGCGCCGATGACAACAAAGATCTACATTCCCCGTGATGCCGCAGCATTGGCGCTGGGCGCCGACAAGGTTGCAAAGGCGATGGAGGACGCGGTCGCCGCGCGCGGCCTCGACGTTGCCATTGTGCGCAACGGTTCGCGCGGACTGCACTGGCTGGAGCCGCTGGTCGAGGTGGAAACCTCGGAGGGGCGCGTCGCCTATGGGCCGGTGAAGGCCCGTGATGTTGTCTCTCTGCTTGATGCCGGGCTTGTTGCCGGCGGCGATCACGCGCTCTGTCTCGGGAAGACCGAGGATATTCCGTTCCTGAAGCAGCAGACACGGCTGACGTTTGCGCGCTGTGGCGTCATCGATCCGCTGTCGCTCGACGATTACCGCTCGCATGGCGGTCTTCGCGGACTTGAGAACGCCATCGCCATGGAGCCGATGGCAATCGTTGCCCAGGTGACCGACAGTGGTCTTCGCGGTCGCGGCGGCGCCGGCTTTCCGACCGGGATCAAGTGGAAGACCGTGCTCGAAGCCGCTGGCGCACGCAAATACATCGTCTGCAACGCCGACGAGGGCGACAGCGGCACCTTTGCCGACCGGATGATCATGGAGGGCGATCCCTTCGTGCTGATCGAAGGCATGGCGATATCAGGGCTCGCGGCCGGTGCGACCAAGGGCTTCATCTACACGAGGTCCGAATATCCGCATGCGATCGCGACGATGGCTAAGGCGATCGAGATCGCGCGTGCCGCTGGCGTGCTCGGGCCATCGGTGCTCGGCTCCGGCCGGGCGTTCGACATGGAGGTGCGCACCGGCGCCGGCGCCTATGTCTGCGGCGAGGAAACGGCGCTCCTGAACAGCCTCGAGGGCAAGCGCGGCATCGTGCGCGCCAAGCCGCCGTTGCCGGCACACAAGGGCCTGTTCGACTGTCCGACCGTCATCAACAACGTCATCTCGCTCGCCTCCGTTCCTGTCATCATGGACAAGGGTGCTGTCTTCTACCGCGACTTCGGCATGGGCCGTTCGCGCGGCACGATCCCGATCCAGATCGCTGGCAACGTCAAGCATCCCGGCCTATTCGAAACCGCCTTCGGCCTGGCGCTCGGCGAGATCATCGATCATATCGGCGGCGGCACGGCGAGCGGCCGTCGGGTCAAGGCGGTGCAGGTGGGCGGCCCGCTCGGCGCCTATTTCCCGCGCGCGCTGTTCGACACGCCGTTCGACTATGAAGCCTTTGCCGCAAGGGACGGTTTGATCGGCCATGCCGGCATCGTCGTCTTCGACGATACCGCCGACATGCTGAAACAGGCGCGTTTCGCCATGGAATTCTGCGCCATCGAGAGCTGCGGGAAGTGCACGCCCTGTCGCATCGGCTCGACCCGCGGCGTCGAGGTGGCCGACAAGATCGCCGCCGGCATCGAGCCGGAGAAGAACCGCGAATTGCTCTCCGATCTCTGCAACACCATGAAGTTCGGCTCGCTCTGCGCGCTCGGCGGGTTCACGCCCTATCCCGTCGTCAGCGCCATGACGCATTTTCCGGATGATTTTAAACCGGCTCCGCTTGTCGAAGCGGCGGAGTGAGGAGGAAGACCATGTCTCTCATTCATGAAATCGACTATGGAACGCCGGCCTCCCGCTCCGAAACCATGGTGACGCTGACTATCGACGGCCGTGAGGTGACGGTGCCCGAGGGCACGTCGATCATGCGGGCGGCGATGGATGCCGGCATCGAGGTGCCGAAGCTCTGCGCCTCCGACATGATGGACGCCTTCGGGTCGTGCCGGCTCTGTCTCGTCGAGATCAAGGGCCGGGCCGGCATGCCCGCCTCCTGCACCACGCCAGTGGCGCCGGGGCTCGAAGTGTCGACCCAGACGCCGCGGCTGAAGGACGTTCGCCGCGGGGTGATGGAACTCTATATTTCCGACCATCCGCTCGACTGTCTGACCTGTGCCGCCAATGGCGACTGCGAGCTGCAGGACATGGCCGGCGCAGTCGGCCTTCGCGATGTTCGCTACGGCTATGAGGGTGACAATCACGTCAAGGCGCGCAACAACGGCGGCATCAACGCCAAATGGCAGCCGAAGGACGAATCCAACCCCTACTTCACCTTTGATCCGGCGAAATGCATCGTCTGCTCGCGCTGCGTGCGCGCCTGCGAGGAAGTGCAGGGCACGTTCGCGCTGACGATCGGCGGCCGTGGTTTCGACAGCCGCGTTTCCGCAGGCATGGCCGAAGACTTCATGTCGTCGGAATGCGTCTCCTGCGGCGCCTGCGTCCAGGCCTGCCCGACGGCGACGCTGACGGAAAAGTCGGTGATTGAGATCGGCCAGCCGGAGCATTCCGTCGTCACCACCTGCGCCTATTGCGGCGTCGGCTGCTCGTTCAAGGCGGAGATGCGCGGCGAGGAACTGGTGCGCATGGTGCCGTGGAAGGACGGCCAGGCGAACCGCGGCCATTCCTGCGTCAAGGGCCGGTTTGCCTATGGCTACTCGAACCATGGGGATCGCATCCTCAACCCGATGATCCGCGAAAAGATCTCCGATCCCTGGCGCGAAGTGACCTGGGAGCAGGCCTATGCGCATGTGGCCGCGGAGTTCCGGCGCATCCAGTATCAGTATGGCCGCGATTCGGTCGGCGGCATCACCTCGTCGCGCTGCACCAACGAAGAGACCTATCTGGTGCAGAAGCTGGTGCGCGCCGGTTTCGGCAACAACAATGTCGACACCTGCGCCCGCGTCTGCCACTCGCCGACCGGCTACGGCCTCGGCCAGGCCTTCGGCACCTCGGCCGGCACGCAGAACTTCGATTCGGTCGAGTTCACCGACGTTGCGGTGATCATCGGCGCCAACCCGACGGACGGCCATCCAGTCTTTGCTTCGCGGCTGAAGAAGCGTTTGCGTGAGGGCGCAAAGCTGATCGTCATCGATCCGCGCCGCACCGATATCGTGCGCTCGCCGCATATCGAAGCATCCTATCACCTGCCTCTGCAGCCCGGCACCAACGTTGCCATTCTGACGTCGCTGGCGCATGTCATCGTTACGGAGGGCCTCGCCAACGAGGCCTTCATCCGCGAACGCTGCGACTGGTCGGAATATGAGGACTGGGCAGCCTTCGTCGCTGAGCCCTATCACAGCCCGGAAGCGACCGAGGCCTATACCGGCGTCCCTGCCGAACTGGTGCGTGGGGCGGCACGGCTCTATGCCACCGGCGGCAACGGCGCGATCTATTACGGCCTCGGCGTCACCGAACACAGCCAGGGCTCGACCACCGTCATGGCGATCGCCAACCTCGCGATGGTCACCGGCAATATCGGCCGGCCGGGCGTCGGCGTTAACCCGCTGCGCGGCCAGAACAATGTACAGGGCTCCTGCGACATGGGCTCGTTCCCGCACGAGCTGCCGGGTTACCGCCACGTCTCCGACGATGCAACGCGCGAGACCTTCGAGAAGCTCTGGGGTGTCGAGATTTCCAACGAGCCGGGTCTGCGCATCCCGAACATGCTCGACGCCGCGGTCGACGGCACCTTCAAGGGCATCTACATCCAGGGCGAGGACATCCTGCAGTCCGACCCGGATACCAAGCATGTGGCCGCCGGCCTTGCGGCGATGGAGTGCGTCGTCGTGCACGACCTCTTCCTCAACGAGACGGCCAACTACGCTCATGTGTTCCTGCCGGGCTCGACCTTCCTCGAGAAGGACGGCACCTTCACCAATGCCGAGCGCCGCATCAACCGCGTGCGCAAGGTGATGACGCCGAAGAACGGCTATGCCGACTGGGAAGTGACGCAGAAGCTGGCGCAGGCCATGGGTCTCAACTGGAGCTATCGCCACCCCTCCGAAATCATGGACGAGATCGCCGCGACGACGCCGAGCTTTGCGCTCGTCTCCTACGACTATCTGGACAAGATGGGTTCCGTGCAGTGGCCCTGCAATGAGAAACACCCGGAGGGCTCGCCGATCATGCATGTCGACGGCTTCGTACGCGGCAAGGGCAAATTCATCCGCACCGAATATGTCGCGACGGACGAGCGCACCGGTCCGCGCTTCCCGCTGCTTCTGACCACCGGCCGCATTCTCAGCCAGTATAATGTCGGCGCCCAGACGCGGCGCACCGACAATGTCGTCTGGCATGCGGAGGACCGGCTGGAAATCCACCCGCACGACGCCGAGCAACGGGGCATCCGCGATGGCGACTGGATCAGGCTTGCCAGCCGCGCCGGCGAGACGACCTTGCGCTCGCAGATCACCGATCGGGTGGCACCCGGTGTCGTCTACACCACCTTCCACCACCCGACGACGCAGGCAAACGTCATCACCACCGACTTCTCCGACTGGGCGACCAATTGCCCGGAATACAAGGTGACGGCGGTTCAGGTGATGCCGTCCAACGGGCCGTCGGACTGGCAGCAGGATTATGACGAGCAGGCGCGGCAGTCACGCCGGATCGCCGGCAAGCTGGAGGCTGCGGAGTAGCCTCCATGTCCGGGCCATCAATGCCGAAATTCCAGATGTCGAAGACCGTGCCGGAAGCCGCCCGTCGCAATGGGGCCTTGCGGGACGGGTCCCGTGTGGTCCCGGAGGAGACGCCGGTGGCCTTCACCTTTGGCGGTTCGACCCATGCGGTGATGATGGCCACCCCCGGGAACCTCGAGGACTTCGCCGTCGGCTTCAGCCTGACCGAGGGTATCATCACCGAGCCCGGCCAGATCGAAGCGGTCGAGGCGATGGCCGACGAGGTTGCCGGCAACCTCGGCATCGACCTGCAGATCACGCTCAAGGACAAGCAGAACGACATGCTGCGCCTGCGCCGCCGCCATATGGCCGGCCCTGTCGGCTGCGGTCTCTGCGGCATCGAATCGATCGAGCAGGCGGTGCGGCCGACGCCCGACGTTTCGGCATCGACGCTTCGTCTGTCGCAGGAAGACGTGGTCAAGGCGGTCGCGCTGCTCAACGGTCAGCAGCCGCTGCATTTCGAAACGCGCGCCGTGCACGGCGCCGCATTCTATGTGCCGGGCAAGGGATTGATCGCGGTGCGCGAGGACGTCGGCCGTCACAATGCGCTGGACAAGCTCGTCGGCGCGGCAGCGCGTGCCGGCTTCCGCGGCTGCGACGGCGCCGTCATCGTTACCAGCCGCGTTTCTGTCGAGATGGTGCAGAAGACCGCTGTCGTCGGCAGCCCAGTCATCATCGCGATCTCGGCGCCGACGGCGCTGGCGATCCGCACGGCGCAAGCGGCGGGCATGACGTTGATCGCGCTGGTGCGCGGCGACGAATTCGAAATCTTCACCCATGCCGAACGCATCAAGTCCGGAGCCGTCGCCGATGTCGCATGACACCAATGCCAAGCTGATCTACATGGCGAACCAGATCGCCACCTTCTTCAAGAGCCAGCCGCAGGACGAAGCCGCTGAGGGCGTTGCGACGCATATCAACAAGTTCTGGGAGCCGCGCATGCGGCGACAGCTGTTCCGGCATATCGATGGCGGCGGCGAGGGTCTGAGCCCGTTGGTGCTTGAAGCGGCGTCGAAGATCAAGCGCCCGGAAGCGGCCTGAGGATCTTGATTGTCAGCTTGTTTGCGGAACCGCCTGACGATGTCGAACACTGGAGAGCGGCTGTCGATCGGTACTCGCCATGCGGCGATGGCGCGATCCCATAGAGTTTTTAGGGAAGGCGGCGACCGGTCGCCACCTTCCCTCATTCCTGAGCGCGGGGTGCAGGGATTGCGCTCAGAAATTCTGCCATCCGTCGTTCAATGGTGCGCCGGCGAGCGCTTGTCTTTGTCCGCCGCGCATGGCGCGGGCGGTGGCGTTCAGTCGTGTTGCCTGCTGTCGTTCCTCGGCGTGACGCTGCATCTCGAACGGCGCCGTGTCCTGGCCGATGCGGAACTGGCGTAGCAGGGCGTGGAGGGCTTCGGCTTCCCGCGACATGTTGTGGCTTGCGGCCGTGCTTTCCTCGACCATCGCTGCATTCTGCTGGGTTGCCTGATCCATCGAATTGACCGCCTGGTTGATCTCCTTCAACCCCGTCGACTGCTCGCGTGCGGCCTCGACAATGGCCGAAACGTTGAGATTGATCTCCTGGACCTGGACCAGAATTTCCTCGAGCGCCGCCCCCGTCTGTCCGACAAGCGATACGCCGTTCTTGACGTGGTCGCTGGAGGCGGTGATCAGCGCCTTGATCTCCTTGGCGGCCTGGGCCGAGCGCTGGGCGAGTTCGCGCACTTCCTGGGCGACGACAGCAAAGCCCTTGCCGGCTTCACCGGCACGTGCCGCCTCGACGCCGGCATTGAGCGCCAGGAGGTTGGTCTGGAAGGCGATGTCGTCGATGACGCCGATGATGTTGGAGATCTCGCGTGACGATTGCTCGATCTGATCCATCGCTCCGATCGCGTTCTTGACGACGTTGCCGGAGCGTTCGGCGCCCGCCTTGGTCTTGGCGACCAGTCCGCCCGCTTCTTCGGCGCGACGGCTGGAATCGACGACTGTCGTGGTGATCTCGTCGAGGGCGGCTGCGGTTTCCTCCACAGAGGCCGCCTGCTGCTCCGTGCGTTTGGAAAGATCGTCGGCGGCCGAGCGGATCTCGCGGGCGCCGGAAGCGATGGCGTTGGCATTGTCGCCAACAGTCTGCATCGCCCGACAAAGCCGATCGATCGCGCCATTGAAATCGGTACGCACCGTTTCCATGCTGGGAACGAAGGGTGTCGGCAGGCTGTGAGTGAGGTCGCCCTCGGCAAGCGCCTGCAGGCCGAGGCCGAGCGCCTTGATTGCGCCCATGCGCTCGCTGACGTCGGTCGCGAACTTGACGACCTTGTAGACCTTGCCGCTCGGATCGCGGATCGGATTATAGGCCGCCTGGATCCAGATCTCCTTGCCGGCCTTGCCGTAACGGACAAACTCGTTGGAGATGAACTCGCCGGCGGCCAGCTTCTTCCAGAATTCGGCATACTCAGTGCCGCGCACATAGCTGGGTTCGCAGAACATGCTGTGATGCCTGCCCTGAATTTCCTGAAGGCTGTAACCGAGTGCGTTGCAGAAGTTCTCGTTGGCCATGAGGATTTCGCCCCCGGGGGTGAATTCGATCACCGCCTGCGATCTCGATATGGCATCGAGTTTGCCGCCATCCTCGTTGGCCTTGATCTTGGCCGCTGTGATGTCGCTTGCGAATTTTACGACCTTGTAGGGCTTGCCGTTGTGAAACACCGGATTGTAGGTCGCCTGGATCCAGATTTCGCGGCCGCCCTTGGCAACGCGCTTGTAGGCATTGGCGTCAAACTCGCCGCGTCCGAGCCGCGCCCAGAAGTCGCGATATTCCTGGGTCTGGACATAATCCGGCGCGCAGAACATGCGGTGGTGCTGGCCGACGATCTCCTGCAGGTTGTAGCCAAGTGCCTGGCAGAAGTTTTCGTTGGCCGTCAAAATTTTTCCCGTGAGATCGAACTGGATCATGGCCTGCGACTTTGAAAGCGCGGCGACGATCTGGCGTGAATCCAGACTCTGCCCGAAAGAGAACATGATTACCCTCTGGTTTGGTTCTTGTTGTTTCAAACCGGAAAGCCGGATCATTGTTGCTTGTGCTGTCGACAGGGCGTGCGGGGCCAAGAGCGGCGCAGACTCCGGGGACAAGGACAAATGCCGGCTTGCCGAAAATTGTCTGGTCCGTCGTCGCCGGCCCAAACGGGGTCAGCGTTTTCGTGCTTCGAGGGGGGAGTTCGAACTCGTGGGCGTTCATGCCCATGACGTCTTGCTTATACAATCTAGATTAGTGGCAGGCTTATTAAGCAGCTGTTAAAATAGCAAACATCAAATTTTAGTTGTGAAAACTCGTATGCTGTTTCTAGGTTGAATTAGCAACTCATCGTTTACGAATCATGGGTGGCGCCACGGGGCCACGCCGCCCGAACGCAAAAAGGCCGCCTTGCCCAGGGCAAAGCGGGCCTTGATGCGACGCAGAATCTGTTGTTTAGGCGGCCATTTCCTCGACTTCGCGTTCCTTGAACATGCGAGCGAGGTTGAGGAAGCAGATCATGCCGTTCTCGTTGGCGATGATGCCTTCGGCAAAGCTCTTGTCGAAGGATGCGGTGACTTCGGGAACCGGTTGCACCTGGTTGCCCTGGACCGTGAGGATGTCGGAGACACGGTCGACGACGAGACCGATCACCATGTTGTGCACTTCGGCGACGACGATGGCGCTGCGCTCATTGGCCGTGGTCGATTTCATGCCGAGCTTGTGGGCAAGGTCGATGATCGGGATCACGGTGCCGCGCAGGTTCATCACGCCGATGACCTCGGGTGGCGAATGCGGAATGGGGGTCGAGGGGGCCCAGCCGCGGATCTCGCGGATCGTGGTGGTCTTGACGCAGAATTCCTGATCGTGGAGGCGGAACGCGATGATTTCCAGCGTCTCGCCGTCGAAACCAGCCGTCCTGAGTGTGCTTGTCATCGAAGGTCCTTCCAGCTTTCCGGTCGACGCCTTAAGGCGCGCGACACCGCCAAACTCGTTACATCTCCGTGCGGTGCGGTCGCGGCTGGCGCGGCCATTGAGCCGATGGGGAGAGTTTTCAAAAGTCCGCCGACGACATCCGGCGGGGCGCAGCTGCATCATGCGCGGAGGAACCGCTTTGCGCTTTGGGAAGGGACTATAGGCCGGGATTCGTTAAGACTTGCTTTTGCAAGTGCTAATACCAACCTGTGCCGATATTGGCCTCCAGCCTGCGTCGATCCTCACCGGACGCTGGGTCCGGTTCCGGTTTTCTCCTTGCCGGAAACCAAAATCGCTCCGGCGCAATAGGCCAGTATCGGCGCAGGTTGGTAGTAAGACATTGCGCCCCGGTCGAAGCCGGGGCGCAATGGAACACAAAGAATGTCAGGGGATCAAGCGGAAGCGAGAACCTTGGCGAACTGTTCCACCGCCCAATCGACCTGTTCGGCGGTGATCACCAGCGGCGGCGCGATGCGGATCGTGTCGCCATGGGTGTCCTTGGCAAGGATCCCGAGCTGCTTCAGCGCTTCGCAATATTTGCGGGCGCCACCGGCTTCCGGCACCAGCTCGACCGCCAGCATCAGTCCGCGGCCGCGAACTTCCTTGATGATGTTCGAACGGATGTCGGTCAGGCCCTTCTGGAAGCGGTCGCCCATGCGCGCCGAGTTCTCGATCATGCCTTCCTCGGTCAGGGCCCTCAGCGCCGCGCGGGCGATGGCACAGGCAAGCGGATTGCCGCCGAAGGTCGAGCCGTGCTGGCCGGGCTTAAGCACGCCGAGCACTTCCGAGTTCGAAAGCACGGCCGAGACCGGGTAGAAACCACCCGAAAGCGCCTTGCCGATCAGCGTCACATCGGCTTCGATGCCCTCGTGTTCTTCAGCCAGCAGCTTGCCGGTGCGGCCGAGGCCGGTCTGAATCTCGTCCAGGATCAGCGTGATGCCGTGTTTGGTGCAAAGCTCGCGCACTGCCGGGAAATAGCCGGAGGTGGGAACCAGAACACCTGCTTCGCCCTGGATCGGTTCGACCAGGAAGGCGACGGTGTTCTCGTTGATCGCGGCGCGGAAGGCGTCGATGTCGCCGAAGGGGACGACCTTGAAGCCCGGCGCAAACGGGCCGAAGCCGGTGCGGGCGTCCGGATCGGTCGAGAAGCCGACGATGCCCATCGTGCGGCCATGGAAATTGTTGGAGCAGACGATGATCTCCGCTTTGTTTTCCGCGACACCCTTGACCTCGTAGCCCCACTTGCGCACCGCCTTGACGGCGGTCTCGACGGCTTCTGCGCCCGAGTTCATCGGCAGCACCTTGTGCGAACCGGTGAGTGCTGCGATCTCTTCATAGAAATGCGCCAGCTGGTCGTTGCGGAAGGCGCGGGAGGTGAGCGTCAGCTTCTGCGCCTGCTCCATCATCGCCTGGAAGATCTTCGGGTGGCAGTGGCCCTGGTTGACGGCGGAATAGGCCGACAGGCAGTCGAGGTAGCGGTTGCCTTCCATGTCCCAGACATAGACGCCTTCGCCGCGTGAAAGCACAACGTCGAGCGGTTTATAGTTGTGTGCGCCGAGCCGGTATTCGGTTTCGATCAGGTCTGCCGTGGTGTTCATCCGTCGTCCTCCGTTGTTTCTATTTCAGGCGCTGCGGGTCGGGCGGTCAAGGACACGGCGGCCGAAAAGGCTCGCGGTCAGCTCGACCAGGACACGCGCGCTCTTGCCGCGATCGTCGAGGAACGGATTAAGTTCTACGACGTCGAGCGAGGACACGAGATCGCTCTCCCAGAGCATTTCCATGATCAGGTGGGCTTCGCGGAAGGTGGCGCCGCCCGGAACGGTGGTGCCGACGCCCGGTGCCAGCTCGGGATCCATGAAGTCGACGTCGAGGCTGACATGCAGGAGGCCGTTGGCCGAGCGCACTTCATCGAGGATATGACGCATGATGTGCGCCATGCCGAGCTCGTCGACCGCACGCATGTCGTAGACACGCACGCCATGTTCGGCGATCTCTTCGCGTTCGCGGTCGTCGACCGAGCGGATGCCGACCTGGAAGACCTTGGTCGGATCGACCATAGGCCGGTCCGCAGGCAGGATCGGGGCAAACTCGGCCTTGCCGCAGTAGAAGGCGACCGGCATGCCATGCATGTTGCCCGACGGCGAGGTTGCCGGGGAGTTGAAGTCGGCATGGGCGTCGAGCCAGAGCACGAACAGCGGTCGGCCGACTTCGGCGGCGTAACGCGCCATGCCGGAAACGCTGCCCATCGAAAGCGCGTGGTCGCCGCCCAGAATGATCGGGAAATGGCCCTTGCGAACGGTGTCATGGACCGAATCGTGCAGCGCGCGGGCGAAGGCGGCGACGATCTGCAGGTTGTTGGCGCCGGGGTGGTTGGCGAGGTCGCGTGCCGGCAGCGGCTTGACGTCGCCTTCATCGTAAACCGTGTGGCCGAGTTCGCGCAGAACGGTGTCGATACCGGCGATACGAAGTGCCGTGGGGCCCATGGCCGCGCCGCGTCGTCCAGAACCTTCCTCGATGGGTGCGCCGATCAGCGTGATGGTCGTCATATCCGCCCTGTTCCTTCTGTCATGATTCCCGTGGATGGCGCGGATTATCCTCAAAACGCGTGACAGCAAAAAGATGGAAAACTGTCGATTGGAAAGGTAAGATCGACAGATTGCTAAGTCCGATTTTGCAAAGTGAGAGATATGGACGACCTTGATCAGGCGCTGATCAGTGCCCTGCGCCAAAATGCCCGTCTGCCTGTTTCGACCCTTTCGGCGCGGACCGGCGTATCGCGCGCAACCGTTGCAGCACGCATCGACCGGCTGGTCGCCAACGGGACGATCGCCGCCTTTACCATTCGCACGGGACAGGAAATCCCGGCCTCCGGCGTGCGGGCCGTGGTGATGATCGAGGTCCACGGCAAGATGGCCGACCGGGTCGCCGGGCAGTTGCGCGGTCTGCCACAGGTGAGGGCGCTGCACAGCACCAACGGCCGCTGGGACTTCATCGCCGAGCTTGAGGACAGGGACCTGGTGTCGTTCGACGAGACGCTGAGGCGGATCCGGCTGATCGACGGCATTACCGTGACGGAGACGAACATCCTGTTGAAGACCAGCAAGCTGACGGGCGCATTTTAGTGCCTTCTTTCCGCGTGGAGGGCGAGGGTCGAAAGTTGCGTTTTTGCGCCAGTCGTTCTTGATTTGTTCTCGTTTTTGTATATGATGTGCGCCTCACCCGAGATTGGAGGATGTCATGGTCATCAATGGCGGCAGGCTGGCCGATCGGCAGATCTGTGTGAAGCTATTTGTCCGGCATGGCGACGAGGATCGCGCCATTGCCTTTTATCGTGATGTGCTGGGTGCCGAACTGGTGCAACGGCATGAATGGCCGAGCGGGATTTTAACCAGCGCCGATCTCAGGATCGGCGAATCCGTCTTCCGGATCGCCGGTGCCAATCCGCGGCGGGACGCGGAGCCGAAACTAGGCGGGCCGAGATCGCCGCATGCGCTCGGCACGACGGCGGTCATTCTCGAACTGCATGTGAAGGATGTCGACCGGGTCATCGGCCGGGCGATCGGGGCGGGTGCCGCCCTCAGAAACCCGGCGGAGACGCTGTCGACCGGAGACCGCGTCGGTGCCTTCATCGACCCGTTCGGCCATATCTGGGCGTTGTTCAACGCCCTGGAAGACATCGACCTCGGCGATGCCGATATCGTCGATCTCAATATCGAGGCCCGCGACGCCGCATAAGGCGGCGCGGGCCATCCTGCGCTTGCTTTCCCCGAGGTCAGAAGAACTCGTCGAGAAGGCAATAGAAGCCGAGTTTTTCGGGATCGGCACGACGGATGCCGTAGAGATCGAGAAACGGCTGAACCCATTCCTCCCCGAGATTGTAGGCAATGCTGCGGCAGGTCAGCGCCAGATCCTGATAGGGGTCGGCGACGCCCAGACGGCTGCAATCGATGAAACCGGCGAAGCGGCCATCCCTGACGATGATGTTTGGAAGGCAGGCGTCGCCATGGGTGACGACCGGCTCTCCCTCCTGAGGGATGCGCGCCTGAAGCTCGACGAAGAGTTCGTCGGCGGTCTTGCCGAGGCGCTCGTCGTCGAAGTCGGTCTCATCGACCAGGTCCGCTTCTGCACGCAGCCTGGCGATCGCGACACGCGCACCAATCCGGTGATCGAACGGGCAGGCATCGACATCGAGCGCATGCATGCGGCGTAGCGCTTCGGCGAGCAGAACAACCTGCTCCGAGGCGGCAAGGGTGCTTGAGGCGAGGTCGATGCCTTCGACCGCCTCCATCAGCAGCCAGTTCTTTTGCGCGTACACGTCGCGGGCGACGACGCGCGGACAGGGCATTCCCTGCTTGCCCAGCCATTCGAGCCGCTCGGCCTCATCGACAAGCTCGTCAAAGGGACCGGCCTCTTCGACCTTGAGAACGAGGGGCGGGCGGTCTTTTGCGTCGAACAGGAAGACGCTGGAGTCTGACTGGCCGAGGCTATCCTTTCGGCAGTCATAACCTGCGAGCAGCGGTGCCAGGGTGGGCGGAAGATCGATATCGAGAAGCTGGAGAGACAAAAAACCACCTGAAAATACGGGTTGTTCCGAAATTGCGGCCTACAGCGCCGCGCGTCTTTTTCGACGTACAAAGGTCGCTGTGGCACTATGAACCGTTGCATGTTTTTAGCCTTAAATCGGATACGATTTAGGGAAACATGCAATTTGCGCGAGAGGGCAGGTAGGGACGGAATTGTGCAAAATCCATGGCGACCCGACCCAAGCGCGAGCATCCTCCGCGAAATCTTGATTCTACCCACACCAAATATCGCTTGAGCCGAACCTAAGGTCATACCTTAGAAGATAGTTCCAGGAGGCTCCCATGAGCGACAAGCGAAACCATGATCCCCTTTTGTCCGCCGCCGAATGTGCCGATCGTCTCGGCCTAACCGTGCGGGCGCTGCGTGTCTACGAGGATCGTGGGCTGATCGCACCGCGCCGGACGGAAAAGAACTGGCGGCTCTATGGCGCTGCGGAAATCGCCCGGCTGACCGAGATCCTCGCATTGAAGCGTCTCGGCCTGAGCCTGACCCGGATCACCGTGTTGCTGGCGGGCGCCGCGCCGGATCTCGGCCAGACACTGACGATCCAGCAATCCGCGCTCGTCGATCTGCGTGATCGGGTCGAGCACAGCCTGTCGCTGATCGGCGCGGCGCTGCAGAAAATATCGAGCGGTCGGGCCGTCTCTATCAGCGAACTCATCACTCTTGCCAAGGAGACCAGGATGACCGACCTATCGCCGGATACCGTCGCGTGGCGACGTTATGAGCAGGCACGGCCTCGAACCGAGGTTCGTTTCGATCCCGAAAAACACGGCTCTGTTGTGGGCGACTTCCAGTTCGAGGCCGGCGATGTGCTCAGCGTCACCCGCCGCGAGGGCGGACTGATGGCGCAGTTGACCGGGCAGAATGCGCTCGAAATCTATCCCGAAGCGGATGACCTGTTCTTCTATCGCATCGTCCAGGCGCAACTCTCTTTCACCCGCAACGAGCAAGGTGAGGTGGAAGGCGTAGTGCTGCATCAGGGCGGCTACGAACAGGCGGCGAAACGCATCGACGAGACGAAGGCGCGTGCCGTTGCCGACGACCTGGAGAAGCGCGTGAAGGATAAGATCCCGTTTCCCGACAGTGAGGCATTGCTTCGCCGCGTCATCGCCGAGCACCAGCGCGGCGAGCCCGACTACGAAGGCATGACGCCGCCGCTCGCAGCGGTGGCGCGCGAGCAGGCGCCCCTCGCCAAAGCCGAACTCGACCGCCTGGGGTCACTGCAGAGCGTGGCGTTCAAGGGCGTGCTGCAAGAAGGTTGGGATGTCTATGACGTGCGCTTCGAAAAGGGAACGCTGGAATGCGGGCTGATGCTTGCCCCCGGCGGCAAGCTCAGTGGCATCTATTTTCGCCCGGGGCTGTGACGGACGACTGATCCGTCCCGGCCGTCCGAAGACGGAAGACGACAAAGAATACGCCCGCGGATCGTTAGCGACCCGCGGGCGTATTCTTTGTGGCGAAGGTAGGCACGCCGTCAGTCAAAACGGTATTGATGACGCGCCGCCTCAATATTCCTTTTCGAAGAAGATGCCGCCCGATGCGGAGCCGTCACCGCCGGCCGCACCCTTCAGCTTGACGCCCTTGCCGACATCGAGATTGATCACGGCCTTGCTGGAGCCTGAATCCGAGCCTTGCTGCAGCTCGATATAGGTGCGGTCGTTAAGATACTTGCCGGCGCGCACCGAGGCGCCGCCGTTCTCGTCGGTGGTGACGTCGAGATCGTCGACGCCGAGCTTGTTGCGCAGACCGTCGAGCAGCGAGGTCGAGCCACCGCCCGCCAGCTGGCTGACGGCAGAGGCAAGCTGAGCAATCTGGAAGGCCGAGAGGTTGGACAGCGAGCGGTTGAAGATCAGCTGCGCCAAAATTTCGTCCTGGGGCAGGGCTGGCGACGACGAGAAGGTGATCTGCGGATTGTTGGCAAGGCCTGTGACGCTGACGGTGATGGTCGTCGCGCCGGCGGTCGATGTCGCCTTGAGATTGAGTGTCGGGATCAGGTCGCCACCGAAGCCGATGGTGCCATCGGTAAAGGTCAGGCGTTTGCCGAGGATTTCCAAACGGCCGCGGCGCATCTCGAAACCGCCCGAAATGGTCGGCTGCACGGCCGTGCCGCGGATCGTCAGGTCGCCGCCGAGTTCGGCATCGATGCCGCGGCCGCGCACGAAGACCTGATTGGCCGTGACGCCAAGGTTGAAGGCGATGACGCCGCTGGCATTGGCGCCTGCCGGCTTCTCGTCCTTGCGGATGTCCCTGGCCATCCGCTTGACCTTGGCCGGCGCATTCTTGTGCTTGATGTCGATAGCCGAGAGCGAGGTCGGCAGTTTCTCGGGAATGGTAATTGCTGCCTTGCGGATCGTCACCTTGCCGCCGAGTGTCGGGGTGGCGACCAGCGGACCTGTCAAGGTCATCTCGCCGGCAAGCTGCGCAGTGAACAGCGTGCCGTCGACATAGGTGGCGTTGTTGAGCCTGATGATCAGGTTGGCCGGAAAGCCGGAGCTGGGTACGGTGCCGACCGTGCCGGTGACCTCGACCGAGCCGCCGGTCGCGAGGTTGGCGGAAAGCTTGGAGATCGTCGCCTGCTTGCCGTCGAGCGCCACGTTGGCCGTCAGGTTGTTGAGCGCGAGGTTGCGCCGGACGTCGACAAGGCGTCCGCCTGAGGTGGTGATCGTGCCGGCAATCTGCGGTGCCTTGGCCGAGCCGGAAATCGAAAGGTCGACGGAGGCCTGGCCCGTGAGCGTGAAGCCCTGCTGGGCCATCAGGTTGGCAACGAGCGCGAAGGGCACATTGCCGTTGAACTTCATGGCGATCGGCATGTTGCCGCCGATATCGACATTGCCGCCGCCCTTGAATGCGAGGCCGCCGGCGCCGGAGAGCGTGGTGTCGAGCGTCACGCGGTTGTTGGCAAACTTGCCATTGGCCGAGATGTCGAAGGCACCGACGCCGGCGGTGCGCGCGGCTGCCAGCGAGGCGCCGGACCATTTGAGGTTATAGGCGACGACCGGCGCTGCCGCCGTTCCGCCGACATCGACGGTGCCGCCGATTGCCCCTTCCGCGCCGAGGCCCGGTGCGAAGGCATTGACCAGGGCTGCCGGCAGGGCGTTCAGCTTTGCGGTAATATCGAGCTTTTGGCCGGCGGTGCCGCTGACCGCGATCGTGCCTTTCGATGCCTGGATCGTGAGCGCATTCAGGCGCACGGTGCCCTTCTCGATCGCGATCACGGTCGGCGCCGCGAGCTTTAGTGCAATCTGTTTCGGCGTCGCGCCGAAGGAGGAAAGACGGATTTCCGTGCGCCCGTTCGAACTCGTCAGGTCGCCCCTCGCCGTCAAAGGCCCGCCGTCATACTTGCCGTCGATGGCAAAGCCTGTCTTGCCGGCCTGCTGGGTGAAGTCGAGGCTCAATCCGGAAACCCGGTTGGCCCCCTGGGCAATTGTCTCTGCCCGGACGCTGCCCTTGATCGCCAGTGCCGAAAGGTCGGCAATGGTGATGTCGGCCGTCGGCTTGGCGATCGTCAGGTCATCGCGCTTGATGCCGCTGCCGCCGGCCTTGAGCACGATGGAGGTGATGCCGTTGGCCGTCCGGATCGCCGCCGATCCAGAGAGATCTCCGGACGCCTTCTGGCCGGCCATGGCGGCAAGCAGCCCAAGGTCCGGAAGATTGAAATCGACAGTGCCGTCGGGTTTGAAGTCGGGGGTGAAGTTGATGGCGCCGTTGAGCGTGTTCTCGCCGATCTTGGCTTCGAGCACCGGGATCGATGTGCGACCGTCCTTCGAGACGACGTCGGCACGCACGTCGATCGGTTGACCGTCGAGCGCACCGGTTGCCGTCAGCTTGGCCTGCGGGCTGCTCTGGTTTGCGGTGGCGTCGGCCTTGATGGTCAGGTCGCTGAGCGTGCGACCGGCGAGCGTCGCGCCGCTCGAGGACAGTTCCGCCTTGATGCCGAGTTCGGCGAGCGGTCCGGTCACAGCGGCGGTGAAGTCGGCCTTGCCCTTGGCGTCGGCGAGCAGCTTGCCGAGATCCGGCAGGACACCTTTAAGATCCGCCGTCAGATTGCCTTCAGCGAGCGCCACGGAGCCGGCAGCCTCGATCGTCCCGGATTTGAGATCGATGTTTTCGACGGTGACGCTGCCGTTGGCGCCGGTCTTGATGCTCCCGGCAAGCGCAATCGTGCCGTCGAATTTTGCAGCGGCAGCGGGCGGCAGGGCGCCTGGGACCGTGAAGAGCTTGAAGGTCGCGGCAACCGTATTGGTTTCGCGCGAGAAGGCGCCTTCGACGGTGCCGCCAACGCCGGGGCTTTCCAGCGTCACCGGCGCAAAGGTGATGCTGTCCTTGGCAACAGTGATGTCGCCGACGATCTTCATCGGCGCCTGGACCAGCCGGACGAGATCGGCATTGTCGAAGCCGACCTGGCCGACCTCGACCGTCGTCTTGATCGGACCCGACTGTGTCGCCAGGTTGAAGCCATCGCTCGCAGCCGACAGCTTGATGGCGCCGAGGGCCACGTCCGGCAGTGCGACAGAGGCGACGTCGGCGGCCGCGTCAAGGATTGCCGATTGGGCATCGCCGATCAGCGACAGATTAACGGTATTGATCAGGACGCGGGCCTCGCCCTTTTCCAGTGGCCAGCGGAAATCGATGGCGCCATTGGTACCGGCGAGCCTTGCCTGCAGATTGTTCTCGCCCTTGCTGTCGAAGGTGCCGAAGGCGGCGAAGGCAAGCGCGCCGGTCGCCACGTGCCCCTTGTCGACGCGCACCATGCCCTTGCCGTCGAAGGCAGCAGCAAGATCGATGCTGGTCTGGCCCTCGAACATCGGGCGCAAGGCCGGCGGCATCAGCGAGCCGAAGCCGCCGCCGCCGGAAAGCGTCAGCCGATGCATGCCATCGGTAGACTGGACGTGACGGCCGTCTAGCTTGAGGATCTCGGTGCCGTCAAGCGCAGCCGTCCCGGCGCCGGCCCAGTCCGAAAGCGGTCCTTCGCCGGTTACCTTGATGTTGACGGCGGGTTCGTTCGGCAGGCGCAGGAGCTTCGCCAGAACGCCGTTGGCGGGCTCATTGACGGTCGCTTCAAGTTTCAGTTCGTTGCCGGCCGGATTGAAGACGATGTCGGCAACGGCACGGGCCTCGGGCCGGTCGCGCTGGGCCGCCGTTATGGCGAGCGCGATGCTCTCGTTGGTGGCGTTTACCTTGCCGCTCGCCGTCAGGAACTGGTCCTCGCCGGCGATTGCCTTGCCGATGACGATTTCCTTGAGGTCGATCGCATCGATCTTGACGTCGACCGGAAGCGCGAAGGTCGAGCGCACTTCCTTGGTTTCGGTCGAAGGCACCGGCAGGCGCTCGACGCGGATGGAGCCTGCCGAAATCGCCGCGGCGTCGAAGCGGAAGGACAAGAGGGCCGCGGGCGACCAGTTGAGCGAGAGATCGCGAACCTCCGCATAGATGCCCTCGCCATCGAACAGCGTCACGCTGCCGGCGGTGAACTGGCCGGTCAGAAGCGGGCTCGGGTCGGCAATCCGCACGATCTGGTCCGGGGTCGCCGCATATTTCTCGATCGCCCAGGCGACAAGGCGGGCGCCGGGAGTCGTGAAGCCGACGAAGGCGACGAGGAGAAGAGCTGCGACCGCAAGCGCGCCAAGCACATAAAGGCAATAGCGCAGCGTCGCGCGAAGGAAGCGGACGACGTGATTCATGATCTACCCATAACGCAACTTGTGTCGCTGCGGAATCTTTGCAGGCAGAAACTCCGGGCGCTCGTGCGAAATTTGCCGGCTGCGGCGCAGAAATCGGCTGGAACCGGCGCGGATCAGAAGGATTGGCCGATACCGGCATAGATGCCGTAGCTGGTGCCGCCGGGATATTTGTTGAGCGGCATCGCCACATCGAGACGGATCGGTCCGAACGGCGTCTGATAGCGAAGGCCGATGCCGGCGCCGGCGCGAATGTCGGAGAAATCGGGCGTGGTGCTGGCAGACACGGTGCCGGCGTCGATGAAGGGCACGATGCCGATCGTGTCGGTGATGGCGATGCGCGCCTCGACCGAAGTGTTGACATAGGAGCGTCCGCCGGTCTCGTCGTTGTTGCTGTTGCGCGGGCTGATCTCCTGGTAGGAATAACCGCGCACCGAGCCGCCTCCGCCAAGATAGAAGCGGCGGTTTGCCGGTATGTCGGCAAGGCCGTCGCCGCCGACCAGAACGCCCGCACCGATCCTGCCGGCAAGAACGAAACGCTTCTCGTCGCCGAGCGCTTGGTAACCCGATGCCGCTGCTTCGAAGGACGAGAAGAAGGTCTGGCCCTTGATCTCGTAGCTTGGTTTGGCGTTGACCAACGCCCGGTAGCCCTCGGTCGCGTTCAGCTTGTCATCGCGGGTGTCGCGCACATATTCGAGCGGAATGGCAGCTGTCAGGTAGGAATTGGAGCCGAAGGCGTCGTCGATATTCGCCCAGCTCAGCTCGCCGCCACCGGAAAAGGTGTCGGTCGGCGACAGTTCGAATGTGGCGCCGGCCGCACCGGTCAGGATCTTGGCGCGATAGGCATCGGGATCCTGGATGTTGGCCTTGAGGCTTGCGGTGAAGGTCGAGGCCGGACCGAAGGCGCCGGGCTTGGCAAAGAGGATGCCCGCGGAATAGTCGAGCTTATCGAGTTCCTGGGTCTCGCCGATACGGTCGATCGAGCCCTCGACACGCAGCGATTCCGCACGGCCGAACAGATTGCGGTGTCCCCAGTAGCCGGAAAGCCCGAGACCGTCCGTGGTCGAGACCTGGGCGCCGAAGCCGAAATACTTGTGCTTGCCCTCGGACACCTCGATCTTCATCGGGATCGAGCCGTCGGGCGAAAGCGTGTTGGCTTCCTTGATGGTCACGCTCGAGAACACGCCGAGTTGACGCAGCCGCTCGGACGCCTTGCGGATGTCCTCGGGCGAATAGGGGCGGCCCTCGTTGAGCCGCGAATAATCGCGAACAAACCCCGGATCGACGGTCTTGGTTCCGGAAACGCTGACTTCGCCAACGGGCGCCACCGGCCCGCTTTCGGCTGATATCACCACGTCGACGGTCGAATCTGCATGATCGGCAACGACGCTGCGCTCGGTCAGCTTGGCAAGCGGCCGTCCCTGCTCGCGCAGATCGTTGACGACCTTTTCGCCGGCCTTGATGATCCGCGTCGAATCCGCCCGGGTTCCGAGCGCGAGATCGTAGTCGGCGGGATTGAGGCCGGCGGCGTCGCCTTCGAACTTGACCGAGCCTAGCGAAAACACCGGGCCCGGCGTCACCCTGACGGTGACGGGTATGGCCTTGCCGTCAGGGAAAGATGGATCGGGTGGCAGGCTGTCGATGTCCTGACCATTGATCTGGATTGCGACGGTGCCGCCGTATCGGGCCTTCTCATAGAGTGCCGCCAGCAGGCGGTCGCGGTCGTCGCGGGCGCGGATCGCAAGGCCAAGGTTGCCTGAAACCGGTTTTTCCTGGCCCTGGACCAGCTGCGAGCTGTTCTCAAGCGCCTCTTTCAATTCCTTGTCGTCGGTACCGGCGTCGAAGGTGAGGGTGTAGTTGACGGGGTCGATGACCTGGGCCGCGTCCTCGTCACCCTCGAAAAACTTCATGCCGAAGATCTTGAACGCATAGGCCTTGGTGACGGACATCGGGCCGAGCGCGCACGAGGCGGCAACGGCGAGCGCAGTCGCTGCCTTCCAGTACGCAATACTCGACCGTGGTGGGGACATTCGCTTCCGCATCCCGTCTTAAGGCGACCCAATACAAACTGCCTTCATGCGGCGGGGTCACTATTGCATGCCTAAGGTTTTCCATCTGTTAACGATGACGGCCGGCCGCATCCACCCCTGAGGCCCAGATTCCGGGTCGATTTCCCTGAAAAAGAGCCGGAATGTTGTCAACGCAGCACAAAAACCGGGCGCCGCCGCCACAACGTCGGCGGTGGCTCCGTGCTCGGGATTGCCGTTTGCGGGGTGTCAGATGGTCGCGCTGATGCGGTTGAATGGGGTCAAGCCGGTTCGGGCAGGCCCTGCAAACGGGGAACCTGGGAGGCGATGATCACCAGGAACTGGATGAGGAACCCGGTCGCCGCGACCACGAGGCAAGCCTTGACGCCGAAGTGGGTGGCGACGAGAGCGCCGAGCGCCGCGCCGATCGGCCTTGCGCCGAATGTCGCCGTGGTAATGAAGGCTGAAACCCGCCCCAGCATCGCGTTTGGGGTGATGGCCTGCCTGAGCGTGAGGGTGGCGATCGACCAGAGAATCGGCCCCGCACCGAAGAGAAAGAAGCTCACTCCCGCAAGCGCGCCGAGGGGGAACCAGACCGTCAGCAGCATGACGACGGCGGCGAGCAGACCACCGAGCGGACCGAGCGCGATCATGACGCCGAAGGGGATACGGCGCGCAAGTGTCGGGGCGGCATAGGCTCCGATCATCATTCCGGCTCCATAGATGCCGAGCGTGACACCGACGCCCGTTGCCGTCAGTCCGAGTGTGCGGACAGCATAGGCGACATAGACCGCCTGCAGCACGAACCAGGATGTGTTGAACACGACCGCGGTGACAAGTATCGGCCGCAGGAGTGCATGGCCGGCAAGGAAGCGTGCGCCTTCGATCAGGTCATCAAGCAGATTGCGTTGCGGCCCGGCCGCTTGCTCCTGTTCGCGAAGGCCGGCGAGCAGCACGACGGCGAGAAGGGAGAGCGTGGTGGCCGCAACATAGGCGAGCGAGGCACCGGTCCAGGCGATGATTGCTCCGCCGATTGCCGGACCACCGGAATAGGCGAGGCTGCGGGCAAGCTCCAGCCAGCGATTGGCGTCGGCGAGCTGCGTGCGCGGAACGATGGCCGGGATCAATGCCGGGGCGGCGACACTGTAGCAGACCGTTCCGATTGCGCCGACAAAACCCATGATCGCCAGAAGCGGCAGGGTGAGCATACCGCTCGCAATCAAAAGCAGAGTGGCGACCAGGGAGAGGGCACGCAGCATTTCCGAGAAGACCATTAGCATTCGCCGCGAGGCGCGGTCGACGAGCAGGCCGGCCGGAATGGAGAGCAGCAGAAACGGCAGCGTCTGGGCCATCTGCAGCCAGCCCGATTCCGCGGGGCCAGCCGAAAGCAGAAGGACTGCCGCAAGCGGTGCTGCGGCCAAGGCGATTTGCTCGGAGAATTGCGCAAACAGGTTGGACCAGGCGATGTGTTTGAAAGCTGGCGGCAAGGTAGTTGCAGGCGGTTTCAGCATGGAGTGGGCCTCGATCAAGCTATTTCGAGGCAGCTGACAGGATTGTGTTGTCGCGGGCCACCCGATTCCTGCGCGCTCGATACGGCTGCCGGGATCTGATGGCTGATCGGCAGATTGCCGAGACAGTCAGGAAAACGAAAACCCCTCACGGCAGGTGGCCATGAGGGGCGATGTTTCGTCCGGTCCGTCATTTGACAGGTGGACGTCGTGTCGATGTTGTCGACCGTCCTTGCGGCTTAGCGCGGGCAGGAGTCGATGTAGCGGCGGCCGTAGCGGTCGCGGTAGTAGCACTGGCCCGGCTGTTCGGTGACATGGCCGATGACCGCGCCCGAAACGCCGCCGATCGCAGCGCCCACAGCTGCGCCACGAACGTCACCGGTGATCGCGCCGCCGATGATCGCGCCCGAGACGGCGCCGATGCCGGCACCCTTTTCAGTCTGGGTGCAGCTCGCAACCGACAACGCAACCAGCACAAGTGCGATGGCTTTCTTCATTATTGTTCTCTCCGATCTCTACGGATCTCAGCCTGTCGCCTCGTCCGTCCCTGAGTGATTGGCGCAAAGACGAGATGTCTTTCTCCACTTGAACTTGCAAATTCAGAAAATAAACCGGCCGCTGTGAAAGTCTACAGGAGGTCCGGCGGATTCTCTTCGCCGCCAACATAATGATATCGTTCCTGAACGGGACATGAAGGCCCGATTTCAGCTAACACAACCATCACGCAAAATTTTTATCGCGCCTGACCCTTGGGCGGTTGCGACATTCCAAAAAAAGACAATGATACAAACAAGCCGCGGGAACCCGGAGGAGGGATATCGAGGCGAAGGGCATCGATAGCAGTTGGCGCGTACCTGGTCGCGTGAACAGATCATCACCCGGCTTACCGTTCGCGCTCGTGTTGGCATTGACCCACCCGGAGGAGCGAAATGGCGAAAATTACAATGACGGTCAACGGCCGTCAGGTGAGCGGTCAATGTGATGACCGGACGTTGCTGGTGCATTTCATTCGTGAGAACCTTGGGCTGACCGGCACCCATGTCGGCTGCGACACGTCGCAATGCGGCGCGTGCGTCGTTCATATGGACGGAATGTCGGTCAAGAGCTGTTCCACCCTCGCTGCGCAGGCGGCGGGCTCACAGGTCACCACCATCGAAGGACTGGCCGCCAATGGCGAGCTGCACCCGGTGCAGGCCGCCTTCAAGGCCAATCATGGCCTGCAATGCGGTTTCTGCACACCCGGCATGGTGATGACAGCGGTCGACATGATCCGCCGGCATGGCGGGCAGCTCGATGAGGCGACCGTGCGCGCCGAACTCGACGGCAATATCTGTCGTTGCACCGGCTACCACAACATCGTCAAGGCGATCCTTGCGGCGGCAGCCGAGATGGGCGGCGCCCGCGTCGCTGCCGAATGAAGTCCGGCCCGCGGCGATGACGTTTCGCCGCGATCACATTTCACCGCAGGACTTTCGCTGGATATCTCGGGAGGAGATCGGCAATGGGCGTTGAAGGTATTGGCGCGCGGGTGGCGCGCAAGGAAGACAAACGGTTCCTGACCGGCAAGGGGCGCTATACGGACGACATGTCGGTGCCGGGCATGAAATATGCGATCTTCGTGCGCAGTCCCTATGCGCATGCGAAGATCAAGTCGATCGACGCGGCGGCGGCCAAGGCCATGCCCGGCGTGATCGGCGTGCTCGACGGCGAGCAACTGCTCGCCGACGGTATCGGCAATCTCATCTGCGGCTGGATGATCCATTCCAAGGACGGATCGCCGATGAAGATGGGCGCCTGGCGGCCGCTCGCGCACGAGACGGTGCGTTACGTCGGTGACGCCGTCGCCATCGTCGTTGCCGACAGCATTGCGGAAGCGAAGGATGCCGCCGAAGCCGTCGTCGTCGATTACCAGGAACTGCCCGTCGTCACCGATGCGACCAAGGCGCTGGAGCAGGGGCAGCCGCAGCTTCACCCGGAAGCACCCAACAACTTGATCTTCGACTGGCAGATCGGCGATGCCGCCGCCACCGACAAGGCGATCGCCTCGGCTGCGCATGTGACCGAGATCACTATCCACAACAACCGCCTGTCGCCGAACGCGATGGAGCCGCGCGCCACGCTCGGGATCTATGATGGCGGCGACGATCACTACACCTGCTACACCACCAGCCAGAACCCGCATGTGGCGCGGCTGGTGATGAGCGCGTTCTATAATGTCGCGCCCGAAAACAAGCTGCGTGTCATCGCGCCGGATGTCGGCGGCGGCTTCGGCTCGAAGATCTTTATCTATCCGGAAGAGGTCGTCTGTCTCTGGGCCTCCAAGCGTACCGGCGTGCCGGTGAAATGGACCTCCGACCGCACGGAAGCCTTCCTGACCGATGCGCATGGCCGCGACCACCACTCGAAGGTGAAGATGGCGTTCGATGCCAACAACCGGATCATCGGGCTGAAGGTCGATACGGTTGCCAATCTCGGCGCCTACATGTCGTTGTTCTCCTCGTCGGTGCCGACCTATCTCTATGCGACGCTCCTGTCGGGCCAGTACGACATACCGGCGATCCACGCCAATGTGCGCACCGTCTACACCAACACTGCCCCGGTCGATGCCTATCGCGGCGCTGGCCGCCCGGAAGCGACCTATCTCCTGGAGCGCACCATGGAGACGGCGGCGCGAGAGCTTGGAGTTTCGCCGGCGGAACTCCGGCGGATCAACTTCATCCGCACCTTCCCGCACCAGACGCCCGTCATCATGAATTACGATGCCGGCGATTACGAAACCTCGCTCAATGCCGCGATGCAGGCCTCCGACTGGAACGGGTTTGCTGCCCGCAAGGCGGAAGCCGCTAAACGCGGGATGAAGCGCGGCATTGGCATGAGCTGCTATATCGAGGCCTGCGGCATCGCGCCGTCGGCGGCGGTCGGCTCGCTCGGTGCCGGCGTCGGTCTCTGGGAATCGGCCGAGGTCCGAGTCAATGCCGTCGGCACCATCGAGGTTCTGACCGGGTCGCACAGCCACGGGCAGGGGCATGAAACCACCTTCGCCCAACTGGTCGCCGATCGCTTCGGCGTGCCGATCGACAGCGTCAACATCGTCCACGGCGACACCGACAAGGTGCAGATGGGCATGGGCACCTACGGCTCGCGCTCGGGGGCGGTCGGCATGTCGGCCGTCGTCAAGGCGCTCGACAAGGTTGAAGCCAAGGCGAAGAAGATCGCCGCCCACCTGATGGAGGCGGATGAAAGCGACATCGTCATCGAGAACGGCGAACTCAAGGTCGCCGGCACCGACAAGACGGTACCGTGGTTCCAGATGGCGCTTGCCGCCTATACCGCCCACAACCTGCCGCCGGGCATGGAGCCGGGGCTGAAAGAGGGCGCGTTCTACGATCCGGCCAACTTCACCTTCCCCGCCGGCTGCTACATCTGCGAAGTGGAGGTCGATCCCGATACGGGGCAGACCAAGATCATCCAGTTCGTCGCCGCCGACGATTTCGGCAACATCATCAACCCGATGATCGTCGAGGGGCAGGTGCATGGCGGCCTGGCGCAGGGCATCGGCCAGGCGCTGCTCGAGGGCGTTCACTACGATCCGGCAAACGGCCAGCTCTTGACGGCAAGCTACATGGATTATGCCATGCCGCGGGCCGACGACCTGCCGTCATTCACGGTCTCGACCTCGAACACGCCCTGCCCGAACAATCCGCTCGGGATCAAGGGCTGCGGCGAGGCCGGCGCCATCGGCTCGCCGCCGGCGCTGATCAACGCCATCACCGACGCCATCGGCAACAACCGGCTGACGATGCCGGCGACGCCGCAAAAGGTGTGGGCTGCCGCCCATGCCGCAAACTGAGCGGGAGGACGTGTCATGTACGAGACCCATTATCACCGGGCGTCCTCTATCCAGGATGCCGTCAAACTCAAGCAGGCCGCAGGCGAGGGCAAATATCTCTCCGGCGGGATGACGCTGATCCCGACGATGAAGCAGCGGCTTGCCGCACCGACCGACCTCATCGATCTCAGGCATGTCGCGGAAATGAAGGGCATCAAGGTGACGGGGCGAACCGTGAGGATCGGTGCTGCGGCCACCCATTTCGACGTGGCGTCCTCCGCCGAGCTGGCGGCCGTGTGCCCGGCGATCTCAGGGCTTGCCAGCCATATCGGCGACCCGCATGTGCGCCACATGGGCACGATCGGCGGCTCCATCGCCAACAACGATCCGGCTGCCGACTACCCTTCGGCGATGCTGGCGCTCGATGCGACCATTGTCACCGATAGGCGGGAAATTGCCGCCGGCGATTTCTTCACCGGTCTTTTCGAGACCGCGCTCGAAGACGGCGAACTGGTGACCGCGATCGCCTTCGAGGCTCCGGCAAAGGCAGCCTACCAGAAGTTCGCCAACCCGGCCTCGCGCTACGCCATGACCGGCGTCTTCGTCGTGCGCCGGGACAATGGCGATGTTCGCGTCGCGGTGACGGGGGCCGGATCGAGTGGCGTCTTCCGGCACAAGGACATGGAGGCGGCGCTTTCGTCGCAGTGGTCGCCGGATGCGCTTGCCAATGTGCCGGTCGACGCTTCCGACCTGCTCTCCGACATCCACGCGGATGCCGCCTATCGCGCCAATCTGGTCAAGGTGATGGCAAAACGCGCGGTGGCTGCAGCATGAGCAATGCGGGCCTGTCTTGATGCGTCAAAAAGGGCGGTTTCGGCCGCCCTTTTTTCGTCCAAGCTTGACTTCGATCAAGCTTGGAGGGATTTACATGCGCTAAGGCTTTCTTTGGAACGGTTCAAAACTAGAGGCCTTTTGCCGCAGGCGGCGGCCGCGTCGCATTGCGGGGTTGACCCCCGGTCGCTTTGAATCAAAAAAAGCGGCAGGGCACTGGAGAAGATGATGGATTTCGAGAATTTCTTTAAAACCGAGCTGGACGGGCTGCATCAGGAAGGTCGCTACCGGGTTTTCGCCGATATCGCTCGCCATCGCGGCAACTTTCCGAAGGCCGCGCGCCACACGGCTGAAGGCATTCAGGAAGTCACCGTCTGGTGTTCCAACGACTATCTCGGCATGGGCCAGCACACCATCGTCACCGAGGCGATGAAACGCGCCATCGACGAATGCGGCGCCGGTGCCGGCGGCACCCGCAACATTTCCGGAACCAACCACTACCATGTGCTGCTCGAGCGCGAGCTCGCAGATCTGCATGGCAAGGAATCGGCGCTTCTGTTCACCTCGGGTTACGTGTCCAACTGGGCCGCCCTTGGAACGCTCTGTTCGAAGATTCCCGGTGTCATCGTCTTCTCAGACGCCGGGAACCACGCTTCGATGATCGAGGGGATTCGTCATTCCAAGTGCGAACGCGTCATCTTCAAGCACAACTCGGTGGCCGACCTCGAAGCCAAGCTTGCCGCAGCCGATCCGCGCGCGCCGAAGATCATTGCCTTTGAATCCGTCTATTCGATGGATGGCGACATTGCCCCGATCAAGGAGCTCTGCGATCTCGCCGACAAATACGGCGCGATGACCTATCTCGACGAAGTGCACGCCGTCGGCATATACGGCCCGCGTGGCGGCGGTATCGCCGAGCGCGAAGGCCTGATGCATCGCCTCACCGTCATCGAAGGCACGCTCGGCAAGGCCTTCGGCGTCATGGGCGGCTACATCACCGGCTCGACGGCGCTTTGCGATTTCATCCGCTCCTTTGCTTCGGGCTTCATCTTCACGACGGCGCTGCCACCGACGCTTGCGGCCGGTGCGCTTGCCTCCATCCGTCATCTGAAGGAAAGCCAGATCGAACGCTTCGCCCATCAGGAGCGCGTGCGCCGGCTGCGCTCGCTGCTCGACCAGCGCGGCATTCCGCATATGCCGAACCCGAGCCATATCGTGCCGGTCATAGTCGGCGACGCCGCCAAGTGCAAGTGGATCTCCGACCTGCTGCTCGACCATTTTGGCGTCTATGTGCAGCCGATCAACTACCCGACGGTGCCGACGAAGACCGAGCGCCTGCGCATCACTCCGACGCCGCTGCATTCGGATGCCGATATCGACCATCTGGTCGGCGCGCTGCATTCGCTGTGGTCGCGCTGCGCGCTGGCACGGGCCGTCGCGTAAGGCTTCACTTATCTTTCGAGAAATCTGCCCCTAACCTTCTCTCCGCGTGCGGGGAGAAAGTGGCGGCAGCCGGATGAGGGGCGGGAACGCCCGATCAGCAAACTATCGGATCAGCCCGGCAGCCAGTTGTCGGGCTTTTTCGTCGGCGGCAAAGACATCGTCCATGGTGACGGCCGCAGGCAGGTCCGAGAGCTTGTCCATTACCTGCTCGACAATTTCGGCCATGTCCAGGAACCCGGCCCGACCGGCGATGAAGGCTTCCAGCGCCGTCTCCTTGGCGCCGTTCAGCACGGCCCCCTGCACGCCGCCCTGTTCCATGGCGCGGCGCGCCAGGCGGATTGCCGGAAACCTGATTTCATCGGGCGCTTCGAAATCGAGGCGCGACAGCTTGGCGAAGTCGAGCCGTTCGATCGGCAGGTCGCAGCGGCTGGGATAGGAGAGCGCATAGCCGATGGCGGTGCGCATGTCGGGGCAGCCGAGCTGCGCCAGCACCGAGCCATCGGTGTAGCCGACCATCGAGTGGATGACCGACTGCGGATGCACGATCACCTCGATCTGCTCCGGCCTGAGGCCGAACAGGTGCTTGGCTTCGATCATCTCCAGCGCCTTGTTGAACATCGAGGCGCTGTCGATCGAGATCTTCAGACCCATCGACCAGTTCGGATGGGCGCGGGCGACGTCGGCCGTCACGTGGCGCATCTCTTCGAGTGTCTTGGTGCGGAAGGGGCCGCCGGAGGCTGTGAGGATGATGCGCTCGACGGCATGGCGCTGGTGCTCTTCCAGCACCTGGAAGATGGCGTTGTGTTCGCTATCGACCGGCAAGAGGCGGCCGCCGCCCTTCCTGACCGCTTCGATGAACAGGCTGCCGGCGGAAACCAGGCATTCCTTGTTGGCAAGCGCGATGTCGGCGCCGCGGCTTGCGGCGGCCAGCGTCGGGGCAAGTCCGGCATTGCCGACGATTGCCGCCATCACCCAGCCGGCGTCGCGCTCCGCCGCCTCGATCAGGCCGCTCCTGCCTGACGCAACCTCAATGCCGGTGCCGGAGAGCGCTGTCTTCAGGCTGGCGTAATGGCTGTCGTCGGCGGTAACGGCAAGCTCTGCGCCGTGGACAATCGCCTGCTGCGCCAGCAGCGGAATGTTGCCGTTTCCGGTCAGAGCGACGATCTCGAAACTGTCGCGACCGCCCAGCCGCTCGACGACATCGAGCGTATTGGTGCCGATGGAGCCGGTCGAGCCCAGGATCGTCAGTCGGCGCTTCGCGTTTTCGCGGGATGCCATGCCAATTCCCATGTTCTTGTTCGTTCTTCCAGCCTTACAGCGGGGCGGGGGCGCAAGCGCCCGGCCGAGCGCCTAACGCTCGCTCCGACAGAGGGAAGCCGCGTTTTGGTTTTGCCGAAAACCGATGCCGATCTTCATTGTATGCGCTAGGCTCTACAGGCGAAATCGACGTGCAACAAGGGCGCGGTCTTCAATCCGGCGTGTGATCGGGCTAAGAATCGGACGACGAGTCGAAGCGCGAAGGAGTTCCCGATGCTGAAAGTCGCCACCGCCCTTTCCTGCGCCTGCGTGCTGATCGAAATGGCCTCAATGCAGACGGTCGCTGCCGAAAACGTGCCGCAACAGCTTGTCGGCATCTGGCTTGCCGAAGATATCGCCGGCCGCGGGGTGATCGACAATCTTCAGTCGACGCTGGAGATCCGCGACGATGGAACCTATGGCGGCATGGCCGGCTGCAACCACTTTACCGGTACTTTCAGCCTTTCCGGTGCGAAGATCACCTTCGGCCCGGCGGCCTCGACCCGCAAGATGTGCGTGCCGGCGGTGATGGATCAGGAACAGAAATTCCTGGCGGCACTGCGCACCGAGCTTTCCTGGGATGTCGAAGGGTCGAAACTGATCCTCGGCAAGTCGGCCGGCGCGCCGGCGCTGACGCTGGCGTCGATGGCAGCGGGCGGATCGGGCAGTGTCGATGTCACGATTTCGGTTCCGGGGGCAGAGACCGTCGATCGCCAGTCGGCGCGCTATGACTGCGGCGGCAAGACGGTCGAAGCCGAATACATCAATGCCGGCCCGGCCTCATTGGTGACCTTCACCCTCGACGGCAACTTCACCGTCGCCTCTAACGTGATTTCCGCATCGGGTGCCAAGTATGCCGGCGGCCAGTATATCTGGTGGACGAAAGGTGACGAGGCAACGCTCTACGATGCGACGAAGGGCGAGAATGATGCCGGGATCGCCTGCAAGGCGGCCGGCTGACACCCTTCTCCCGATCTTCCATGCAATCAACGCTGATGAGCCAGTCGTGCGCGGCATGATCGCCGCGAGCTCTGATTTCGTGTGCGCGGAACTGCTGCCAGTCGGCAGGGACGGAGGCCGGAACCCAGCCTTATCTAAATAAGTATTTGCCAGTATTGGAACTTTTCGGCTCGCCTCATAGTTACAACTCAGACGACTTCGCGTCGCCTTGAAAAGGGAGTTTGTCTATGGGGCTTCTTATCAGCATTCTGATCACGTTCCTCGTCATCGTGCTCGTGCTTTATCTGGTTCAGCGCCTGCCGCTGGACGGCCGGGCGAAACAGATCGTGCAGGCTATCGTGCTCGTTATCGGTATCATCTCGCTGTTGAAATATCTGGCCGTCTTCTGACGCAGACGCCGACCTCAGTGGTTAGCATGGTCCGACAAGGCCGCCGGCTCCATCCTCGGAGCGGCGGCTTTTTTGCGCCGGGCATGATTTCGATGCTGACAAAAGCTGACAGTGGCACGCGCTAGCTTGCGACCATCGAACAACGGAGATGATCGACGATGCTGACCCCGAACCTCATCCTGCTTTACGTGGAAGATCCTGAACAGAGCGCCGCCTTCTACACACGGCTGCTTGGCCGTGGGCCGGTTGCGGCCTTTCCGGCCTACGTCGCCTATGCCCTCGATAACGGCCTGAACTTCAGCCTCTGGTCCACCAAGGCCGCGAACTTCGTCTCCTCCGGTTCGGGCCACCGGATGGAGATCGCCTTCATGGTCAAGGACGACGCCGAGGTCGAGCGGCTTTACGCGGAATGGCGCAAGGCTGGGATCCCGATCGAGCAGGACCTGATGACCGCCGTCTTCGGCCGCACCTTTGTCGCGCTCGATCCCGATGGCCATCGCCTGCGCGTCTGCACGCCAGACAAGTGACGGCGCGGTTTTAAGCGCCCGCTTTCTACACTTGCACGAAGTGCTCCGCCGAAATCTGGCGGTACTGCCGCTCGCCCACGACATAGTCGGGCGCGCGCATCGGGCTCTTGATCTCGTCGCTGGCGACATTGCGCCTGGTGTGCCGCCGGGTCGGATCGGCGATCGGCACGGCTGCCATCAGCTTGCGGGTGTAGGGGTGCTGCGGGTTTTCGAAGATATCGGTGCGCGGGCCGATCTCGACGATCTCGCCGAGATACATTACCGCGACACGGTGGCTGACGCGTTCGACGACGGCCATGTCGTGCGAGATGAAGAGATAGGCAAGGCCGAGGCTCGCCTGCAGGTCGAGCAGAAGGTTGATGACCTGCGCCTTGATCGAGACGTCGAGGGCCGAGACCGATTCGTCGGCAACGATGACCTTCGGATCGAGCGCCAGCGCCCGCGCAATGCAGACACGCTGGCGCTGTCCGCCGGAGAATTCATGCGGGTAGCGCGCGGCCATGTCGGCCTGCAGGCCGACGCGCTCCAGCAGGTCGGCGACCTTGTCGCGGGCCTGGCTCGCGGTGCCGAGCTTGTGCTCGAGATAGGGTTCGGCGATCGCAGCCCCCACGGTCATGCGAGGATTGAGGCTGGCGAAGGGATCCTGGAAGATCATCTGCATGGTCCGGCGCATTTCGCGCAAGCGTTTGCGATCCATGGCCAGCACGTCCTGGCCGTTGAGAACGACCGACCCGCTCTGCGGTTCGATCAGCCGCATGATGGCGCGACCGGTGGTCGACTTGCCGCAGCCGGATTCGCCGACGAGCGACAGCGTTTCGCCCGGCTGCAGGCTGAAGGAGACGTTTTCGATGGCGTGCACGCGGCCCTGCAGCTTGCCGAGCAGCCCGGCATGAATGTCGAAGCGCTTGACGAGGTTTTTCACCTCAAGGATCGGGCGGGTCTGAGCGACCGTGCTCGTTCCCTCGGCCGGCGTATCCGGCAGGCCAGTGACGCTGTCGATAACAGGAAAACGCAGCGGCTGCGGCTTGCCCTTCATCGAGCCGAGCATCGGTACGGCCGAGAGAAGTGCGCGGGTATAGGGATGTTTGGCGCGCAGGAAGATGTCGTCCGTCCGGCCGGTTTCCACCGCTTCGCCGCGGAACATCACCACGGTGCGGTCGGCGATCTCCGCAACCACGCCCATGTCGTGGGTGATGAACAGGACGGACGTTCCTTCCTCCTCCTGCAGCACCTTGATGAGGTCGAGGATCTGTCCCTGGATCGTCACGTCGAGGGCGGTCGTCGGCTCGTCGGCGATCAGGAGCTTCGGACGGCTGGCAAGCGCCATGGCGATCATGACGCGCTGGCGCATGCCGCCGGAGAAGCGGTGCGGGTATTCGTCGAAACGGGAAGCGGCCGACGGGATCCTGACCTTGTCGAGCAGGCGAATGGTCTCGGCCTTCGCTTCCGCCTTGCTCATCGGTCGATGGCAGAGCAGCGCTTCGGAAATCTGGTCGCCGATGGTGAACAGCGGGTTCAGGCTGGTCATCGGCTCCTGGAAGATCATCGCCACTTCGTTGCCGCGCACGCGGCGCATGTCGCTTTCCGGCAGATCGAGGATGTTGCAGCCGCCGAGCATGACTCGCCCTTCGGTTCGGCTCATGTCCTTCTGCAGCAGGCGCATGATCGAAAGGGACGTCACGCTCTTGCCCGAGCCGGATTCACCGACGATCGCCACCGTCTCTCCCGGCATGACCGAGAACGAGATGTCCCGCACCACAGGCTTCCAGGCGCCGTCGACCAGAAACGAGGTTGTCAGGTTCTCGACCGAAAGCACAGCTTTCGACGGATCGGTGGCAGCGTCGGTGCGGGTCATGTCTCACATTCCTTGTCGTTCTGCACGGGGTGGGCGGATCGGTCTCAGTCGGGCCAGCGCAACAGGCCGGCGAAGCGGCGGGCATTGCGCTCATGAAGCGGCGTGGCGATGATCTCGTTGGAGCTGCGCGCCTTTGTCAGCTCCTCGGAAAGGCGGTCTGCCACGATGGTTTCCTGGCCGGGGTGCAGGTTGCAGGGGTCGAGATAGAAGTAATTGTGCTCGACCTCGTGGTCGCGCACGATGATCGGCGGCTGACCGCGCGCCAGCGCATCGGCGAGATCCCAGGCGGTGATGTGGGCTTCCTGCGGATCGATGGTGACGCGCAGGCGGTCGAGCGGATTGCCGGTCGGGTCAGCTTCGATCACGTGCTTGACGCCCGGGCGGCCGTCGAGCGTGTCGCGCCAGAGATGGAGATAGCCGGCCTCGCGGTCGCGGATCCCCTGGTGGTCGCGCGTTTCCCAGGCGATGAGGGCTGCCATCACGCCGAGCATGCTTTCCTTGCCGACCTTCATGCCGCGGCCGATGCCGAGGTTCTGCAGGAAGGCGTTGCGCACCAGCGTCTTTTCGCCGGCGACGATGCCGGAGGTCGGGCCGCCCAGGAATTTGTGACCGGAATAGAGGACGATGTCCGCGCCCTGTTCGAGGAAGATCTTCAGATCATATTCGGATGCGGCATCGACGATGACCGGCACGCCCTTGGCATGGCAGGCCTCGGCGAATTCCTTGAGCCCGATAAGGCCGTACTGAACCACATGGTGGGAGACGACATAGATGGCAGCCGCCGTGCGCTCGTTGATGGCGCCTTCGATGTGATAGCGATAGGCCGACGTCGCCTGGCCGACGAGCACCGGCTTGCCGCCGGCAATGCGGATCGCCTGGTCGACCGGCGCACCATAGCTGACGACATGGCCCATCTGGATGATGACTTCGTTCTTCAAGCCCGTGGCATCGGGCAGGCGCTCGATCGCGGCGAGGTCGTTGCCGGTCATGGTGCCGGCGACTGCAAGGCTGATGCCGGCGGAGCAGGAGGCGGTGATGAAGCCGGCCTCGGCGCCCGTCAGCCGGGCAATCACCGGGCTGATCTTGCGCTGCAGGTCGTTGATCTCGACGAATTGCGGCAGTATGCCTGTCATCGCGGCGATCGCTTCCGGAACCACGATCGATGCGCCGAGGCTGGTCATCGTGCCGGATACGTTGATAACGGGCCGAAGTCCGAGAGCTTCGCGGATGTCGCGGTCAGGCATGGTGGTCTCCATATGATTTTCTGGCAGTCGGAACAGGTTAAGCTATTCCGTTTTCGCGGAATATCTACCATAGTAATGAGATATGAACGGGCCGTTTCGGATCGCCGAACCGGCCGTTGTCGCGGGTGAGACGGAAAGCCGTTGCTGACCGCCCATCTGATGCGAATTTCGAATTGCATGGGAGTAGACCCTTGGACAAGACGACGATTGCCGCCGAAGCCGGCGACGACATGGAGCCGACCGGCAAGACCCGCCGTTCGCGCGTAAGCGGCATGGATCGGGCATTGCAGGTGCTCGACTTCCTCTACGAGACCGGTTCTCCGAGCGGCGTCTACGCGATTGCCAAAGCGGTCGGCGCGCCGCTGTCGACGGCCTATGTCATCGTCGACGACATGGTGGAAAAGAACCTGCTCAGCCGCGATGCCGACGGCCAGGTCTGGCTCGGTGACAGGCTCTACCATTACGGTCTCGCCTATGCGCGCTCGCTCGATTTCCTCGGCGTGGCGACGCGGGAGATGCATGATCTCGGTCGCGAGGTTGCCGAAACCATCCAGCTCTGCGGTCGCGACGGCGACTACATGCAGGTGCTCGCCATGGCGGACGGCCCCGGCCATTTCCAGGTGACATCCAGGGTCGGCACCCGGGTGCCGCTTAACTGGACGGCCTCCGGACGATTGCTGGTCGGCCATCTGCCCTCCGACGAGAGGTTGGAGCTGTTCCGCCGTTGCGCCCGCACATCGCCGACGGGCCGGGCCGATGTAGATCCGGCCGCACTGTCGAGCCAGGCCGAGACGGCGCTTGCCGCCAAGCTTTCGATCCAGGCCGGTGAATCCGACTATGCGGTCGCCTGCGTCGCCGCCCCGATCCTCGACGACAAGGGCAGCTGCGTCGCGACCATCTCCATCGTTCTGCCCGAACAGAAGATCGTCGACGATCGCAACTTCTACGCCGATCACGTCAGGGTTTCCGCCGAGCGGATCGAGAAGATGATGGGCTGGCGCAGCCATTGATCCGACCTCCCTTAAACCGTCACTCGTGAAGCGAGACGATCGCTTCGATCTCGACGGTGATGTTGCCGGGAAGCGATCCGAAACCGACGGCCGAGCGGGCATGCTGCCCCGCTTCGCCGAAGATGTCGATCAGCAGGTCGGAGCAACCATTGATCACCTGCGGATGATCGGCGAAGTCCGGTACGGCGTTGACCATGCCGAGGAGCTTGACGATGCGCTTGACGCGGCCGAGATCGCCGAGCGCATCATGCATCACCGCCAGCAGATTGATGCCCGTCAGCCGCGCGTGCTCATAGGCGCTTTCAACGTCGACGTCGGCGCCGACCTTGCCGGCATGCAGGTGGCCGTCGACCTCGCGCGGGCCCTGTCCGGAGAGGTAGAGAATGTTGCCCTCCTGAACATGGGTGACGAAGTTGGCGATCGGCGGCGGTGCCGGGGGCAGGTCGATGCCGAGGGCTGCAAGCCTCTGGTAGGGCGAAGCCGGCACACGGCCCTTGGTCTTATGGTCCAAACTGTTCACGCGATATCCTGCCAGTTTCTGTGTTCTGTGATGGTTCAACGGTAGCTGAAGCCGTGGCTGTGGTCGGGGCATTCGACATGCTGCGGCTGGTATCTGTTTGCCGCCACGACGTCCGTGCCCATGAGCGCATATCGCGGCTCGAAGAGGCGGTTGAGATGCGCTTCGGCTCCAAGTGAATCGAAGACGCGCAGTTCGGAATCGACGAGATCGAAGAGGGTGAACTCGGCGCGCGCGCCGACGGTCAGAAGCCCGTCCATCGGCAGGCGAATGACCGAGGCCGGAGCCTGCGTCACGGCCTCGACGACCTTTTCGAACTGCATGCCGACGCTCAAGAGCTTCGACATGGTGGTGCCGAGGTCCCAGACTGACTGGTTCATGCTGCGCAGGTGCACATCGGTGGAGATCGAGAAGGGCAGCAGGCCGCGGGCAATGGCGACTTCCGCGACGCGGAACGAAAACGACGCGCCGCCATGGCCGATGTCGAGCCGGATGCCTTCGCCGGCGCAGCGCTCGGCAAGCTCGAACAGGTCTTCGTCCTCGATGATGCTACTGCCGGCCTTGCCGTTGAAGCAATGGGTGACGATGTCGCCGGGGCCGAGGATTTCAAGCACTTCGTCATAGAGCGCCGGCGGTTCGCCAACATGCACCATCATCGGGATCTTGAGGATCTTGGCGATCTTCTTGCCGAGCTTGACCGGGGTTACGCCCCAGGAGCCGGTGATCACGTGGCTGGCGCGCACTTTCAGGCCGACGATATGCTCGCGGTTTTCCTGGTAGCAGGCGATGATGCGGTCGATGTCAATCGAGCGGATGTCGCTGAGCTCGCTGACGCGGTTGCAGGCGACGAGGCCGATCGAGCCGAGATTGAGGAAGGCCTTGATGCGCTCGCGCGCCGGCTCGATGATGTATTCGCGAAAACCATGGAAGTTGGCTTCGCCGGCCGAACCGGCGTCGACGATGGTGGTGACGCCGCGCTCCATGCCGCAGAGTTGCGGCCGGACCGAAATGTCGGTGCCGCCATGCCAGACATGGGCGTGCAGATCGATCCAGCCGGGCGAAATCCAGGCACCCTTGCCGTCGATGCGCTGGGTGCCTTCAGGCGCCGACAACTGGCTGCCGATGCGGGCAATGGTGCCGTCGCCACCGATCAGGATGTCGACGGTTTCGCTCGGTGCCGCCATGCCGAAGGCGACGGGCTTCACGTTGCTGATCAGCACGGGGCTGGTGCTACGGGTTGCGGTGGGCATGGATCACAGGTCCTTTCTGAGGCGGGGGTCGAGCATGTCGCGCAAACCATCGCCAACCATCTGCAGGGACAGAACCGAAAGCACGATGGCGATGCCGGGAAACAGCGTCACCCAATCGGCCTGTCCGATATATTGCCGGCCCGAGGCGATCATCGTGCCCCAGGTCGGGATCTCAGGACTGACGCCGACGCCGAGGAAGGAAAGCCCGGCTTCGGCCAGCATGGCATGGGCAAACAGGAACGTGCCCTGCACCAGGATCGGCGAGAGCAGGTTGCGCAGCACATGCCGCGTCATGATGTGCGGCGTCGAGATGCCGAGCGCGCGAGCCGCCTCGACATAGGGCAGCTCGCGGATCACCAGCGTCGAGGCGCGCACCACCCGCGCCAGCCGCGGCGCGTAGACGACGCTGAGCGCGACGATCACCGTCGTCAGCGACGGGCCGAGGGCGGCGACGAGCGCGATCGCCAGCAGGATATCGGGAAAGGCCATCATCGCGTCGATCAGGCGGGCGATCGGCGCGTCGAGCTTCGGAAAGAAGCCGGCGACGAGGCCCATGACGACACCGACGATCGTTGCGAGCGTGACGACGGCGGCGCCGACGAGCAGCGAAAGCCGGCCGGCATAGAGCGTGCGCGAAAACACGTCGCGCCCGAATTCGTCAGTGCCGAAGAACCATTGCAGGCTCGGCGGCGACAGGCGGTTGACGATCGACAGCTTGCCGGGCGCATAGGGCGCGATCAGCGGCGCGAAGACGGCCAGGAGCACGAAGACGACGAGAACGAAGAGACCGAAGGCAACGGTCTTGCGCTTGAGCAGGCGGCGCAGGAACTTGGCACGCTCGCTTGCGACAGGGGTTGATACGGTGGCGGTCATCAGTAGCGAACCCTTGGATCAACGAGGAGATAGAGCATGTCGATCGCGAAATTGATCAGCACGTAAAGAGCGGCGATGACGAGCAGCGCGCCCTGGATCACAGGGTAGTCGCGCCTGAGCACGGCGGAGACGACGAGATTGCCGACGCCCGGAAGGCCGAAGACGGTTTCTGTGACGACGGCGCCGGAGATCAGAACCGCGGCGGTGAGACCGATGATGGTCAGGATCGGGATGAGGGCATTCTTCAGCGCGTGTTTCATTACCACCTTGCGTTCGCCGAGACCCTTGGCGCGGGCGGTGCGGATGAAGTCGTCGCCGAGCACATCGAGCATCGAGGCGCGGGTAAAGCGCAGGATCAGCGCCGAGGAGACGACCCCGAGCGCAATGGCCGGCAAGGTCAGATGGTACATGCGCTCTGCGAAGGATGAACCCGGCCCGCCGTAACCCGAAACCGGGAACCAGCCGAGGCGGACCGCGAGGAACTGGATGAGGATCAGGCCGAGCCAGAAGCTCGGAATGCTGGCGGCAAGCATCGCCAGCGTGGTGGCCGCCTGGTCGACGAAGGAGCCGCGGCGGTAGGCGGCGTAGATGCCGATCGGCAGCGCAATGCCGCTGGCGATCAGAATCGAGAACAGGGTCAGGAAGAAGGTCGGCTCGGCACGCTCGGCAAGCGCCGAAGTGACCGGCTGGTTGAGGAAGATCGACTGGCCGAGATCGCCCTGCAGCAGCTGCCCGATATAGTAGACATATTGCAGGCCGAGCGACTGGTCGAGACCAAGCTTGGTGCGCAATTCGGCGATGTCTTGCTGCGTCGCTTCCGGTCCGAGCATGACGGCGGCGGGATCGCCGGGTGTCACGCGGACGATGACGAAGACAATGGTGACGACGAGCGCCATGACCACGATCATGCCGAACAGGCGCTGGAGAATATAGCGTATCATGGGTGCCTCGAACTTCTTCCGCACGGGCACTGGCAAGGCAGCGCCGGGCTATCCGGCGGGCAGCAATCCGTGAAGGGAAAGACCGCCCGCCGAAGGCTTCAAGTGGATGAAAGCTTACTTCTTGATCGAAGCGTTCCAGAAGTAGGGCCACGGCGCGGGGGAGACGCCGTCAAGCGTCTTGGTCTTTACCGACAGGGCGTTGAAGTCGCCGATCTTGATGAACGGCACTTCCTCGTAGATCACCTTCTGGACGTCGGCCCAGAGTGTGACGCGCTTGCCAGCATCCGATTCGGCGTTGAAGGCATCGACGGCCTTGGCGCGGGCCGGCGTATCCCAGTTTCCGGGCGCCTTGGTCGACATCATGCCGATCAGCGCCGGTTCCGGCAGGAACGGGCTGTGGGTGATATAGATATCCCAGAGTGTCGGGTCGGCGCGGCGCTGGGTGAGCGTTGCCCAGTCGACCACCTGCAGATCGACGGTGAAGCCCGCGAGCTTCAGATACTCGGCGGCGACCTGTGCCATTTTGTAGTGGAACTCGTACTGGCGGCTGGTCAGGATGCGCAGCGGCTCACCCTTGTAGCCGGTAGCCTTCAAGAGTTCGCCTGCCTTTTCCGGATCGGCGACATTGTAGCCGCCTTCCGTGCCGGCTTCGGTGCGCCAGACATACTGCGCCGGGTAGAGGGCGGCATCGAGCGCGTAGAAGTCGGTGCTGCCGAAGGCGGCCGCCATCATGTCTTCCATGCTGAGTGCGGCGCGGATCGCCTTGCGCAGTTCCAGATTCTTGGTCATGCCGTTGCCTGAGTTGAGGACAAAGACAGGCCAGCCGAAAGGCTGCAGCATCACAGGTTCGGAAGCGCTCGAGCCTTTCACCCGTTCGAAGGATTCGACCGGCAGCGAATCGACGTAGTCGTACTGACCGGAGACGGCGGCCTCGACACGGGTGTTCGGGTCGGGAACCGGCACGAAGCGGATCTCGTCGGCATACTGGTGACGCGCGCCGCCATAACCGTTGCTTTCGCCCTCGGGCGAGACATAGCCGTCGTAACGCTCAAGCTGGATGTACTGGTCGGCCTTGCGCTCCTTGAGCTTGTAGGGGCCGGTGCCGACGAAATCGACCATCGGCTCAGCCTGCTTTTCCGAAGGCAGTACGATTGCCGCGGAATTGTTGAAGGCGAGCAGCGAGACCAGCGGCGCATAGGGGGTGTTGAGCGAGATCTTGACCGTGGTCGGGTCGACGGCCTCGATGCCGGCGATCGTCGTTGCCGTCTGCTTGCCGCGCGAGGCGGTCTTCGTCCAGCGCTCGAGCGAGGCGACGACGTCGGTCGCATCCATGTCGGTGCCGTCATGGAACTTGACGCCGGAGCGCAGCTTGATCGTGTAGGTTTTGCCGTCGGCGCTGATTTCCGGCATGGCCACAGCCAGAAGCGGCGTCGGCTTCCAATCCTTGTCGAAGGTGTAGAGCGTCTCGAACATATGCTGCGAGACGATGCCGACCAGGTCGGCCGTCGAAGCCATAGGGTCGAGCGTCGGCGGCTCGCCGACCGTGGCGACGTTGATGACGCCGCCCTTTTCCTGCGCGAAGGCGAAGGACGAGGAGGCGATGAGTGCCGTTCCCAGAAGCAGTGCAATCCTTGCTGATTTCATCTTATGTTCCTCTCTTATAGTTATATCATAGTTATGTACTAAGATACTTTATATTGGAATGATAAGGTCAGCCTTACGGAAATGTCAAGCCGCAGCCAAAACCGACGGTCATCATGGCAGCGGGGCCGGCGACGCTGATCAGTCAGGGGAGGGATCGATGAGGGAGCACTTTTCGCTTTGGGCGGGCACGCATTGATCAAGCGGAGCGCGCTGCGCGACGCTTGAACACGACGAAATCGGCTGTCCTGCGCTCAGGAAAGTGCTTGCCTTACATCAGGTTATGCTTTCACCCGCCGCCCAGACGGGCGGCAGGGCCTTCATCGCAGGTTTACCGATAAGGCGAGTAGCAGGCGCGGCGGGCGCCATAATAGGGCTGGAAGGTATTGTCCCATGCCCGGTAGGAGCTGTATCGACTGTAGCACCAGCTCGTATGGGCGTTGCCGCCATAGTACCGTCTCGGCTGGGCCATCAGCCCGCCGATGATGGCGCCGGCGGCAAGGCCGCCGATGATCGCGCCTACATTGTCATCGTCGTCGTCGTCATCCCAGTGGCGGTGACGGTAATAGCGCCGATCGCCCCGCCATCGGTAGCCATCGTATCCGCGATACCAGCGGCGGTGATAGTACTGCACGGTCTCGACGTCGGAGATGCCTGCCTTCATGGGTGTTACCGACGGGAATGCCTGTACCGGGGCTGCGCTGGAGAAGGCCGTTGCCAGCGAAAGCGCAACAATTGCCAGCTTTTTCATTGGCTTCACCATTTCCTTTCATTGGGGAAATGGATGAGGGCATGTTTTGTGCCGGAGAACGGGCAGAAACTCACGGCTTCGTGAATGCGCGGCAATCGGTTGGCTAGACGCTGAACTCTTCGAGCCTCTGCATGAAAATGCCGAAGCCGGCGCGGCGATAGGTGTCCTGTGCCTTGGCGTGATCCCAGGTATCCGTGTGCAGCCAGACGCGATCCGGTGCCCGATCCCAGATGGCACGCAGTGAGCCATCGAGAAGAAACGGCCCCAGCCTTCTTCCCTGCGCTTGCGGGATCAGGCCGAAATGGGTGAGTTCGACATCGCAAGTGTCAGCGCGCTCGAATTCGCAGAGCCCGACGGCACTGCCTTCCACCCGCAGGATATAGAGCGCGGTCGACGGGCTGCGCAAAAAGGCATCGAGCTCATCGGCAGGCATGCGCAGTCGCTGATCCCAGCGCAAAGGTTCGGCGACTGCGCGGTAGAGCGAGAGGAATTCCTCTGCTGCCAAGCGCTCAGGCGCAAACGCCGTGCCCTCGACAGGCGGCAGCAAAGGCTCGCCAGTCGGCCGAGTGCGCATTTCCATGTAGGTCACAAGCAGCTGAACCATGATCGCTTACATCGGCATCGGGTGCATCGGCATCGCAAGAGCCGGCTCGGCGGAGCGTCGCGCCTGTGATTTGTCCTGCTGACGAGAAGGATGGTGATCCCGGCGCGATTCGAACGCGCGACCCCCAGATTAGGAATCTGGTGCTCTATCCTGCTGAGCTACGGGACCACTCGGATAGCACCCATACAAAAGCAAGGCCTCTTCGCCAAGTGTTTTTGCGCGGTGCCTTCGCGAAATAGGGCATGGCGTGCGGTGCCGGGAATGCAGGGGATTGCGGAAGGCGCCTGTCCAATCCGGTTTCCTCCTCTACCGAGGCGTGCCGAAATCGGGGGCTGGTGTTTCCCGTCTTTCGGATGCTAAGCAGTGATCAGCGCCGGCTTGAGGAGGCTGGCGCTCCTTCATGCGACCTTCACCCAGAGACCTGATCCAGACATGTTCATCGGAATTGATTGGGGCGGCACGAAAATGGAAGTCATCGCGCTTGATCGCGATGGTGAAACGCGCGCCCGCCACCGCGTCGCGACCCCGACCAGCGGCTATGACGACTGCATTCTGGCCGTTCACGGCCTTGTTGCCGCCGCCGAAAAGACGGCGGGCGAACAAGGATCGATCGGCATCGGCATTCCCGGCAGTCCCAATCCGCGCACCGGTATCGTGCGCAACTCCAACGCTGTGCTGATCAACGGCAAGCCGCTCGGGCGCGACCTCGAACAGGCGCTCGGCCGCAAGGTGCGGCTCGCCAACGACGCCAATTGCCTGGCGGTGTCGGAGGCAGTCGACGGTGCCGGCAAGGACGCGCAGACAGTGTTCGGCGTGATTGTCGGCACCGGCCATGGCGGCGGGCTGGCGATCGGCAAGAAGGTGCATGCCGGCTACCAGGGCGTCGCCGCCGAAATCGGCCACTATCCGCTGCCATGGATGACCAAGGACGAGTATCCCGGCCACAAATGCTGGTGCGGCAAACACGGCTGCCTCGACATGTACGCCTGCGGCACCGGGGTCGAGCTCGACTATCGCCTGACCACCGGCGTCGAAAAGCGTGGTCGCGATATCATCGAGGCGAAGCGGGCCGGCGATCCGGCGTCAACAGGCGTCTACAATCGTTTCGTCGACCGGCTGGCGCGCAGCCTTGCGCTTTTGACCAACATCGTCGACCCGGATGTCTTCGTGCTCGGCGGGGGCATGTCGAATGTCGACGAGATCTATGAGGATGTGCCGCCGCGGGTGGTCAACTACCTCTTTGGCGACAGTTTCGAAACGCCTGTTCGCAAGGCGATGCACGGGGACAGTTCCGGCGTGCGCGGCGCGGCTTGGCTCTGGAAGGATTGAGCGGAGGCTTCATGAATATCGACAATGATCTCAAGCGCATCGGCCAACAGGAGCGCGAGCTGCAATTCGACAGTTTCGACCTGGAAATGGCATGGCAACTGGGCACGACGTTGCGCCGCATGGCCGCCGAACGCAAGCTCGGCGTCGTCATCGATGTCACGCTGTTTTCGATGCAGGTGTTTTATACCGCGCTTGAGGGCGCGACGCCTGACAATCCGAACTGGGTGCGCCGCAAGCGCAACACCGTTTTTCGCCTGTTCAAGAGCAGCTACTCGACCGGCCTCGGGCTGTTGAAGCAGCAGACCAATCTGCAGGCGAAGCTCGGGCTTCCGGATGCCGAATATGCGGCCCATGGCGGCAGTTTCCCGATCGTCGTCAAGGGCACGGGCTGCATCGGTGCGGTGACCGTGTCCGGCCTGCCGCAGCGCGAGGACCACAACATGGTGGTCGAGGCGCTGGCCGAGCTGCTCGGCAAGAACCATGATGAACTGAAGCTCGAGGGCTGAACCGTTGCCGCAGGATATTTTCTCGCAATCCGCTATCTTGTCGGCGTGGCTGGCCGAAAGGGCCCTGCCGCTCTGGCGCGAAAAGGGCGTCGATGCCACGGGCGGCGGTTTCGCCGAAACCATCGACATGGCCGGCGAGCCAACGCGGGCCAATCGCCGGGCGCGGGTGCAGCCGCGTCAGGTCTACTGTTTCGCCGAGGCCGGCAGGCGCGGCTGGGCGGGCGACTGGAAGAGTGCCGCCGAGGGCGGGCTTGCCTATTTCGATCGGGTCTATCTGCAGCCGACGGGCTTTTACGGCGCGCTTGCGGATGCCGACGGCAACCTCATCGATGCCGCCTTCGACCTCTACAATCAGGCTTTCGCGTTGCTGGCCTTTGCCTATCTGGCCGAGGTCTTCCCCGAGCGCAGGCCGGAAATGATCGAGCGCAGCAACGGTTTGCGCCAACGCATCGAGGCCCACTGCAAGCACCCGCTCATCGGCTTTGAAGAGGACGATCCGTCGCGGCTGCCGCTCTGCTCCAATCCGCACATGCATCTGTTCGAAGCGTGCCTGGCGAGCGAGGAGGTCGTCGGCTTTGATCGCGTCGCCTGGTTCAACCTTGCAGACGAGATCGCGCATCTGGCGATGGATCATTTCATCGACGGCGGTACCGGCGCGTTGCGGGAGTTCTTCGACCACGACTGGGCGCCGTTCCCGGGTGACAAGGGGCGTATCGTCGAGCCCGGCCATCTGTTCGAATGGGCGTGGCTGTTGCTGCGCTGGGCCGAGCGGCGCGGCAATGCCGAGGCGATCGTGAAGGCGCGGCGGCTGTTTGCGATCGGCGAGGCGCACGGCATCTGCCCGACCCGCAATGTCGCGGTCATGACGCTCTTCGACGATTTCTCGGTCGCCGACCCGATCGCACGGCTTTGGCCGCAGACGGAATGGCTGAAGGCTTCGGTTCGTTTTGCAGCCCTCACAGAAGGCGCGGAGCGTGAGCGCTATCTCGCCTCGGCGGCGCGGGCGGCTTCGGCACTCAACCTGTTCCTGGAGACACCGGTGGCCGGGCTGTGGCGCGACAAGCAGAAACCAGATGGCAGTTTCGTCGACGAACCGGTGCCGGCGAGCAGTTTCTACCATATTCTCTGCGCCATCTATGAAACGCAGGATTGCCTCGGCCGTCTTTAGAGCATTTCCAGGAAAAGTGCGAAGCGGTTTTCCGTCAGGAAATGCGGAAAAACGAAGCGACAGAGCGTTTCCGCGGCTCAATTTAAGCCAGAAACGCTCTGAGTTTGTCTTCTGATGGCATTCGCATGGCTCGCTGCGGTCGCGGCGGGCCATTTTCTTTGCCGTGGCGTTCACCCAAAAGGCGGAATCGCCTTTCTGTCGCTCCTGTGCGCAGACTGAAACCGCATGCGCCAAGGCTACCAAGCCAACGTCATTGCGGCAAATAAAATCCGTTCATATGTTGACATAAAGATGTCTTTATGTGATTGACTTGACTATTGCTTGTCGTTTTCAGAACGGGAGATTTCCCATGTCCGCCATCGACGCCCTTTTCGGCGACCTTTCCTCCAAGCCGGATGGCTCCGAAGTCATGCGGGCGCTGAAGCAGGCGGCCAGCGAGCGCATCCTGATCATGGATGGTGCAATGGGCACGGAAATCCAGCAGCTGGGATTCGTCGAGGATCACTTCCGTGGCGATCGCTTCGGCGGTTGTGCCTGCCATCAGCAGGGCAACAACGACCTGTTGACCCTGACGCAGCCGAAGGCGATCGAGGACATCCACTATTCCTACGCCATCGCCGGCGCCGACATCCTGGAAACGAACACGTTCTCCTCGACCCGCATTGCCCAGGCCGACTACGGCATGGAAGACATGGTCTACGACCTCAATCGTGACGGCGCCCGCCTGGCGCGCCGGGCGGCAAGGCGCGCCGAAGCGCATGACGGCCGTCGCCGGTTCGTCGCCGGAGCGCTCGGCCCGACGAATAGGACCGCGTCGATTTCGCCTGACGTCAACAATCCGGGCTACCGGGCGGTGACCTTCGACGATCTCAGGATCGCCTATGCCGAACAGATCCGCGGCCTGATCGACGGCGGCGCCGATATCATCCTGATCGAGACGATCTTCGATACGCTCAACGCCAAGGCGGCGATCTTCGCCACAAAGGAAGTGTTCGCAGAGAAGGGTATCGAACTGCCGGTGATGATCTCCGGCACGATCACCGATCTTTCCGGCCGTACGCTGTCGGGCCAGACGCCGACGGCGTTCTGGCATTCCGTGCGCCATGCCGAGCCTTTCACCATCGGGCTCAACTGTGCGCTCGGCGCCAATGCCATGCGCGCGCACATCGACGAACTTTCGAGTGTCGCCGACACCTTCGTCTGCGCCTATCCGAACGCCGGCCTGCCAAACGAATTCGGGCGATATGACGAGACCCCGGACCAGATGGCAGCCCAGGTCGAAGCCTTTGCCCGCGACGGTCTCCTCAACATCGTCGGCGGCTGCTGCGGCTCGACGCCCGCCCATATCAGCGCGATCGCCAAGGCGGTTGCCAAACACCCGCCACGCCTGATCCCCGATGTCGCGCCGCTGATGCGGCTCTCGGGCCTCGAGCCCTTCACGCTCACCTCAGACATTCCCTTCGTCAATGTCGGCGAGCGCACCAACGTCACCGGCTCGGCCAAGTTCCGCAAGCTGATCACCGCCGGCGACTATTCCGCAGCGCTCGATGTCGCCCGCGATCAGGTCGCCAACGGCGCGCAGATCATCGACATCAACATGGACGAGGGCCTGATCGATTCGAAGCAGGCGATGGTCGAGTTCCTCAACCTTATCGCTTCCGAACCTGATATCGCCCGCGTGCCCGTCATGATCGATTCGTCGAAGTGGGAGGTGATCGAGGCCGGATTGAAATGTGTCCAGGGCAAGCCGCTGGTCAACTCGATCTCGATGAAGGAAGGCGAAGAGGCGTTTCTGCATCACGCCAGGCTTTGCCGCGCCTATGGCGCTGCCGTCGTCATCATGGCCTTCGACGAGGTTGGGCAGGCAGATACCAAGGCGCGCAAGGTCGAGATCTGCACCCGCGCCTACAAACTGCTGACCGAAGAAGCCGGCTTCCCGCCCGAAGACATCATCTTCGACCCGAACATCTTTGCCGTCGCGACCGGCATCGAGGAACACAACAACTACGGCGTCGACTTCATCGAAGCAACGCGCGAAATCATTGCGACGCTGCCGCATGTGCACATCTCCGGCGGGGTCTCCAACCTGTCGTTCTCCTTCCGCGGCAACGAACCGGTGCGCGAGGCGATGCACGCCGTGTTCCTCTACCATGCCATCCAGGCGGGCATGGACATGGGCATCGTCAATGCCGGCCAGCTTGCCGTCTATGACGGCATCGATGCCGAGCTGCGCGAGGCCTGCGAAGACGTGGTCCTGAACCGCCGCGCCGATTCGACCGAACGCATGCTGGAGATTGCCGAGCGCTATCGCGGACAGGGCGGCGCCCAGGCCAAGGAGAAAGATCTTTCCTGGCGTGAATGGCCGGTCGAAAAGCGACTCGAGCACGCGCTGGTCAACGGCATCACCGAATATATCGAGGCCGATACCGACGAGGCGCGGCTTTCGAGCGCCCGGCCGCTGCATGTCATCGAAGGTCCGTTGATGGCCGGCATGAATGTCGTCGGCGATCTTTTCGGCTCGGGCAAGATGTTCCTGCCGCAGGTGGTGAAATCGGCGCGCGTGATGAAGCAGGCGGTTGCCGTTCTGCTTCCGCACATGGAAGCCGAGCGGCTGGCCGCCGGTGGCGAAGGCGAGCGCCAGAGCGCCGGCAAGATCCTGATGGCGACGGTCAAGGGCGACGTGCACGACATCGGCAAGAACATCGTCGGCGTCGTGCTTGCCTGCAACAATTACGAGATCATCGATCTCGGCGTCATGGTGCCATCCGCCAAGATCCTCGAGGTGGCCAAGGCGCAGAAGGTCGACATCATCGGCCTTTCCGGCCTGATCACGCCATCGCTCGACGAGATGGTGCATGTTGCCTCGGAGCTCGAGCGCGAAGGTTTTGATATCCCGCTGTTGATCGGCGGCGCGACGACGAGCCGGGTGCATACGGCGGTCAAGATCAATCCGCGCTACGACCGCGGCCAGACGGTCTACGTCACCGATGCGAGCCGTGCGGTCGGGGTCGTCTCCAGCCTGTTGTCGTCGGAAGCCAAGGGCTCTTACGTCGAGACGATCCGCGCTGAATATCGCAAGGTTGCCGACGCCCATGCTCGCAACGAGGCGGAAAAGCGCCGCCTGCCGCTATCGCAGGCGCGCGCCAATGCTCACAAGATCGACTGGAGCGGCTATCAGGCCAAGGCTCCCTCGTTTCTCGGTACGCGGGTGTTTCAGGGGTGGGAGCTGGACGAGCTGGCGCGCTACATCGACTGGACGCCGTTCTTCCAGACCTGGGAACTGAAGGGCGTCTATCCCAAAATCCTCGATGACGAGAAGCAAGGGCAGGCCGCACGTCAGCTGTTCGAGGATGCGCAGGCCATGCTTGCCAAGATCATCGCCGAGAAATGGTTTGCCCCGAAGGCGGTCGTCGGCTTCTGGCCGGCCGGAACCGTCGGCGACGACATCCGGCTGTTTACCGAGGAAACGCGCGGCGAGACGCTCGGCACCTTCTTCACGCTGCGTCAGCAGCTGAGCAAGCGCGACGGGCGACCGAACGTGGCGCTGTCGGATTTCGTCGCACCTGTCGACAGCGGCAGCAGAGATTATCTCGGCGGCTTCGTCGTCACGGCCGGTATCGAGGAAGTGGCGATCGCCGAGCGCTTCGAGCGCGCCAACGACGACTATTCGTCGATCATGGTCAAAGCACTGGCCGACCGGTTCGCCGAAGCCTTTGCCGAGCGCATGCATGAATACGTGCGCAAGGAACTCTGGGGTTATGCTGCGGACGAGACATTCTCGCCGCAGGACCTGGTCGGTGAGCCCTATGCCGGTATTCGCCCGGCACCTGGCTATCCGGCTCAGCCCGACCATACGGAAAAGGAAACGCTGTTCCGGTTGCTCGACGCCGAAAAGGCGATCGGCGTGACCTTGACCGAGAGCTTTGCGATGTGGCCCGGTTCGTCCGTCTCCGGTCTCTATGTCGGCCATCCCGAGGCCTATTATTTCGGTGTCGCCAAGGTCGAGCGGGATCAGGTGGAGGATTATGCGGGGCGCAAGCGTATGCCGGTGCGCGAGGTCGAACGCTGGCTGTCCCCGATCCTCAACTACGTGCCGATGCCCGAAGCAGAGGCAGCCGAGTAATCTCGGGAATCCAACAATAGTGCTGGCGGGCAATCATGCCCGTCAGTCTCGCGCTTGAAGCGAGGCGGTCTGCAAGGCCGGCCATGCGGCGAAACCGTCTTTCCCACTTGCCTCAATCCAAGATGAAACTGCGCCGAGCGCTTGGCGATGCCGGCACTTGCCGATTTCTTGAAGCCTCTATGCTTTCCTGAACTGGGCTATTGCTCTGTATTCGTCGTTTATGGTCGGTAGCGCCAATATATTTCTTGAGGCGCCCAAAAATAATGGGATGGAAATTCCGAAAGGATTCCAATCGAAACGAACGTGATTCAACGTTGTTTTTCGGCAGTGCCGCTGCATTTCGGGCCGTATTCCAAATGAAACATTGAAAATCCCGAAAAAAGAATTATATGGGTGCAATCGAATATTGCTTGCGACCTTTGTCAAAGCGCTGAAAAGCGTTGTCAGATTTCCTCTCAACATCGACACGGCTCGGCGAATACCCGTCGAGCGAAATCAACGATTGAAAGGAGATCGTTATGAATTCAGGCACTGTAAAGTGGTTCAATGGCACCAAGGGTTTTGGCTTCATCCAGCCGGATGACGGTACGACCGACGTGTTTGTTCATGTTTCCGCTGTAGAGCGTGCAGGCATGGGCTCGCTGGCGGAAGGCCAGAAGGTCACCTACGACATCGTCCGCGACCGCAAGACCGGCAAGAACTCTGCCGACAATCTCCGGGCGGAATGAATCGTCATCTGCCTCCCCCGACCACGGATGTACTGGCTGGGGACGTTTGATTGACGGGAAGAGGTCGGGTGAAGCCCGGCCTTTTTGCGTCCGGACCCTGCACATTCCGGGGAAGGAAACTATCATGACCCGCAGAATTTGTGCCGTTGGCGACACGGTGACCGTAAGGGCCGATTTCACCAAGCTGGCACCCGCCGTCAGGACGTGCCGGATCATCGGTGTTCTGCCCGCCGACCACGGCGAGACCCAATATCGCGTCCGTTTCGACGGCGAGAACTTCGAACGTCGCATCGTTGCAAGCGACGTCGAGACCACTGAGGCGGCCTCTCCCATCGAAGAGGGACCGTCGCGCATCATTGCCAAGGGTGAACCCTGGCTGAAACCGTCGCGCATCCGGATCGGAAGATAGCTACAGCAATCTCGGTCCGCCGATGTGCGGCCCCAACCAAAGGGAAGGATACATCTTGCAGGTACTCGTCAGAGACAACAACGTCGACCAGGCACTCCGCATTCTGAAGAAGAAAATGCAGCGCGAGGGACTGTTCCGCGAATTCAAGGCGCGCAGCGCCTATGAAAAGCCGTCGGAAAAGCGCGTTCGCGAAAAGGCCGAAGCCGTTCGTCGCCAGCGCAAGCTCGCGCGCAAGAAGCTTCAGCGCGAAGGCCTGCTGCCGGCACCGAAGAAGGCTGTCCGCACCCGCTAAATCTGAGGTACCGATGCCGATTTCGGCATCGGTCCACGCCCGAGCGAGGAGGTACGCATGACGTCGACGAAGAAAGATCTTTTCAAGCCTGAGCGTTTGTCGGCAGCCGACAAGGCTGCGGCGACCGACCATACGGCCCGCGGTATCGTTGCGGCGGAAAAGCTGGCGCGCGAGAAGAAGACCGAAAAGCTCAAGGCTCAGCGGTTGTTGCAGGAGGCTGACGCCGAACCCGTGGCCCCGGCGCCCAAGCGCCAGCCGGCACGCAAGCGCACGAGCGCCTGATTGCGCTCATCGGCCGGGCGCAGCCATTGCCCGGCAATGTTCTGCCAACCAAGCCCGACATAACCTCCTTGATAGATCGTCCGCCCGCCGCGCATCCCACTCGACGCGCGGCTAGGCAATGTTTGTGCAGTTGGTTCCAACGCCGGGCTAGTTGACCGCGCTCGGCTCAGGAAACTGCCACTTTCCATCCAGTATTTCCTGCCGCGGCCGATAGAGACGCACCGCGTAGTTCCAGCCCTTGGTTGTCGGCAGGCAGTTGGCGATCTTGCCGTCGCAACCGCCGAACTGGATCGCCACCGTGCCATCATCGCCCTTCTTCGCGGTGATATCGTTGACCGTGTAGGCATCATACTTGTTCTTCTCGAAATACCCGGCAGCATTGTAGACGCTCACCGACCAGAATGCGTCGACGGGCACGTCTTTCACATCGAGCTTGTACACAGTCGCGCCGTCATTTTTGGTCGGCGTGATGTTGAGATAAACCGCATCCTTATCCGGATTCCCGCCCCAGCCCGACGCCGTGCCGATCAGATGGCGAACGGGATCGACTTGCTCCTTGGTCCCGAAGGCTTTCTTGAAGTCGGGCATCGTCGCGCCGAGCACGAGCAATGCCTCGCGCACCGTCTTCTGGCTCGCCGGATCCCAGGCGGGGACCTCGAAGCTGCCGCTCTTCGCCTGACTGGCCTTGATCGCGTCCTGCAAGGCATGGACCGCTTCGATATCCTTGGCGTCGGCCGGGTCGACGAGCGTGCGAATTGCCACGACGACATAGCGCGTGCCGACACCCTCCTTCGTCAGCGTGTGCTCTCCGGCATCGTAGACGACCTCGGGCACGTAGTGATCCTCGTTGATCACCTGCATCGACATGAAGCGCTTTCCTGCATCGGGCAGCGTGATGGTGACAGGACCGGCATCAAGGTCGAACACCGCCGAGGAATAGAGCGTGTCGCGGTTGAGGCGTATGACCGTCTGGTTGTCGATCGAGGCGGGCTCGCGGCGGTGCAGGAACTTGCCCAGCGCCCCGTCCTTGACCATGGCCGCGGCATACATGTCGCTCTCGGCGCGGATGAAATTGTCGACTCCGACGATTACAGGATCTGCGGCGGTGGCCGGCAGGATGCCGATCAAGGCAAGGGTCGCCGCGAGAGCAACAGTGGTTCGAAATGTATTCATGCTGGTCATCCTCTCTGCTCATGTCGCAGATTTCAGTGGCGGGGCTTTCCATTTGCCGTCGAGGGCATCGGGTTTTGGCCAGTAGAGGCGCATCACCACGAAGAACGGGCCCTTGGGAGCCGGTAGCCAATTGCTCTCCCGATCTGCGCCTGGGCTCTCGTTCTGGACATGAAGCGTCAGGCCGCCGTCGGCATCCTGCTTCAGGCTCGGGAGCATCGGCGAATTGATGAGATAACGGTTGAGCGGATTGGCGTAGAGCAGGCTTGCCGGCAGTTCGTAGAGCGTCAGCGACCAGAAGGCATTGACGGGGGGCAGTTGGCCGTGTTCGAAGCGCAACGCATATTTGCTCGCGCCGGAGAGCGGTTGCTTCTGATCGTCGATGAAATAGGCAGGATAGATCGCCTCTTCCTTGGAGTTGCCGTAGATGCCGAGCACAGCACCGGACATGCGCTGCATGTAGTCGTTCTTCAGGAAGGCTCGGGTTCCGAAGCAGTCGGCGCTCGAGAGCTTGCCGGTATCGATCATGGTTTCCTTGTGTTCCTTAAAGGCCGCCCAGCCGTCGGCCATGCCGTCGGTGATCGCCTTCTGGATATCCGGCGGGAAGGCCGTGAAGTCGAATGTCTTGCCAGCACCGATGTTGAGCTCGGAAAAGCGTGCCATCAGCTCCTTTTCCGAAGGATCGGTCGGGCAGAACTGCAGAATGAAGTTGAGTTCGCTGAAGACCTCGGGCGACGTCTTTTCCTCCTCCGCACTGAGCGGCGTGAAGAAGTCGACGGCGGGGGCGGGCGCAGGCGCCGGCTTTCCGAGAAATGCCGACAAGGGCTCGACCTTGTAGCCGGCCTGGATCTTCTTGACGTTCTCGATATCGCCAGGATTGAAGAGCTGCGTGCGGTAGAGCACGAAGGCAAACTCCGTTTCCGAGCGGATGACGTCCTTGATGCCGGGAGGGGTTTCGCCCTTCCAGTTCGGCCCGGCAAGCAGGTAGCTGCCGGCATCGTTGCCTGTCGCGCGGCTGCCGACATAGGCGAAGTTGAAGGTGTACTGTTCGATGAACTGAAGCGAGTAGTACCGTTCCTTCTCGATTGCCGGCACGGTGAACACCAACGGTTCGGCCCTGAGATCCGCGCCGACATAGGAGTAGGGCGTGTCTGAATTCGGCGTCTGGATCGCCTTGTCGTCCGGCGTATAGACCCGGGCATTGTTGAACAGCGTGTTCCACGGCGCCTTGAACTCCGGCCCGCCGGCGTCGACGAAATAGGAATGTTGCACGCGGTAATTGTCGACCAGCGGAAATCCGTAGATCGTTGCCTCCTTGGCGATCGCCCGCGCGTCATCAGGCGTGAGGGCCGCATCTGCGGCGAAGGACGGCAAGGCTGTCACATGGGGAAGCGCGGTAGCAAGCGCGCCGTACATCAGAATGGTCCGTCGTTTAATCATGGCAAAATCCTCCGGATGAGCGCGCAAAGCAGATAACCGAAGGACAATCCGACGGCATGCGCAAAGCCGTGCGGGGCCAGCAATGCTTCGATGGTGCGCGATGGGCGGAAAACCGCAAGTACGTAACAGTTACTACGGTGCTGGTGCCGTTCGCTGCCGACGCGATGGCGGCGCCTGACGACCTGCGGTAACATCGTCGCTGGAATACATCGCACGTGAAGAGACCGTCGATGGAGCGCCGCCTCGCAGCCGTCCTGATCGCCGACGTCGCCGGATACAGTCGCCTGAGCCGGCTCGACGAGGAGGGAACGCGCGCCAATTTCCAGAGCGACCTGCATGACATTCTGGAGCCGCAGTTTGCCGAACATCACGGCCGGCTGGTCAAGACCATGGGTGACGGGCTGCTGGTGGAATTCCGCAGCGTCGTCGATGCACTCCGCTGCGCGGTGGAGATCCAACAGCGCAAGGCCGAACAGGCCGACAAGGTCACAACTGACCGGCGGCTCGATTTCCGCATCGGCATCAATCTCGGCGACATCATCGTTGAAGGCGACGACATTCACGGCGATGGCGTCAACACCGCCGATCGGGTGCAGGGGCTGGCCGAGCCCGGTGGCATCGCGATATCGGGTACGGCCTACGACCAGGTTCGATTGAAGCTTAGTGTCGGCTACGCCTCGCTCGGCGAGCAGACGGTCCGGGGGATGGCCGAACCGATCCGCGTCTATCACGTGCTTCTCGACCCTGATGACGCTGGCAAGACCATCGTCAAGGATACGCAGCAGCATTTTGCGCGAAGGAGCATGCTCATTGCCGGCGCCCTCATGTTGCTCCTCGCATTTGTCGCCGCCTGGTGGCAGCCGTGGACGCTCATCCTGCCGGAGACGCCGACCGAGCGCTTTGCCTATCCCCTGCCGGACCAGCCATCCGTCGCAGTCCTGCCGTTCATCAATGTCAGCGGCGACCGGGATCATGACCATCTGGCCGAAGGGTTGACCGACGACCTGATCACCGAGCTTTCGAAGGTGTCCGGCCTGTTCGTAATCGCTCGCCATTCGGTGTTCGCGATGAAGGACAACGCTTCGAAGATCCAGGACGTGGCAGCGGAGCTTGGCGTTCACTACATTCTGGAGGGCACGTTGCAACGGGCCGACCAGCGGCTGCGCATCAACGTCAAGCTGATCGATGCGATGAGCGGTCTATCGCTCTGGGCGGAGCGCTATGACCGGCAATATGCCGATCTCTTCGCGGTCCAGGACGACGTCATCGGCAAGATCATCGCGGCGCTGGAGGTCAAACTCAGCGAAGGCGAACGCGACCAGCTGGCGCGCATCCCGACCGACAATCTCGAAGCCTACGACTACTACATGCGGGCCGAGCAGCAGGGGCTCATCTATAGCGATGTCGATACCTATCGCCAGACGCTGGCCTTCTATCAGAAGGCGATCGATCTCGATCCGCTTTTCGCCGATGCCCATGCGGGGATCGCGCGGGTCGCCGTCGACGTCTGGCGCAATGACTACAATTATCTCTGGTCGGCGGCCGTTGCCCGCAAGATCGCTTATGACGCTGCCGGCCAGGCCCTGAAGCTCGACGCCAACAATGCGCGCGCGCACACAGTGCTGGCATTGCTGCAGCTCGTCGACGGTCGCGAAACGGAGGCGCGGGAATCTGCCGCCAGGGCGGTCACGGCGCAGCCGAGCGATCCAGAGGCCTTTGCCAACCTGGCGCTGATCCTGGCGCAAACCGGCGAACACGAACAGGCAATCGCCGATCTGGAACGGGCATTGAGGCTCGATCCGTCACCGTCTCCGAGTTTCCGGCTGCTGGCGGGCATCGTCTACTACACCGCACGCGACACCGACCGGGCGATCCCGCTGATCGAAGCAGCCGGCGAGGCCCTACCGAATGCGGAGGCTGCACGGGAGTATCTGGCCTCGGCCTATGCCCAGCGCGGCGATCGGGCGCGCGCGGTGGCAGAGGGCGCAAAGCTGCTTCAGCTCTTTCCCGACACCAACCTCACCTATTACAGCTACCTCTATGATTACTGGCGCGAAGAGGACCTCAATCGCCACCTCTACGGACTGCGCACTGCCGGCATTCCGGAGTGGCCCTTCGGCTTCGTCGGGGCGGCGGCGGACAGGCTCGGGCCGGCGGAACTTGGCACGCTGACCCAAGACAAGACCTGGGCCGGGCAGCACAAGAATGGCACGAGCTTCGTGCAATTCTTCGATAAGGCCGGCAACACCGCCTATCGCAGCGCCAACACAAACATCACCGGGCGCGCCGAGGTGAAGGGCAACCAGCTCTGCGAGAAATTCGACGGATATTTCCTCGACCGCATGGTCTGCGGCTATGTCTATCGCAACACGGCCAAGGGCGAGCGCGGCGCAGACTTCATCCACGTGACGCCGCAGGCGCTAAAATTCTTCTCGATCGAGCAGTGATCGCTATCCGGTCAGCGCGCCGCCTGCCAGGTCGTGCCGAGCTTTTCCGAAATGAGCGTGTTCTCCACTTCAGACCAGTGCTTCTTCGAATCGACCAGCTTGTTCGGGTTCTTCTCGAAGCCTTCTGCCGCACCCGGATCGTAGCTCAGGAACAGCTTGCCCTCGATGATGCGCCAGGCCTTCGGATCGATATTGGTGGTCACCGTGCCAAACGACACACCGTCGGCGCAGTAGCCGCCATATTGCGGGGCGTAGCGGGTGGGTTCGCGGATGAAAAGCTCACGGTTCTCGGCGCTGGCAAACTGCCAGTTCGCTCCGAGCCAGCGGTAGGAAAATTGCGGCGAGCCTTCGAGCGCCTTGCTCTCGGTGAAATAGGCGACCGGGTCGTAGCCCTTGATGGCGACATCGCCGAAGTAGCCGGTGTTGACGAGGTCTTCCGCCATTATCGGCCCGGACAGTGCCAGAAACGCCGTCGCAGCGAGGCCGACGGCGCATGCGTATCGATTGTAAAACATTCCTCTTCTCCGATTCCGGATGCGGCTGGCGCACGCTCTGGCGTCACTTCCGCTTCGTGCATTCGGTATAAAGCCAGTCGCCGACGAGGTCGGCCTTCTGGCAGGTGGCGCCCGCTTTCAGCAGAAGCTCGGCGGCGTCCCAGTGCGAGCGCCAGCCGGCCTGTGTCAGTGGCGTGTAGCCGTTGCGTTCCTTCGCCTCGACCTCGGCCTTTTGGGTAAGCAGCACAGCCACGACATCGGCGTGACCCTCCTCGGCTGCGGCATGAAGCGGCGACATCTTGTAGAAGTTCTTGGTGTCGTTGACGTCGGCGCCCTTGGCGAGCAGCAGCTTGACGGTGTCGAGATTGCCGCCATAGGCCGCGGCGTGCAGGGCGGTCAGCCCGCCCTTGTTGCGGATCTCGATGTCGCAGCCGCGATCGAGCAGCAGGGCGACGACATCCGGCCGTCCGGCAAGGGACGCGACCAGCAATGCCGGCTCGCCGGCCGTATCCGGCTCGGTGATGTCGGTACCCTGATCCAGCAACAGCGTGACGCGCTTGACGTCGCCGTCTCTTGCCGCGTCATGCAAGGGACCCGCAAAAGCCGCCGAGGTGAAAAACGCTAGCCCGGCGACCGAAGCACAAACATAGTTCATAGCGCCACCTCCGCCCCAGCTTCGGTTTTGCATGTAAGAATGTTCGAAAATATCACAGAGTCCTTGCCGTCAACAAGGTCAATCGCCCGGCAAGGAGCGGGGGGCGAGGCGTTTGCTTAGAGCACTACCAGGAAAAGCGCGAAGCGGTTTTCCAGTTCTGACGGTCGATATATCGATCTGATGCGGGTCAGGCGTTGACCCGCATCAGATCGAGCACGCGCTCCACCGCACAAGGGATGGGGGCGATGATCGGCGTGGTGAAATGCGGCTGCAACTGTTCGGCCGCCTGGCCGAGCGGGCCGCCGCCGATGATGACGGCCTCGGCGCCATCAAGCTCGATGCATTGCCGCACCGCCTCGTCGAGTGCTTCCCGCAGCAGCTTTTCGTCGCCGGCAAGCGCGAGCGGATCGCCGGGCGTACAGCGGATGCCGGTATATTGGCCGGCAAGGCCGAGGTCGCGGGCGCGGTCGTCGATGGCCTCGATCAGGTCCGGCGTCGTGGTTGCGACGCCGAACTTGCGGCCGCTCAGCGCGGCTTCGATCATCGATGCCTCGCAGATGCCGACGACGGGGATGTCGACACGGTCCCTGAGGGTAGCAAGGCCGGGATCGCCGAAGGCACTGACGATGATGCCGAGGCAACCGGCGCCATGGGCCGCGCCGATCTCGATGACCTCGCCGGCCGCAGCGGTCAGCTGCTGCGGCGTGACGATCATCTGCGGGTTCCGCACGGCCGTGGCGACTGCCACGGCCGTGCGTCCGGTTACAGCCCGCTCAGCGATGGCGAGCATCATGCTGCTTGTTGCCTGCGAGCTGTTCGGGTTGATCAACAGGATATGTGCGGTCACGTTCTGACTTCCATGCCGACATTGACCTGTTTGGGCTCAGCCTTGGCGAGGTCGGCGTCCGCCGGCTGGTCCAGATCTTCCATCGACATGCCATAGGTCTCGGGACCGAGCTGGATGCAGAATGCGAAGACTGCGTACATGCCGGCTGCCAGCCCGAACACCCCGACCATGCCATAGGTGTCGAACAGCATGCCGGAGATCGTTGGCACGAAGGAGCCCGCGGCCGACCCTGTCGCCAGGATAAGTGCTACGCCGAAGGCGCGAATGCGTGTCGGGAAGAGCTCCGGCGCGTAGATCCAGATCGAGGTGTTGAGCAAAAGCACGAAGAACTGGAAGATCGCTCCAAACATCAGGACGAGGTAGATGTTGGTTCCGAGATAGGCGATCGAAATGGCCGCCAGGCACGCGAAGACCGCACCGAACGTCAGCACTTTCTTGCGCGGGAAATAATAGCCGAACATCGAGGCGGCGATGGCGCCGAGCACGCTGCCGCTCTGGATGATCATGCTGTAGAGCAGGCTGCCCTGCAGGGTGTAGCCCATCGACACGAAGATGATCGGCATCAATGTGAGCACCGATAGCTGGGCGCCGTAGCTCATCAGGATGGCGATTGCGACGGGAATGGTTCTGCCGATGAACGGTGCCCGGAAAAGCTCCTTCCAGTCGCTCTTGGCAGGTGCTTCGTCCTGGAGATGATCCTTGGTCAGGTATTCCTGAACCTTCAGATTGCGGGGCCGCAGTGATCCGGAGGCCAGAATCGACAGCACCTTGTTGGCCTCGTCGATCTTTCCCTGCGAAGCAAGGAAGCGCGGTGTCTCCGGCACAAACCGGCGATAGAAGACCACGAGCAGCGCGGGCAATGCCAGCGAGGCGAAAAGCCAGCGCCAGCTGTTTTCACCGGGAAAGAGCGTGAAGATCAACAGGCCGAAGGCGGGGGCAAGGAAGTTGCCGAAGCCGCCGGCGCCAACATTGACGAGGCCGGCCGCCGTCCCGCGGAATTTCGGCGAGCAGAATTCCGACAGCATCGTCACCGCGGTCGAGATTTCGCCGCCGACGCCGAAGCCGACAATGGCGCGGGCAAAGCACAGCGCTGCGAAATTCGGCGCGAGTGCGCAGGCGGCCGAGCCGATGGTGAAGAGCAGAAGGTTGATCGTCAGCATCACGCGGCGGCCGTAGCGATCGCCGAGAATGCCCGACAGCAACCGGCCGAGAGCGGCGCTGCCGAAGGTGATGGTGTTGAGGAAGCCGATATCCGTGCCGGTCAGGCCCCAATGTTCCTTGAGGATCGGGCCGGCGACGCCGATGGTGTTCTGCTCGAAACTGTCGAACAGGCAGCCGATCAGAACCAGGGCGATGATCTGTTTGTGGGCGCCGGTGACGCCGATCTTGGTGAAGGCTGATTCCAATTGTCGAATGACCGGCGAAGACTTGCCGGACGGCACCATATTTTCCGCTGCCATGGTTTGTTCCCCTTTATGGCTTAACTGGCGTGAAAACTTAGTTTCATGATGCTATATCAAGAAATCACAGTTTCATACAAGAATCTTGCTCCGAAACGGATGAGCCGGACGTTTCGCGCCTGACGGGCGCTCTTGCCGGACAGCACAATTCACCTTCGAAACAACGCCATTGAGGAATGCAGGTTTCATGCCAAAAGGTTAGAAACTACAGTTTCTCCTTTTCAATCAAAGATATGGAGCGCCGTTGGTCGGTATCTACGACTTGAAACTGTGGTTTCTTGTGATCGAATAATGCACTGCTGTTTCAGGCAGATGCCCAAACAACGATCACAGCTCTTCGAGCGCGTCGTTTAACGCTTCGATGCCGCGCAGACGGTTGCGGCCGCTGATGCCTGCCGTTTCGATGCAACGCGTCGTCAGCAGATGGCAGAGCGCCATGACCGAGACGTGGTTGAAGAGCGGCCCGGGTGCCAGCGTCTGGCAGCGGAAATGCCACTCGGCCTGGCTGAGGAAGGGCACGCCCTCGTCGGTGATATAAAGCAGGCGGGCACCGGATTTTTCCACCTGGTTGATGAGCGCATCCATCAGGGCGATGCGGCGGCGCAGGCCGAAGACGATGACGACGTCGTCGGGCGTGAAGCTGACGAGATGTTCGCCCAGCGTCTGGCCGCCTCCGGGAATGGCCGAGATGTTCTCGATCACCTGCGTCAGCTGCCATTGCAGATAGGTGGCGAAGGAGTGGCTGGCACGAAAGCCGATGACCCAGACCTTGCGTGCCTTCAACAGCGCTGCCGACGCAGCGTTGATCTGTGTTTCCGATATCGCAAGGAAGGTCGCCTCGATATTGGCGACCCCTTGGGCCACATGGGCGGTAACGGATTGCTCGCCGGCCGTATCGGCGCTTGTCGCCAGGAAGAGCCGTGATCCCGTCTGCTTGTCGGCGCGCGCATGGCGGCGCGCCTCTTCGTAGTTTTCATAGCCGAGCCGCTGGATGAAACGCGATACGGTGGCCTTCGACACATGCGCCAGTGCCGCCAGCTCCTGGGCGGAATAGCTGGCGACCTCGCCGGGAAAGTCGCAGAGAAAGTCTCCAAGGCGTCGCTCTGCCGGATGGAGTTCCGGCAGGACCTGACGAACGCGAGTGAGGAAGGATCGCTCTTTGGGACTCATTGCCAATTCCATGAAACTGTCGTTTCACGGACTGTCCGATTTCCACGGGGTGTTTGCAAGTGCGCAGGCCCGGAAAGCCAGGCCTGCGCCATTTCGCGTTGACGTCGCCTTAGTATTTTGACGGCACGTAGAGTTCAGGCGGCAGCACCTTGCGTTCGTAGTCCGGGTTGAACACCCGCTCCGGCAGGGTGATCTCCTCGTGCGGCACATCCTCATAGGGGATCTGCTGCAGCAGGTGGTCCATACAGTTCAGCCGCGCCCGCTTCTTGTCGTTGCCTTCGACGATGTGCCACGGCGCCTCGGGGATGTTCGTTCTGGCGAAGGTCTCTTCCTTGGCCTTGGTATAGGCCTCCCAGCGCACGCGCGATTGCAGATCCATCGGTGACAGCTTCCACTGCTTCAGCGGGTCGTGGATGCGCACCAGGAAGCGCATCTGCTGCTCCTCGTCGGTGATCGAGAACCAGTATTTGACCAGCCGGATGCCGGAGCGCACCAGCATGCGCTCGAACTCCGGCACGTCGTTGAAGAACTGCTCGACCTGGTCTTCGCTGGCAAAGCCCATGACGCGCTCGACGCCGGAGCGATTGTACCAGGAGCGGTCGAACAGCACGATCTCGCCGCCGGCCGGTAGATGCGGCACGTAGCGCTGGAAATACCACTGGGTCTTTTCGCGGTCCGATGGGGCGGGCAAGGCCGCGACCCTGACGACACGCGGATTGAGCCGCTGGGTGATGCGCTTGATCACGCCGCCCTTGCCGGCGGAATCGCGCCCCTCGAAGATCACCACGACCTTTTCCTTGTGGTGCACGACCCAGTCCTGCAGCTTGATCAGCTCGGACTGCAGCGCGATCAGAGCGCGGAAATAGTCGATGCGTGGCAGCGACGGCGGGTGGCTCTTGCGGTAGATCTTGCGGATCTCTTCCGAAAGCGCCGGCTCGGAAAGCTCGAGTTCATAGTCTTCATCGAGCGTATCGGCGAGTTCCGCCTCGAGCCAATCCTGTCCTTCGAAGTCGCCAGTTGATCTGTTCATCGCATCCCTCCAGCGCGCAAATCGCGCAATGCGGCAGCCCCGCGGCATGATGCTGCCGTCATCTGGCTTATTCCATAGCCGCATGAAGGGAATTTGACGCTGTCCTTGGCGGCCGACGCCGTGCTGCGGGGCGCTCTACGCCTTGATGTACCAGCCCCACGGCTCGTCGGTATCGAAGCTGGTGATCTGCTTGGTCTCCAGATAGTTGGAAAGGCCCCAGCGACCGAGTTCGCGACCGATACCCGATTGCTTGTAGCCGCCCCAGGGCGCCTCGGGGAAGGTCGGTTGCGAGCAGTTGATCCAGATGATGCCAGCGCGTAGCGCCCGGGCGACGCGTTCGCAGCGCTCCTTGTCCTCGGACATGACCGCCGCGGCAAGGCCGAAGCGGCTGTCGTTGGCCATGCGCACCGCATCGGCCTCGTCCGCGAACGGCTTGACGCAGACGACAGGCCCGAAGATCTCCTCGCGCCAGACATAGCTGTCTTCGCTCATGTCGGTCAAAACGGTCGGCTCGATGAAGTAACCGCTGTTGAAACCGGCGGGCCTGCCGCCGCCCGCCGCGATGGTGGCGCCGTCCTGGCGGGCGCGGTCGATCGCGGTCAGGATCTTGTCATATTGTCCCTTGGAAACGATTGGCCCGAGCAATGTGCCCTCGTCGAGGCCGTTGCCGATGGTGATCTTGCCCGCCTCTTCGCAGAGCCTTTTGACGACGGTATCGTAGATCGGTTCCTCGATGAGCACGCGCGAGGTTGCCGAGCAGACCTGCCCCTGGTTCCAAAAGATGCCGAACATGATCCATTCGACGGCCTTTTCGATATCGCTGTCGGCAAAGACCACGAAGGGCGACTTGCCGCCAAGCTCGAGGCTGATGTTCTTGATGTCCTGGGCGCCGGCCATCATCACCTTTCGCCCTGTCGGTACCGAGCCGGTAAAGGCGAGTTTGTCGACCAGCGGGTGCTCGGTCAGCGGCTGGCCGGCATCCTGGCCGGTGCCGGTGACGATGTTGAGCACGCCGGGCGGAAGCTCGACCTCCTCGGCGATTGCGCCCAGTTCCAGAGCCGTCAGCGGCGTCAGCTCGGACGGTTTCAGCACCATGGTGCAGCCGGCGGCAAGCGCCGGCGCCACCTTCCAGGAAACCATCAGCAACGGATAGTTCCAGGGCGTGATCGCGCCGACGATGCCGAGGGGTTCGCGGATGGCACGGGCTCTGAACCTGGTGTCGCCGACGGCGATCGTTTCCTCCGGGTTGGCGTCGAGTTCCTCGGCAAGCCCGGCATAGTAGCGGAAGCACCCGGCGGCATCGTCGATATCCCACAGTGCTTCCGGCAGCGGCTTGCCGTTATCGGTGACTTCGAGATGCGCCAGCGCATGGCGTCTTTCCTCGATCTTCTCGGCAATCGCGCGGAGATAGACGGCCCGCTCCGTGCCGGTAAGCTTCGGCCATGGGCCGCTGTCGAAGGCGATGCGGGCAGCTTTGACGGCGCGGTCGATATCGTCGTAGGTGGCGGCCGGCACGCGGTGGATGACCTCCTCCGTTGCCGGATCGATCACGTCGAGCATACCGCCGCGGCGGGGTTTCTCCCATTTTCCGTCAATGAATAGTTTGTCTCGCATGCCCGTGCCCTCATTTCAGCCCGGGAGAGTATGACCCGCACGGTGGCGATCGCGCCAGCCGCCGGCCATACTTTTTCTGGGCCATGTCGCTTTCGGTTCAGGCCCTTACGATCTTCGGCAAGGTCTGAAGGCAAGAAACGGAAGAACGGGAAGGATAGCGCCGGCACTGGCGACGAACCAGAACTGCCGAAGCGTCATCCAGCCGCCGCTGTGCAAGGTGCCGGCGAGGACGCCCGCCACCATGAACAGATCCATCAACGGCAGGCTCAGCGCATAGAAGACGGCCTGGCGCTCAAGGTTCAGCCGCTGCTGGAGCAGCGTGAAATAGGCGGCAAAAGCCACCATCTCCGGTATGCCGCCGATGATCAGCACCACCGTCGCCAACGCATGGGTCGGGGCGAAGACCAGCGCAAGCGTCGTCACGCCTTCGAGAAGGCTTGCGACGAGATAGGCCATCAGCAGCGAGTGTGTATCGATCAGCGTTCGCGCCAGGCGGTTTGAGACCAGCGCGCCGATGACGGCACCCGTCCCTTGCGCTGCAAGCAGCACGGTCCACGTGGCGGCGCCAAGCCCGAACTGGTCGTGATTGAGCCAGAACAGGAAGGGCTGCAGCGCGCCGAGAGAAATCATGTAGCCGAGAGCAGGCAGGACGAGTACCCAAAGAACCGGGTTCTCGCGCATGGTCGCCGCGGCCTCTCGGAAAAGACCGGATCGAGCGGCTGGCTCCCGTTTGACCCGCATCTGCTCCGGTGTTGCAACGCCCCGGCAAAGGGCGAACGCGGCCACGAGGTGGCCGGCTGCAAGCGCAAGGAAGGTGAGGGCAGGGGATATAACCGTCAGCATGAGACCTGCCGTCGGCGGGCCAAAGATTTTGGCGAGACGATCGATCGTCTGAAACGTCGTGTTGGCTTCCATATTGCGGCCGGAAGGCACGGCGGCGGCGCGCGACGCCAGCAGGCCTGGAACGACAATCGTGTCTGCAAGGCCGATTGTCAGAACCACCATCTGAAGCGTGCCTGCGTGTTCGACGCCGGCAAGGGCGAAGAGGCACAATGCAGTGACGATCAGCCCCGCACCAACGGGCAGCCGAGAGCCCGCGCGGCGGATCAGGCTGGCGGCAGCCGGGGCAAACAGGATGCGCGGTGCGAGCCGCAGCGCAAGGCTGCCGACAAGGCCTGTGCCGGTGCCGAACCGTTGGGCGACGAGAAGTGGCAGTGCTGCGACCAGCATCCACGAGCAGAAGGAATAAAAGGCGAGAGCGAACCCGACGCGCCGGAAGTCGGCCGATTTCCAGGGGGATGGCGATGTCATAACGAGCCCGAATGGCAGTCGATTGCCTCGCGCTCCCGATCATCGTGGCGACCTGTCGTTGGGCCGTGCCGTCGATCTAGGAGAAGGAGATCAATCGAATCAACGAAGACCAGCCCGTGAGACACGGGCGACTTTGGGCTCGCTGCTGCAAGCCCCGCCTTGCGGGGCTCGTCACGCCATCAGGTGTGGTTCGGTCGACATGACCGTGTGTTAACATGCTTGCGGGGTCAGCGACAAGAATTGTGGTTGGAGGCGTGCATGCTCACCGGGCCTGGCTTGCCAGCGCGGGCATGGTGCTTGCAATTTGCGTGATGACCATACCGCCGATGATCAGCGCAACGCCGACGAGGCGGGCGAGGCTGACCGGCTTTTCCGGAAAGCCCATCAGGCCGAAATGATCGATGACGACAGAGACCGCCATCTGTCCGGCGATCACCGCGACAATGAAACTGGCGGCGCCGAGTTTTGGGGCGAGCAGCAGTGCGGCAGTGATGTAGATGACGGCCGCCGATCCAGATCCACCAGGGACCCTTCAGTGTCTCACCGAGCGTTGGCATCGGTACGCGAACGGCGATCATGATGGGAATGATGAGGGCGAGGCTGGCGCCGAGCGAAACGACCGTCGCCCAGAGGGGATGACCGATTAACCGGCCAAGCATGGCGTTGGCGCCGGGCTGGAACGGCACGACGGCTCCGGCGAAGACAGCGGCGAGGATGAGGAGGAGTGATCCGGCATTTGGCATGACAATATTCCGATCTGTTTGACCGCCCGATGGTTCATCATCCAAATGAAGAATGGAAATTCGCAGTTCGCACGATCTATATTCGTTGAATGAATAATCTGACTGGAATCGATCTGAACCTGCTGGTCGTGCTCGATGCGTTGCTGACTGAGCGCCATGTCTCGCGTGCGGCAGTCCGTCTGAACAAGAGCCAGCCTGCGGTCAGCCATGCGCTGGCGCGCTTGCGCGAACTCTTCGATGATCCCCTGCTGGTGCGCCACGGCGGGCGGCTGGAGCCGACCATACGGGCGCTTGAGCTCGCGCCACGGCTCGTGGAGGCCATGGGTCGCGTGCGGTCGTTGCTTGCGCCCGCAGGTTTTGATCCCGCAACGGAGCGGCATGTGTTCCGATTGGCAATGTCGGATTACGGGGCTGCCGTTCTGCTGCCGAAGCTGATGGCGACCCTGCGGGCCGAGGCACCATATATCGATCTGATCGTCAGCCAGGCGAGCCGCGAGGTCATGGCGTCGCAGGTGGTGGACGGCGAGATCGATCTGGCGCTGGGCGTGTTCCCGACGCACGGCGGAGGCATCCGATCATCGTTGCTCTTTCGGGAAAGCTTTGCCTGCCTTGCCGACGCGTCACAGCTTGGCGGATCGCTGGCCATCGATCTTGGTGACTATCTCGCCCGACCGCATGTGCTGGTGTCATTGCGTGGCGACGCCGGCAACGAGATCGATCTTGCGCTCGCGGCGACCGGCAAGACGCGCCGCATCTGTCTTGCGGTTCCGCATTGGAGCGTCGCACCGGGCTTGGTGCGCGGCACGGATCTTGTCCTGACCGTGGCGCGCCGCATCCTTCCACAGGGGGACGGTCACGGGCTGGTCGTCTTCGAGCCGCCCTTTGCCATTCCGCTGTTCGACTTCGAGCAGATCTGGCATCGTCGTCGCGACGGCGATCTGGGGCATCGCTGGTTGCGGACGCTGATCGAGCGCCTTCTCGGCGATGAGGAGCCGGTTGCGGGCTGATGCGGAGTTATCACTCGTCTGCGTCCTTGCACGAACCAGGTGGGCCTGCGCTTCACCCCGTCGCGCGCTAGAGTCGGGCGGTGTCGCAAGCGCAAAAAAAGACCCGGTCGGATGGGCCGGCCGGGTCTCAAAGGTTTTGGATTGTTGGCGCTATCAGGCGTGCCCGACGCCCTGGATCGCCGACACCTGCCATTCGCCTTCGGGCTTGCGTACGAAGGTCCAAAGCTCGACGGCTTCGGTCAGGTTGTCCGGATCGCCGCTGATCACCTTGCCGGTCGTACGGTCGCGCATGACGTCGATGCTCTCGTAGCGCATGGCGACGGTCGCGAAGTCGGTGCCGTTTTCCGACCAGGCCTCGGCGACATCGCCCTGGACGAGATGGACTTCGGTGACGTCGTTCTTGACGCCGCTGGTGGCGTTGTCGCTGAGTTCTTCGGCCAGGTAGGACATGGCTTCCGGCGTCGTCAAACGACGCAGGGTGCCGTAGTCCTCTGCCGCATAGGCTGATTGAACGTCCTTCAGCATCTTCTCGAACTGTTCGAGATCGGACTGGCCGACACCGATTTCATCGGCCGGGCCGTCGGTGACGGGGGCTGGTGTCGGTACGACGGTCGGGCGTGCATTCGATTGGCCGCCTGCCTGGCCACCGCCGATGCTCGGGATCTTGAACGACGGTACGCCAGTCGAAGGCGAGTGGGCCGACGAACGCTCGGACGGACCGGCATAGGCCGGCTGGCGGTTGCGGCCGAAGAAGCGCATAGCGAGCATGATCACGCCACCGATCAACAGCATCTGCACGATCAGGCCGAGGAAGCCGGCAGCACCGCCGAAGCCGCCGCCCATCAGCATGCCGATCAGGCCGCCGACCATGAGGCCACCGAGGAGCGAACCACCGAAGCCGCTGAAGAAGCCGGGCCGTGCGTTGGGCGTGTTGGCGCCGGCGGGGCGCGTCTGAGCTGCCCCGGGATTGGTCGTCGTTGGGCCGGCGTCCTGGCGCGGCGTCATCGTGCGGTCGATCGGTGCCGCGTTTGTCGGCGCGGTGCGGGTGGCTGGCGGCTGCGAAAAGGTGCGCGTGCCACGGCTGCCGAAGCCGCCGCCCGAGCGCCGGGCCTCGGCGACATCCACAACCGTGAGCGCGACAGTGAGACCGATCGCCATCATCGCCAGAGCTCGTCCAAAACGCTGCATTGCCATTCAAACCCCTTGTATTGTGCTTGGGCCCATGAGGCCTTCACGGGCTCATATAGAGGTTCCGGTCCCGGAATTTAAGGTTTTCGAGTCGCTTTTGGCCTGGTTTACCGTAATCCCGACGGTGAAATCGGCCCGGAAAAGCCCTCAGCGGTTGGCTTCCAGGATCATCGTCGCCGCTTTTTCGGCGATCATGATCGTCGGCGAATTGGTGTTGCCCGAGGTGATTGTCGGCATGATCGAGGCATCGGCAATCCGCAGGCCTTGCAGGCCACGCAGCCGCAATTCCGGGTCGACGACGCTTTCCGGATCCGCGCCCATCCGGCAGGTGCCGACCGGGTGGAAGATCGTCGTGCCGATATCGCCGGCAGCACGCCGCAGATCCTCGTCGCTCTCATAGGAAGGTCCCGGCTTGAACTCGGTCGGGTTGAAACGGGCGAAGGATGGCTGGCTGACGATGCGACGCGTCAGGCGAATGGAACGGACCGCGACATCGCGGTCGGCCTCTGCCGTCAGATAGCGCGGGCGAATGTCGGGTGCTGCGGCGAAATCGGGCCCTTTGAGATGCACCGACCCCCGGCTTTCGGGGCGAAGATTGCAGACGCTGGCGGTAATCGCCGGAAAGGGATGAACCGGCTCGCCGAACTTTTCGAGCGTCACCGGCTGGACGTGATATTGCAGGTCCGGCGTTTCCTTCTCGGGGCCGGAACGGGTGAAGATGCCGAGCTGGCTCGGTGCCATGGCCATCGGGCCTGAGCGCCTGGCGAGATATTCGAGGCCGATCGCCGCCTTGCCGAGAAACGTGCTTGCCTTCTCGTTCAGGGTCGGCACCCCGGTCACCTTGTAGGCGAGGCGCAGTTGCAGATGATCCTGCAGGTTTTCGCCGACGCCGGCCAACTCGTGCCGGACCTCGATCCCATTATCCCTCAGGACATTGCCCCGGCCAACACCGGAAAGCTCCAAGATCTGCGGCGAGCCGATGGCGCCCGCCGAAAGAACGGTTTCGCGGCGACAACGAACACGCTTGACCAAACCATCGTGCTGGAATTCGACGCCGGCGATGCGACCTTCCTCGATCACCAGCCGCCGGACATGCGCCTTGGTCAGAATGGTGAGATTGCTCCGGCCGCGTGCGGGCCGCAGAAACGCCTTTGCCGTGTTCCAGCGGATGCCGGAACGCTGGTTGACGTCGAAATAGCCGGAGCCTTCATTATTGCCGCGGTTGAAATCGGGCGTTTCCGGGATGCCGGCCTCGGTCGCTGCCTTCTGGAAAGCGTCAAGCACGGCCCAGCGAACGCGCGCCTTCTCTACCCGCCACTCGCCGCCGGCGCCATGCATTTCGTCGGCGCCGCGATAGTGGTCTTCCGATTTGCGGAAGTGCGGAAGGACGTCATCCCAGCCCCAACCGGTGCACCGGAGCTGGCGCCAGTGATCGTAGTCGCGCGCCTGGCCACGCATGTAGATCATGCCGTTGATCGACGAGCAGCCGCCGAGCACCTTGCCACGCGGGTAGCCGAGAGCACGACCGTTCAACCCTTCCTCTGCAGCTGTGGTGAAACACCAGTCGGTGCGGGGGTTGTTGATGCAATAGAGATAGCCGACCGGAATGTGGATCCAGTGATAGTTGTCGCTGCCGCCGGCCTCGAGCAGCAGGACGCGGCGATCCGGGTTTTCGGAAAGGCGGTTGGCCAGAACGCAACCGGCGCTACCCGCTCCGACGACGATATAGTCGAACGTGTCCATGGGCTCATCACTCTCTTGTCGATGCCCGGTCCGGCCGTGAGCCAATGTCTCCGACCTGTCTAGAGAGCGTTTCCGGTTAAACGGCGTCGCGGAAACGCTCTAGCTCTCTGTTTTTACGCATTTCCTGACGGAAAACCGCTTCGCACTTTTCCTGGAAATGCTCAGTGTCGATGTTCAAAGCCGAGCTTGCGGCCGAGCCTCGAATTATAGAACTCGCCGACGATACCGCGCCGGAAGAGCAGCACGCAGACCATGAAGACCAGGCCGGTAATGATGGTGACCGGGAATTCGGAGGTCGCGAGATAGTTCTGCAAGGTCACGACCAGGCCGGCGCCGAACAGCGGTCCGATCAGCGTGCCGATACCGCCGAGCAGCGTCATGAGGATGACCTCACCGGACATCTGCCAGCTGACGTCGGTCAGCGTCGCGAACTGGAAGACCAGCGCCTTCACGCCGCCGGCAAGGCCGGTGAGTGCCGCCGACATGACGAAGGCCGCAAGCTTGTAGTTGCGCACGGAGTAGCCGAGCGACACGGCGCGCGTCTCGTTCTCCCTGATCGATTTCAGGATCATGCCGAAGGGCGAGTGAATGATCCGCCAGATGATCGCCACGCCGATGATGAAGACTCCGAGCACGAAGTAATACATGTTCGCCGACTGGCTGAGATCGATGAAGCCGAAGAGATGGCCGCGCGGCACGGACTGGATGCCGTCCTCGCCCTTGGTAAACTCGGCCTGCAGGCAGAAGAAATAGAACATCTGCGCCAGCGCCAGCGTGATCATGGCGAAGTAGATGCCCTGCCTGCGGATAGCGAGGAAACCGATGATCGCGCCAAGAAACGCGGCTCCTGCGACACCGACGAGAATGCCGAGTTCCGGCGGCAGCCCCCATTCCTTCACCGCATGGGCGGTGAAATAGGCGGCGCCGCCGAAGAAGGCCGCGTGTCCGAAGGACAAGAGGCCGGTGTAACCGAGCAGCAGGTTGAAGGCGCAGGCAAAGAGCGCGAAGCACAGCAGCTTCATCAGGAATACGGGATAGAAGAACAGAGGGGCGAGCACCAGCAGCGCAAGACCCGCCGCCAGGAAGATCGTTTGTGCGACGACCGGCTTCTTTTCCCTGGGCTTATCGATATCGAGTGTCAGTGTCATATCAAACATCCCGGCCGAAGAGGCCTGCCGGCCGTATCAGGAGAACGATGGCCATGATCACGAAGATCACGATGTTGGAGGCTTCGGGGTAGAACACCTTGGTCAACCCCTCGGCAACGCCAAGCAGATAGCCGGTGATGATTGCTCCCATGATCGAGCCCATACCGCCGACCACCACCACGGCGAAGACGACGATAATGATGTTCGATCCCATCAACGGCGAGACCTGGTAGATCGGCGCCGCAAGCACCCCGGCAAGGGCGGCAAGTGCAGCCCCCAGCGCGTAGGTGAGCGTCAACAGGAACGGCACGTTGATGCCGAAGGACTGGACGAGAATAGGGTTTTCTGTCGCCGCCCGCAGATAGGAGCCGAGCTTGGTCTTTTCGATCACCAGCCAGGTGCCGATGCAGACGACGAGCGAGAAGGCGATCACCCAGCCGCGATAGACGGGCAGGAACATGAAGCCGAGATTGGTGCCGCCGGCAAGGGCTGCCGGCGTGGCATAGGGCTGGCCCGAAGCGCCATAGAGATAGCGAAAGGTGCCTTCGATCGTCAGCGCCAGGCCGAAGGTGAAGAGCAGGCCATAAAGCGGATCGAGCGTGTAGAGCCTTCTCAGCATCGTGCGCTCGATGACGGCGCCGACAAGCCCGACGGCAAGCGGTGCCACGATCAGCGCCGGCCAGTAGCCGATGCCGAAATAGGAAAGCAGCATCCAGGCGAAGAAGGCGCCGAGCATGTATTGCGCGCCGTGAGCGAAGTTGATGACGCGCAAGAGGCCGAAGATGATCGCAAGGCCGAGGCTCAGGAGTGCATAGAACGAGCCGTTGATCAGGCCGATCAGCAGTTGGCCGAGGAAGGCTTGCAGTGGAATTCCAAAGATCATGGTCATGGCTCAGACCCCCAGCACGTCATGCAGCATGCCCATGCGATCGGAGAGCTCCGAGACCGGAAACTCGCCGACCATGCGGCCATGATCCATCAGGTAGAAACGGTCGGCAACCTTGCTGGCGAAGCGGAAGTTCTGTTCGACCAGAAGAACGGTCATGCCGCGCTCCTTCAATGTCTTGAGCACGTCGCCGATGCGCTGGACGATGACCGGGGCGAGTCCCTCGGTCGGTTCGTCGAGCAGCATCATGCGCACGCCGGTTCTCAAGATCCGGGCAATCGCCAGCATCTGCTGTTCGCCGCCGGAAAGCTTGGTGCCCGGGCTGTTGCGGCGCTCGTGCAGATTGGGAAAAAGCTCGAAGATTTCGTCGACCGTCATGCCGCCCTTGGCCACGGCCGGCGGCAGCAGCAGGTTTTCATAGACCGAGAGCGTCGAGAAGATGCCGCGCTCCTCGGGGATGAAGCCGAGGCCGCGATGGGCGACCCGGTGCAGCGGAACCTTGATCAGGTCCTCGCCAGAAAAATCGATCGCGCCCTTGCGATTGCGCACGATTCCCATGATCGAGCGCAGGGTGGTGGTCTTGCCGACGCCGTTGCGCCCGAGCAGGGTGACCATCTCGCCTTCGCCGACCGTCATGTCGACGCCGTGCAGGATGTGGCTTTCGCCGTACCAGGCGTTGAGGCCGGAGACTTTCAGCAGCGGTTTCATCTCAAGCCTCCTCGGTGCCCATGTAGGCGGTGCGCACCCGCGGGTCGGCCGACACTTCTGCATAGTCGCCCTCGGCGAGGATTTCTCCCCGCTGCAGCACGGTGACGTGGTGGCAAAGGGTCGAGACGACGGAAAGATTGTGCTCGACCATCAGCACGGCGCGTTCGCGCGCCACCTCGCGGATGATCTCGGCCACCATGCCGACATCCTCGTGGCCCATGCCGGCCATCGGCTCGTCGAGCAAGAGAACCTTCGGGTCGAGCGCCAGCGTGGTGGCGATCTCCAGCACCCGCTTGCGGCCATAGGAAAGATCGGCGGCAACCGCGTTTCTTTCCTTATCGAGACCAACGGAGCGGATGAGCTGATCGGCCTTTGCCGTCAGCCCGTCGAGCGCCGACATCGGCTTCCAGAACTGGGTGGCAAGTCCGTTCGGCCGCTGCAGCGCCACCCGCACATTTTCGAGCACGCTCATATGCGGAAACACCGCCGAGATCTGGAACGAGCGCACCAGCCCCATGCGCGCCACCTTGTCCGGCGCCATGCGGGTGATGTCTTCGCCGAGCAGCGTGATCGTGCCGTCGGTCGGCTGCAGGAACTTGGTCAGAAGGTTGAAGACGGTCGTCTTGCCGGCGCCGTTCGGACCGATCAGTGCGTGGACCCGTGCATCGTGGACGTCGAGGTTGACGTTGTTGACGGCGGTGAAACCGCCGAAATCGCGACGGAGACCGCGGGCGGACAAAACCACCCGCGGCGCTCCATTCTGTTCTGGCAAGACAGCGGTCATCGCGATCCGACCGCTCACGACTTCACGAGGTCGCAGCCGCTCTTGGCCGGATCGATGAAGGCGTCGGAACCGGGGATGGTGGCGAGCACTTTGAAATAGTCCCAGGGCTCCTTGCTTTCGTCCGGCTTTTTCACTTCCAAGAGATACATGTCGTGGATCATGCGGCCGTTCTCGGCGACCTTGCCGTTTTCGGCAAAGACGTCGTTGACGGGCAGCGCACGCAGTTCCTTCGAAACGGCATCGCCGTCATCGCTGCCGGCCTTTTCGATCGCCTTCAGATAGGAAAGCACGGCGGAATAGGTGCCGGCATGGACCATGTTCGGCATCTTGCCGGTGCGCTCCATGAAGCGCTTGCCGAATTTTGCCGTTTCCTCGTTGCGGTTCCAGTAGAAGCCTTCGGTCAGCGTCAACCCCTGTGCCGCTTCAAGGCCGAGGCCATGGACTTCCGCGAGCGTGAAGAGCAAGGCCGCCAGGCGCTGGCCGCCCTGGACGATGCCGAATTCGGCGGCCTGCTTGATGGCGTTGGAGGTATCGAGGCCGGCATTGGCGAGGCCGATGACCTTGGCGCCGGAAGACTGCGCCTGCAACAGGAAGGATGAGAAGTCGGTGGTCGCCAGCGGATGGCGAACCGAGCCGACGACGGTGCCGCCGTTTTCCTTGACGTAGTTGCCGGTGTTTTCCTCGAGCGAGTAACCGAAGGCGTAGTCGGCGGTCAGGAAGAACCAGCTGTCGCCGCCCTGCTTGACCAGCGCGCCACCGGTGCCGACCGCAAGCGCATGGGTGTCATAGGCCCAGTGGAAACCATAGGGCGAGCATTGCTTGCCGGTAAGCTCTGTGGTGGCAGCGCCGGTATTGATGGTGATCTTCTTCTTTTCCTTCGACAGTGCCTGGACGGCGAGGCCGACCGAAGAACTCGTCAGCTCCATGATGCTGTCGACCTGCTCGGTGTCGTACCATTGCCGGGCGATGTTGGAGGCGATGTCGGCCTTGTTCTGGTGGTCGGCGGTAATCACTTCCACCGGCACACCCAGAACCTTGCCGCCGAAATCCTCGACCGCCATCAGCGCTGCCTCGTAGGAGGATTTGCCGCCGAAATCGGCATAGACGCCGGACTGGTCGTTCAAGATGCCGATCTTGACCTTGCCGTCGGATGCATCGGCGAGCGCCGCGGTGCTGCTGGCAAGCATCATGGCAAATGCGGTAAGCAGTTTCTTCGTCATCGTGTCCTCCTCCAAGGGTCATCAGTCCGGCACAAACCATGCGAAATCCCGCTCGGCTCCGGCAAGCGCATGGCGTTGCCGGACCATCGGTCCCGTTCTGTTCAAATTTGGCCAGACATGCTCCTCAGATGTCGGCTCCGACGATACAATCCGGAAAAATTCGCTTGGACGCAAGCGCTGCTGCCCGTAAATTGCAAACAGGGTCTGTTCATTTTCGAACAGATGGGGGCAGCGAGATGAATCCGAACTTCACCTGGGACGACCTGCAGTTCTTTCTGGCGGTCGCCCGCACCGGGCAATTGTCGACCGCGGCAAGGCGGTTGCGCACCAGCCACGCGACGGTTTCCCGTCGGATCGACCGGCTGGAATTTGCGCTCAAGGTCAAGCTGTTCGAGCGCAATCCGCGCGGCTACGTGCTGACGGCGATCGGCCAGCGGTTCGTCGAGACCGCCGAGCGCATCGAGCGCGAGACCGAGCAGCTGCAGCTCGATATCAGCGACGGCCTGACGGCGCAGCGCGGCGTCGTCAGGCTGAGCACACTCGAAGGTTTCGGTAACTTCTTCCTGTCGGACAGGCTTTCGAGCTTCGCCGCGACCTACCCCAACATTTCGCTGGAGCTGGTGGCGATCCAGCAGATCATGTCGCTGTCGCGCAAGGAGGCGGATCTGTCGGTGGCGCTGACGGCGCCAAAGGCCGGCCCTTACCATTCAGAGGTGCTGACACCCTATACGCTGCATGTCTATGGTTCCCGCAGCTATCTCGCCAGTCATCCGCCGATCAGGAGCCGCAACGATCTCGCTGCCCATCGTTTCGTGGGTTACATCGAAGACATGATCTTCGCGCCCGGGCTCGATTATCTCGGCGAGATCCAGCCGGGCCTCAGGGCGCATTTTCAGAGTTCCAGCATCCTCACGCAGCTGAAGGCCGTACGCCAAGGGCTTGGCCTCTGTGTGCTGCCGCATTTTATGGCGCGCGACGAAAAGGACATTGAGATCGTGCTGCCCGACGAGATCGAGTTGAAGCGGACCTATTGGATGATCTGCCACCGCGACTTGATTGCCGTGCCGCGGGTGAGGGCGGTGCGCGAGTTTCTGACGCAGATCGTGCGGGAGAACCGGGGGTGTTTCAGCCGCGAGCGAGTGTTGGCGGTGGTGCCAGGTGGTCTGGCGCTGCGGCCATAATCGGCTGCCGGCCAGATCCCTTCCGCGGTTCCCTGGCTCTTGGCAACGCTTTTTGACCGATTGGCCAATGATTCTGGTTTTGGTTTTGCTGGTCTGGTGATGCGGAGCGGGCTGTTGATAACTCTCGCTTCCAATTCGTTTGTATTTTCAATGTGTTGTTCGATCTTGTCGATTTTTTGCGATTGAGTGTTGACGTGTTCGATGTGTGGGGTCTATAAGCCCGATCACTGAACGAGGGCGGCGGCGCTGCTGGCGACGATGTCCTTCGTTTTAAGGTTTCCTTGATTGGCGGATGCTGATTGGTCGGGACGCGAGTTTCGGCGGG